>CAZBHM010000094.1:0-7927 GCA_964491975.1 uncultured Lachnospiraceae bacterium | reverse complement strand
ATGTCTTATCTGTCAAAGTCACATCATATCCGGCCAAGGTATCATCAGCCATGGCAGCATTATTAACTGCATTAGCATTTTTCTTCAATGAACTGTCAAGCTCTGAAACTGTCTTTTTAATCTCTTTATCCTTATCAGACAGCATACTATATAAAAACATTACTTCATTATGGCTCTTATTAATTTCTCCAATAACTGTCTCTGAATAATCGTGCACCGCCATAATTTTCTCATTAGCCAGCCTGCTAAGCTCTCTTTCAGCACTGGCGGCAATTTCATCCGGCAGTGTTCCTATTACTTTCTCTACTGTTTCACTGGCCTGTCGGCGTATAAGTTCCCGTGACTCGGCACTCGTAATAATTTCTTCTGCTTTCTGTTTCATACGTTCCTCTGCAACCTTATCCGATATAAAACAGCTTAAAGCTATTACTACAATACCTATTACTATTAAACAAACTGACAATGCATCCATGTCTTTACCTACATCCTCATATCAAAATGTTGATTACCCCTGACAATCACTACACCATCGTCATCATCATCACTTTCTTTATCTCTGATATTCTTTTTTCGAATATCAAAAAATATTCCGTTTGTCTTCTCCCTTGCATCATGACGATTTTCTTTAAAATCAGCTGCATTCTCCTTCTTGACTATCTGTCTTGCAGTTCTGTCAACATCCTTTTCATGCTGCTTCTGGATATGCATCTGTTCAACCTGCGGTCTTAAATCCTGATTCTGCTTAATTGTACTTATATCCTGACTACGCTGCACCATACCATTATTAAGCAAAGGCTTTATAGACATACTTATTCCCCCTACAGCGAGATTCTCTTAATCTCCGCATCCTTCTTAACAAACTGACAATATCTGTACTCGTCATTAATATTCACGAATTCTCCCTGTATCTCAATTGAAACACCCGGATAAATTCTGTCATGGACTTTTATTCTTGTAAGTTCAGCATCTGTCTGTCCCTGCCCTGACAATTCAAAAAGTTCATTATCTATCTGCATTATGCGTGCTTTTAACTCTGAATACTTTGTAACTGTAGCCGGCAGACTCGCCACATGCTCCTTACTAAGCTTTCCCTGCTTATGTCTGGTCTGAAGTGCTTCTAAAAGCTGCCTTGTTCTATATTCTTCTGCATTCAAGGCTTTCCGTTCCTCATAAAGCACCCTCATCCTGTCCTGAGTCTCTGCATCCACTCCTACTGCAATTTTCGTGGTACTTCCCATACCGGAACCAATATTCTGTGCATCTATAACTAATCCCGCACGAACATTACCGCCAACAAGCACACCTTTTCTTCCTCTTACAAATATATTATTTTTAGAAATTACCTGACTATTCATTATTGAACCAGATTCAATGTTGCCACTTATAATAACCTTCGCATTTTCAATAAATTTTGCCATAAGGTTACCCTCTGCCTTAAGATAAGCACGGTTCATCCCCTGAATGCCTCTTCTTAACGCAACATCACCGCCCGAAATGACCGTAGCACCTTCCACTACACCATCAATATCTATATTCCCGGTAGCTTCTATCTTATATCCTGTTTTTACATTACCTCTTACAACAACGCTTCCATCGTATACAATATCACCGGTCGAAGCATCAATATCACCTTTTATCTCTAAAACATTAGAAACCACTACTTTTCCGTCAATATCAAGAATTACATGACCGTCAACTGCTGCATACAGGGTGAGACCATCCTCTGACAGCTTTGTGTTCTTGCCAGTCTGAATTTTATAATTCTTAACAGTCTTTGGAAGCAGTGCTCCTCCCATTACATCCTTACCCGGCTGCCCAAAATTTGCAGGCTCAAGTGTTACAAGTACATCGCCTGAATGCACGTTATTCACAAAGTTAAGACTGTGAAAATCTACCGAACCGTCTTCCTTCTCAGTCGGCCGGTAACTTGGTTTTGTATTAAAATGATATGTAAGTACGGCATCAGTACCTTCTACCACTGAACGTCCCGTTGCTATAACAAATTCCTTACAATATTCACGATTTTTCAAAAAATTATCTACAACAGATTCATCAACCCCAAAAACTACACCTGCTCTTTTTATATCATCAAGAACATTCGCTCTGTCTGTCAGATGTCCGCCAAGACTTGGCGGATAAAATTTACATGTGGCACTCATTCTGTCACCTGAAATCTTGACCTCAACTGTCTCTGATATCGGCGGAATTTTCTCATCCATCATAAGAACTTCTATAGGTGAGCTTCCCATGTTTTTGACAGCCTCATTAACCGCCATCATCTTATAACTTTTAATATGATTACGAAGACAAAAAGATACTATCTCCTCTATTTTAATCGGTGCTCCATCACCTACCGGTGGAAAAATCTTCAAATAGGTCCCTTCCGGACCCGTTCTAAACCTAAAATATGCATCTCTTTTATCCACGCTTTCACCTTCTCCCATGTTCTAAAACGAAAATAAATCTCCAAACGCATTGCCCAGGCGTTCCTTAAGCTTCTGTAAACCTCTTGTATGAAGCTGCGAAATCCTGGATTCTGAAACCTCCATTATTCTGCTAATTTCTTTTAAAGTAAGTTCTTCATAATAATATAGTACTACAACTTTTCTTTCTTTCTCTGTTAATGTATCAAGAGCCTTGGATATAATAACCTTAAGCTCCTCCTGCTCAACTACATGTTCAGGATTGGAAAACGTGTTACTCTCCTGAATAAACTCCCTGTTTTCCTTTCCCTGTTCCATACAGTCATCAAGTGAAATCATTACTGAAGCCAGTGACTGTCCTTCTATGCTGCCAAGCTCTTCCAGACTTATCTCCATCTCTGCCGCAATTTCTTCATCTGTAGGTGCCCTTCCAAGCGAGCTTTCAAGCTTTCTAAGCGCCGCCTCCCATGACTTCTGCTTCTGACGCATGGTTCTGGAAAGCCAGTCCATCTTACGTATCTGGTCTAAAATCGCTCCTCTTATTCTGAGACTTGCATATGTTTCAAATTTGATGCCTTTATAATAATCAAATTTATCAATTGCATCTATAAGTCCAAAAATACCATAGCTGACTAAATCCTCATAGTCAACATTATAACCAAGATACATACTGAGCCTGCCTGCTATTATCTTGACAAGCGGTGCGTATTCGAGAATAAGTGTCTCCCTTATATCCTGATTATGTGTCTTGGAGTACTCTTCCCATAACTTAACCTTTTCAGCTTCAGTCATAAACAACCTCCATCATTACTGCTGCTGCACTTCTTTTGTTTCTTCTTCCAATGTGCTCTCCGCAGCTGAAAGTTCTTCTGCTGCCGCAATCGCTTCCATGACTTCGTTATACTGTTTACGCAGAATCCGTCTGATAACAAGACCCATGATATAAAACAATATAACTGCCACCGAAAAAACTATTACGAACCTGTCGATAGCGAACCGACGTACAAAAGAAATTACACATACAATAAATGCAGCAATAAGTGGCAACACCCCCGGTAATGCGTTAATCAAAAATTCCATAGCTGCCATTCCTCATTACAATTCTTTCTTCGGTTTGCCTACAGACTTAATAATAAGCTTCCCGTCTTCTGAAAAAAACTCTATGGTACGCCCGTAATTAAGGCCTGTGTCTTCAGCAAGTACCGGTATACCAAGCTTTTTAAGCCTGTCCTTTACCGCAGTAACATTTCTATCACCAATGCGCATCAAATCACCTGCCGATGCAGAGAAAGCAAACATCTGTGCTCCCCCTGCTATCTTGGCAACAAGTCTGCTACCTACTGCGCCCATCTTCTTCATCTGTTCAACAGTATCATCTATACCGGTATCAGCAAACTTTGCACGATTTGATTCTTTCTGAATCTGTGTACTGTCAGGCAGCATGATATGAGCCATGCCGGCAACCTTACTGACAGGGTCATATATACATACACCCACACATGAACCGAGTCCTAACGTAGTCAACGCATCCGGGGAATTACAGACCTTCCAGTCTGCCATTCCAACTTTTAACATATTCCCCATACTCTGTTCTCCTACATTCCAAGTGCTTTCATCATTTTCGTATATGAATCCTCTTCTGGAATAAGAATAAAGTATCCTGTAACATCGTCATCACCAAATCTGGTCTGAATCAACAACACTTTATCTCCCACCTTACCAAACTCAATCGCCGGAACGCTAAGTATAGCTCCCGCCATATCCACACTGACATATGGCACTGATATATTGATTACCAGCTGTAAAAGACCCGATAGTGCTGCAAGGTAAGAACCGGATATAATATTGCCCAGCTCACTTACAACAGACAGCTCCATCTCTGAAAGTACTTCACTGTCTTCAAATTCCATATCCATTCCCATGCCTTTAAGCATCTGCTTTATCAGATATCTGGCTGATTTCATATCCATAACAAACATCATCATACCATCAATATCATCTGATAGCTTTACAAGAACTGCAACCATTATCTGTTCCTCATCGCCCATAATGGCTGCAAGCTCCTGAAATCCGACCATTTTTACATTCGGCACCTTCATATCAAGCTTAGAATCAATCAGCTTGGCAAGCGCGGTAGTTGCATTACCTGCACCTATATTTCCTATTTCCTTAAGAATATCAAACTGCACTTCATTAATATTATCAAGTTTCATCAGCAATCCCCTTTTGGAATCCTCTATTCCTTATCCTGCACCAAATTATTAATGTTCAAAATACTGATAAGCTCATCACCATGCTTAGCGATTGTTGCAATATACTGCATTCTCGCATCTGATGTATCCGGCTTAGCGGTATTATTTTCATCAATATCAAGAACCTCTCGTACTGAATCAACAATAATTCCCATCGGAGATACCTTGTCAGGCTTTATAATAATAATTCTTGTATTATTGGTATCTTCTATCTCCGGTAAATCAAATCTCAAACGAAGACTCATAACCGGAATAACAACACCTCTTAAGTTAATTACTCCCTTAAAATAACTCTGAACCTTTGGTACTCTTGTTATTCTCTGCATACGCACAATGTTATCAATATAACTGATATCTATGCCGTACTGCTCCTTACCAACTGTTGTAATTATGTATTTTGCCGTACTGCCTGCATCAACAGTACCGTCTAATCTCTGAATGTCATCCATCAGGGCACCTCCTTTTATAATAATGCATTTGCATCGAGAATAAGTGCAACCTCACCATCGCCAAGAATGGTAGCACCGCTAATCTGCTTGCAATCTGTCATATACTTACCAAGAGACTTGATAACAATTTCAAGCTGTCCAATCATCTCATCCACAATAAGACCTGCCTGCTTGTCACCCTTTCTGATAATAACTGCCACATTATGATCTGCATCCTTCGTGCTCTCTATATCGAGTACTTCATTAAGGCGGATAATCGGAATAACCTCTCCTCTTAAAGTAATAACCTCTTTGCCTCTTACATGCTTAATGTCATCAGCAGCAATATCTTCAATTGTCTGAATAGTGCTAAGTGGAATAGCATACTTCTCAGTTCCGACAACAACCATAAGTGACTGGATAATTGCAAGTGTAAGCGGAAGTCTGATGGTAAATGTTGAGCCTTCACCAAGTACGGTACTTGCTTCAACTGAACCGCCAAGACCTTCAATCTTATTCTTAACAACATCAAGACCAACGCCTCGTCCTGACACATCCGAAATCTTCTCTGCTGTTGAAAAGCCTGGTCTGAATAAAAGCTCAACTGCTTCTTTATCATCAAGCAAAGCTGCCTGTTCCTTAGTAACAAGGCCTTTCTCTACAGCCTTTCTCTTAACCTTCTCTACATCAATACCATTACCGTCATCTCTTACTTCAATAACTACATTATTTCCATCCTGATATGCATCAAGGAAAATTGAGCCTACTTCAGGCTTACCTCTCTGTGCTCTTACCTCTGCACTTTCAAGGCCATGGTCTGCTGAATTACGGAGAATATGCATGAGGGGATCACCTATCTCATCTATAACAGTACGGTCAAGCTCTGTCTCCTCACCTGACATGTAAAGCTCCATCTTCTTATTAAGCTTCTTGCTTAAATCTCTTATCATTCTCGGGAATCTGCTTACTACGCTTTCAATCGGTACCATTCGAACCTTCATAACCGACTCATGCAGATTAGTTGTAATATTCTCAAGGTATTCAACCTGCTCACGGACTCCCTGTGATGTTGCACTGCCTTCTGCTGCTGATGCAGAAACTATACCATTCTTTGCAATAATAAGCTCACTCACAAGATTCATAAGTACATCAAGCTTCTCAATATCAACACGAACTGAACGGTTAACAACCGGCTTTGAGCTTCCCTGGCTCTTTGCTGAGGATGCTGCCGTACTACTCACAGCAGCTGCTGTGGATGCTGCAACTGTCGTCTTACCTGTATCTGCAGCTTCTGCAGTCTCAGCCTGTACTTCATTAGCTGCTCCTAAAACAGCGCTTTCTGTTGCGAAATCTTCAACATTAAGCTCAGATACATATGCAGCCTTAATCTCAGATACATTAAGAATCGCATTCTTTACTGCATCAATATCTGCCTCTGATATAATAAACATACTAAAATCAAGTTCAAATTTTTCATCTTCAATATCCTGAACCGTAGGTACTGAACGTATTACATCACCAAGCGGCTCAAGATTTTTAAAAATGAGAAATGCTCTCGCTGATTTAAGGATGCAGCTTTCTTCAATATATACTGTTATACCGTAAAAATGTCTGCCCTTCTTAACAGCAGCCCTTGCTGCATTTGTTTCAAAATCAGTAAGTCTGTAATTACGGAATTTCTCCTGACTATTAGCCGTATCTGCCGTGGCTGCACTTTCCACAGTCTGTGAAGCAGGCTCTGCTGCTGATACTTCACTTTCTTCCTTTTTGGCAGAAGGCTTTCCTTCCTGTCCTGCACTCTCAAGAATATCATTAAGCTGTCTGATAATAGGCTCATTATCATTAGTGCCTTCATCACCGCTTCCGACTATGGCGTTCAGATACCCTTCTATAGCATCAAGACACTGGAATACAACATCTACCAGTACGTCATCTGCCTTAATCTTTTCAGCGCGGATTTCTGAGAAAACATTCTCCATATCATGTGTAAGACGCTGCATACGCTTATAACCCATGGTTCCTGCCATACCCTTTAAAGAATGCGCCGCCCTGAAAATTTCATTAATTGTATCCTTATTCTCAGGCTCTTTCTCAAGTATCAGTACCTGCTCATTAAGGCTCTGTAAATGTTCCTTTGTTTCATCGATAAAAATCTCTAAATATTGACTTACATCCATGCTACTGCACACCCACTTTCTTCATTATAGTATTTGCAATCTGCGGTAAAGCAACAATCTCATTAGTAAGACCGGCCGCTGCAACAGCCTTTGGCATTCCATAAACAACACTTGTTTCTTCATCCTGCGCGATTACATATAATTTATTACTATGTTTAAGTTTTCGAATTCCCTCTGTTCCGTCTGCTCCCATACCCGTAAGCACAACACATACGATTTCATCAACCTTTGAACCGGCAAGCGACTCATACATGATGTTTGCACAGGGTTTCAATGAATCCCTCGGCGGATCATCAGTAATTTCGATTTTATATTTTCCTCCGGCTATCTGATTAACCTTCATCTGATAACCTCCCGGAGCAATATATACACATCCATTCTCTACAATATCGCCATTAGCGGCTTCCTTAACCGTTACAGCACTCATGCTGTCAAGCCGTTTGGCCAAAGTAGCCGTAAATCCTTTAGGCATATGCTGGACAAGCACCATTCCCGCATTCATATTCTTATCTAACAGAGGAATTATCGACTGTAACGTCTTAGGTCCGCCTGTTGAACATGCCAGCGCTATAAGCTTTGTTCCTTTACCCTTAGGTATGTCTGCATTTCTTACTGCCTGCGCCTTAAGCTCAGCAAGTGATGATGAA
>CAZBHM010000093.1:0-7981 GCA_964491975.1 uncultured Lachnospiraceae bacterium | reverse complement strand
ATGATGCAGAGAGCTTTACAAAGCTTGCAGAGCTTGCAAAGAGCAAGTTAGCTTAATTATATAACATACATTGTATAATGGTTTGGCAATGACCTGCTAGACAGTCTGGTTTATGAAATCATAATCAGGCTGTTTAGGGGGGGGGCATGGGCTGACTTACTATAGACTTATGATAAATGTGCGAAAGTGCTTGACATTTCTTTGCGTATTTATTATAATAATATTCAGTTTTAAAGTATTCCTCCTTAGCTCAGTCGGTAGAGCACCTGACTGTTAATCAGGGCGTCGTTGGTTCAAGTCCAACAGGGGGAGCTTATCGGAGCGTGGCTCAGCTTGGTAGAGCGTTCGGTTAGGGACCGAGAGGTCGCAGGTTCAAATCCTGTCGCCCCGATTGATTTTGATTAGTTTTATTATTTTTAACCTTTTTGTGATATGCAGAGAGCAGCCGGTTTATGGCTGCTTTTTGTTATGTATACCGGAATTAAAAAGTTTAAATAAATATAGCAGAGTGATATAGATAATGGCTGTAGAACCACATTTGATTAGTAGCAGTAAAAGAATGGGAATGCCAATCTTTATAAGTAAAATAGAAATTATTTTTGTAAAGATTATTGATGTTATAAGGCTTAAGACCGGCAGTATAATAATGTGAAGTGCATTAAAGCTAAGGCTAATCCTTTTTCGTACTGACATGTAATGCAGAATAGTAATTGCAAGTTGTGAAATTAAGGTTCCCCAAAGATATGCCATTATGCCATATTGTGGAATAAGGAAAAATACAAAGCCAAGTCTTATTAGTACAGATATTACATTGTGAATGAATGAGGCGGCCGTATCACCGAGACCGTTAAGGATGCTTCCGAGGGTTGTGGTAAGGTACATAAAAGGGCAAAGCCAGGAGAGGGTGCTTATATATATTCCGGCGGTGTTGTTTTTGAAGATGACAATCCCCATTTCGTTACCGTATACAAGAAAAATACCTGTACACAGTATTCCAAGCAGCAGGCTGTATTCTATTCCGGAGGCTGAAGAACGGCTTAATTTACTGTTTTTGAGGGTATTGCAATTTTCGTTTGCCGAATCAGTAGCAGCAGCGGCAACTTCAGGGAGCAGCATAAGTGCTATGGCATTAGGAACGGCAGATGGAAATTGTATAAAAGGCATTGCCATACCTGTTAAAATGCCGAACAGACCTATGGCGTTGCTGTCGGACATACCAAAGAGCCGTAACTGTATGGGTATAAGTACGGATTCGATACTGTGTAAAATACTTAGCAGCAGCCTGTTTATTGCAAGAGGGGCCGAAAAGTTAAAAATATTTTTGAGCTGTTTTTTGAAACCGGAAATTTTACCAAAGTTCTTTTTATCAAGAGATATTGAAACTATACAATATATCATGGAGGCAGCATCACCGATAACCAGACCGCATACTGCGGCTGCAGGAGTTACTGTACCTGTATTGTTTAGAGATATACAGGAAAGTATGTATACGGCAATAACCCGTGTCACTTGCTCTATAAGCTGGGAAACGGAAGGCGTAACAGCTTTTTGGATTCCGTAATAATAACCATTTATGCAAGAGTGTACGCTTCCAAGCGGCAACGAGACTGCTAAAATTTTGACTAAATCAGCACAACGCGGTTCTTTTATAAAGTTACATGAAATCCAATCCGCATTTATATATACAAAAAAGGCAAGAAATGTGGTAATAATTAATGAAGATATAAGTCCGGCTGCAAAGGTGGTGATTACACCGCCTGCATGTCTGCCGGATTTTTCGGCTGCAACAAATCTTGATATGGATGTCTGTATTGGCGCAATGCTTAATGAGAAGACAATGCCGTATATGGGAAAAATTAACTGATATAATCCCATTCCTTCTGCACCAATTGTACGTGACAGGAATATTCTATAGAAGAAACCTATTATTCTGGTTATGAGGCCGGCAGCAGTAAGTAAAATAGCTCCCGTGTCACTTGCTCTATAAGCTGGGAAACGGAAGGCGTAACAGCTTTTTGGATTCCGTAATAATAACCATTTATGCAAGAGTGTACGCTTCCAAGCGGCAACGAGACTGCTAAAATTTTGACTAAATCAGCACAACGCGGTTCTTTTATAAAGTTACATGAAATCCAATCCGCATTTATATATACAAAAAAGGCAAGAAATGTGGTAATAATTAATGAAGATATAAGTCCGGCTGCAAAGGTGGTGATTACACCGCCTGCATGTCTGCCGGATTTTTCGGCTGCAACAAATCTTGATATGGATGTCTGTATTGGCGCAATGCTTAATGAGAAGACAATGCCGTATATGGGAAAAATTAACTGATATAATCCCATTCCTTCTGCACCAATTGTACGTGACAGGAATATTCTATAGAAGAAACCTATTATTCTGGTTATGAGGCCGGCAGCAGTAAGTAAAATAGCTCCTTTAATGAGGGGATTTTTTAATTTCATATAAATACCATATATAATGTTAAAATATTAATAAAAGATATTCTTTAACCGGCAAAAATATGATATAATGAGCTTTACAGAGCTCGTTAAAAAAAGCTCTGTAAGGCAGCGTGCCGTAATCAGCCTTGTACGGTTTAGAATGGAAAGGAGCAGAGAATGGAGTCCGTAATTTATTTGGATTATGCGGCGACCACGCCGCAACGCGGGGAAGTTACCGAGGCTATGCTTCCATATTTTTCGGAATGTTTTGGCAATCCGTCTTCTGCATATCTTGTAGGAAGAAATGCAAGGACTGCAGTGCAGAATGCCAGGAAGCTTATAGCTTCTACAATTAATGCTTCTGATAAAGAGATATATTTTACTTCAGGGGGTACAGAGAGCGATAACTGGGCGATAAAGGGAATTGCAGGAGAGTACTTGAAAAAAAACAAAAAGTGTCATATCATAACTGATAAAGCCGAACATCATGCGGTTCTTAATTCATGTAAATTTCTAGAGGAATCCGGTGTGGAAGTTACGTATCTGCCGACAGATGATAAAGGCAGGGTTAATCCACGCATGCTTGAACGTGCGATTCGTCCGGATACGGCGCTTGTGTCAGTGATGATGGCTAATAATGAGATAGGAACGATTCAGCCAATAGCCGAGCTTGCAAGGGTTGCACACAGGCATGGTGTGCCGATGCATGTGGATGCGGTTCAGGCGTACTGCCATATGCCTGTAGATGTAAGGCTTATGGGGATAGATCTTATGAGTGCGAGTGGACATAAGTTTTATGGACCGAAGGGCGTAGGCTTTTTGTATATACGGGAAGGTGTGCTTTCGGGTGCTTTTATGAATGGCGGAATGCAGGAGGGAAGGCTTAGGGCAGGAACAGAGAATGTTGCCGCTATTGTCGGTATGGCAAAGGCAGCTGAGCTTGCAGCAGCGGAACTTATACTTGAAACACCGAGAGAACGCAGTCTCAGGGATTATTTTATTAAGCGGGTGATTAATGAAATTCCATATGTGAAATTAAATGGAGCGTATGGTAAAGAGCGTCTTGCCAATAATATTAATATAAGCTTCAGATTTGTGGAAAGTGAATCACTCCTTATAATGCTTGATGCTAAAGGTATATGTGTTTCGGCAGGCTCAGCCTGTGCTACCGGAGAAAAAAATCCGTCACATGTGCTTATGGCAATCGGTCTTGCACCAGAGTTGGCAAATGGCTCTGTGAGGTTTACAATTGGAAGGAATACAACGAAGGAAGAACTTGATATTACAATAGATGCGCTTAAGGAAGCAGTTGGCGGATTAAGAGCGGCATCATTTCAGTATGAGGATTTTATAAAGAGTGGTCAGGCAAGAATCGCAGGAAGGACTATGTACTGAGAATGGAATGAGAAAGGAGTTTTATATACATGAAAGAAAAAATTATAGTCGGTTTGTCGGGAGGCGTGGATTCTTCGGTTGCCGTTTATCTTCTTGAGAAGCAGGGGTATGAATGTGTAGGGGTGACAATGAGAATCTGGAAACCGGGAGCAGATGAAGCACTTGCGGTGGCAAGAAAAGAGGAGGAAGATTCGGCGGCCGCAGTTGCAAAATATTTTGGAATTGAACATCATATAGTTGATTTTTCCGATAAATTCGATTATGATGTTATGAGGTACTTTACTGAAGAATATATTTTGGGCAGAACGCCTAATCCGTGTATGATTTGTAATAACCGTGTAAAATGGGAGGCACTTATGTCCGCGGCAGAGCTGTACGGTGCAGATAAGGTGGCTACCGGACATTATGCCAGGGTTACAGAGCTTCCTTCGGGAAGGTATTCGCTTATGACAACACCTACGGCAGTTAAAGATCAGACTTATGCGTTATACAGACTTACGCAGAAGCAGCTTTCCAAAACCATTATGCCGGTAGGCGAATACACAAAAGATGAAATACGTAAGCTTGCTGCAGAGATTGGGATATCAGTGGCAGATAAGCCTGACAGCCAGGAGATATGCTTTATACCGGATAATGATTATGCAGGCTTTATTGAGAGATATACCGGAAGAAGTGCGGAATCCGGCAATTTTGTGGATATGCAGGGTAATGTTATCGGAAGGCATAAGGGGATAATACACTATACGGTTGGCCAGCGAAAGGGGCTTGGAATAGCACTTGGCCAGCCGGCCTTTGTTGTTGGAATAAGACCTGAAACTAACGAAGTGCTTATTGGTACCAATGAGGATGTATTTTCGAGTGTACTTTATGCGGACAGCGTAAATTATATGGGTGTGGATGATATACCTGCGGATGGGCTTATACTTACGGCAAAGATAAGATATGCACATAAGGGAGCAGTATGCAGGGTTACAAAGGAGAAAGACGGCATTATAAAATGTGAGTTTAATGAACCGCAGAGAGCTATTACTCCCGGACAGGCAGTGGTTCTTTATAAGGATAATTATATTGCTTTGGGTGGAATAATAAAAAGGACGAGGTGAGCACAATGGGCAGCTTTACTTTAGACAGTATAAGATGTAAGACAGCGAATGAAAATGTTTTTTCAATGGGAAAGAGTATGGCAGAGGATAATCTTGTGACTCTTGATGGTGTTAAGAGCTTTGGAAGAAGCGACACCGAGGTAAAAGGTATTATTAAGAATGAAAGTGGGGAGAACGGGATTGAGACTAAGCTTTTAGTCAGTGACGGAAGCATAAGTTCACATCAGTGTAGTTCGTGCAATACCAAATTTACCCTGTGTGTGCATGAGGCAGCTACGGCGTTTGCATATTACAGATATTTGTATCAGAATACGGCGATGAAGACATCTACCTCCAAATTTATGAAGGATATAATGGATGCGAATGTTAAAAACGGTATTTTTGATATGATGCGTGATTCGTATGGCAGTGCCAGCATTGTACCAAAGCTTAATTTTACTGACACGACCTTTAAAATTACATTTAAAATAAGATGTGAGGACAAAGAATTTGTTATTTCTGATTTGGTGGAATTTTATAACAGAATAAAGTCGGAAGAAGTGGCCGGATACGGTAAAAGCTTTATGTTTAAGCATACTATATGGGCATTTGATAAGGAAACAAGACCGCTTCTTTTGCTTTTGTTACAGGCTGTAGAAGAGGAAATTTCGATATATGCCGAGAATAATCCTAATCGTTCAAAGGATAATTTTAAGCTTAGAGAGCTTAAGCTTGAAAGAAGCTATGTTGAGGATATTTTTAAGCTTGTAAGCAGCGGCACTGATATTATAGAAGTTGAATTTGGTGATAAGTTTAAGAAGAATTATTTTATGGTATGGAGTAATCCAAAGCTTACCATGCATATTAAGGAGACATTGCTTGGCGGCTATAGAATAGAGCCGGGTGAGGAAATAAGGGCATTCGCCGGACTTAAGCACCTTTATGTGTTTATGGGAGACTATCTGTATATTTGTGACGGTGAATATACCAAAAATATGAGGGAAATCCTTCCGAAGATGAGTTTTGAGGCTTATAAGGAGGATAATTTCAGTGTAAGCAAAAGGGATATGCCGGTTTTTTATGAGCAGATGATTAAAAATTTGCGACGTTTCGTGGAGATTGACGATGGAACATATGTCTGTGAAGAATCGGCGAACAGTCATCTTGAGGTGAATTTCCATTTTGACCTTGATGAAGCAGGAAATGTTGTCTGTGAAGAAACATTTTCATATGGAGATTTTTCTTATAATCCGTTTAAGGGCGGCAGCGTTCCGGTGGGCATATTGAGGGATTATCCGGGTGAGTATAAAATAAAAAGCATTGTTGATAATTATTTTAAGCAGCCGGCCAATGAAGAAGGCAAATTGATTGTAAGCCGTGAGTCAGAGATTTTCAGACTTCTTGATGAAGGACTTCCGATGTTTATGGAGCTTGGCAATGTATATATAGCTGACAATTTTAAAAATGTTAAGGTTATTGCAGCACCTAAGGCGTATATCGGAGCAAGAACAAGCAGTGGAATGCTAGAGATTGATTTTAATATAGATAATTTTGATAAAGATGAGCTTAAGGGGCTGCTTGAAAGTTACAGGCAGCGTAAAAAATATTACCGCTTAAAAAATGGTGAGTTTGTACGTCTTGAGGAAAATTCACTTGCTGTTATTACGGAACTTGCAGACAGTCTTAATCTTAGTGACAAGGATGTTGACAAGCTTTTTGCAGGAGAGCTTGCGGTGCCTAAATATCGTGCACTCTATCTTGAAAGTCTTATTGAACAGGGAAGTGATATAAGATTTGAACGTGATAAGAATTTAAGACAGCTTATAAGAAGCATGAAGGAAATGGCTGACAGTGATTATGAAGTGCCGGATTCTCTTAAGCATACGCTTAGAAAATATCAGCGTACCGGTTACAGATGGTTAAGGACGCTTGCGCAGAATGGATTTGGCGGAATACTGGCAGATGATATGGGTCTTGGTAAAACGCTTCAGGTTATTACTTTCTTGCTTGCATGCAAGGAGAAGTCTGATGAGACGATGTCAAAGCCTGCTCTTATAGTATGTCCGGCCTCACTTGTATATAACTGGGATAATGAAATACGACGTTTTGCGCCGGGGTTTTCAACTGTTGTTGTAAGCGGCAGTGCACAGGAGAGAAAAGAGCTTATAGAAAGTGCTGCTGACAAGGAGATTTTTATTACATCATATGATTCATTAAGACGAGATATGGATTTTTACAGGGAAATGGAATTTTCATATCAGGTAATTGATGAAGCGCAGTTTATTAAGAATCCGGCAACGCAGAATGCTAAGAGTGTCAAGGAAATCAAGGCAGATGTTAAGTTTGCGCTTACCGGTACACCGATAGAAAACAGGCTTAGTGAGCTTTGGAGTATATTTGATTACCTTATGCCGGGCTTTTTGTATTCGTATGCAGTATTTAGGAATGAAATAGAGAATCCCATAGTTAAAGATGAGGACAGGGTTGCGCTTATAAGACTTCAGAATATGATTAAGCCATTTGTATTAAGGAGACTTAAGAGTGATGTACTTAAGGATCTTCCTGAAAAGCAGGAAGCAGTCGTATATTCAAAGCTTTCGGGAGAACAGCTTAAGCTTTATGCTGCTAATGTAACTCAGTTTAAGAATGAAATTATGGGCTTGTCTGCGGCGGAGTTTGCAACAAAGCGTATGCACGTGCTTGCACAGCTTATGAGACTTCGTCAGATTTGCTGCGACCCGGCCCTTTGTTATGAGAATTATAAAGAAGCTTCAGCAAAGCTTGATACTTGTATGGAGCTTGTACGCGGGGCGGTTGAGTCAGGCCATAAAATACTTCTTTTTTCACAGTTTACGAGTATGCTTGAAAGGATAGCCGGGGCATTTGATGCGGAAGGAATATCATATTTTACCCTGACGGGTGATACACCTAAGCAGACAAGGGTAAAGCTTGCAGAGGAATTTAATAATGATGATACCAAAGTATTCCTTATATCGCTTAAGGCGGGAGGCACGGGACTTAATCTTACGGGAGCGGACATAGTTATTCATTATGATCCATGGT
>CAZBHM010000092.1:0-7999 GCA_964491975.1 uncultured Lachnospiraceae bacterium | reverse complement strand
ATTGAATCAGGGGCCTCAGAATCACAGTTTTATGACTTATCAACAATTTTGCCGGAATATTACAAGGTACACATCATACTTACCGTATTTCTAGTATTTTTCACAGTGTCAATGGTGAAGCTTATCTACAATAATATCAAGTATGAAGAAATATTCCACTGTGCGGTGGTCAACAGCATTATGTCCGGCAGGGAAGAAGATTATATCAGCAAAGGCTTTGGTGAATATCTGGAGATTGATAAAGAACATGATACACTTACATTTGACTCTTCTTATATGTTTTTGTGGGATAACATTTCATATAACACCTCAGATGTAACCTACACCTCACGTATGAAGGTAGCCGCAGCGCTTGCCGCCAAAACCATTGATGTATTTGTAACCGATACAACATACATTGAATCAGGGGCCTCAGAATCACAGTTTTATGACTTATCAACAATTTTGCCGGCTGATTTGTACGCAATTGTTGAACCATATCTTATTTATGCCGAAGATGATGAAGGTGTAAGCCATCCGTTTGCCATCAATATAAGCGGCACACACCTTGACCGTGAAGTATTTTACCAGGAACCTCCCTGTCTTGCGATTGTCTCTAATACGCAGCACCTCGATGCAGCAATTGAATTTGTTAAATACGCATTCGAAATAGAAGAATAACAGTCTGGCCTAACCAGACTGTTACTCTAAAACAGTACATATAACTCAAGCGGTTCACCGCCTACCGTTACATCATTATTATATTCAAAGCCAAGCTTAATTGCCAATCTTTTTGAAGCAATATTATCAGGATGTATAAGACATATAACTGCATCTGCCAGAAGCTTTTCCTTAGCATATTTAATAATTGCCGTACAAACCTCTGTCGCATATCCCTTTCTCTGATAATCCTTCGCTATTATGTATCCAAGCTCAAGAAATACTCTCCCGCAAAATTCACGGTTACTAAATCCCGCCCTTCCGATAAGCATGCCGGTCTCTTTATCACACACACCCCACATGCCATAATTATAAAAGGCATACATGTTGTCTATATAGCTCTGTACAAACTCTGCCTCCTTAGCGCGGTCCTCATAAAGTCCCTCCATATAACAGGTTATCGAGGGCTCTTTATATATTTCATAAAGTCTGTCTATATCACCAACGGTTATTTCGCGCACCATAAGTCTCTTCGTTGTAAGAATTTCAAGCGGTATCCCATGAAAACGCTTATATACAACCTCAATATACTCATAATCAAGCGTATTAAAATCTTCAAAAATGTACTTATACGGCAAATAGTCTGCATTCTCAGGCTGATATCCAAGTACAGGCAATTCATTGACAATTCTATCTGAAAGCCTTTTGTCAGTAATCACAATACCGTCGCCTTCTAAAACCTGTGGCAGGTCTTCCGCGGAAGCACCCTGCCACATTATAAGTTCTAAATCATGCTTTTTTATATATTCTGTAAAGTTTCTAAATGAAGAACTTTTACAGCAGCAGATATCACTGTCAAACACACAATATATCTTTTTTAGCATTTCTCAGGTTCCGGATAATCCACGCCAAATGTATCCACTGTCATACTCTTAATTACCTGTGCCACCATCGGACGGTCATTATAATCAGTACGTACATCTGCAATCTTATCAACTACATCCATGCCACAGGTAAGCTTGCCAAATGCCGCATATGCACCGTCAAGGTGCGGGGCATCCTTATGCATGATAAAAAACTGTGAACCAGCTGAATCAGGATGCATTGCCCTTGCCATTGAAAGAACACCCTCGGTATGCTTAAGGTCATTCTTAAAACCGTTCTGTGCAAATTCGCCCTTAATATCATAGCCCGGGCCGCCCATTCCATTACCGTCAGGACATCCGCCCTGAATCATAAAGCCTCTGATTACTCTATGAAAAATCAGGCCGTCATAATAGCCCTTTTTAACAAGGCTTATAAAATTATTAACCGTATTAGGTGCAATTTCAGGATAAAGCTCTGCCTTCATTACATCTCCATTTTCCATTTCAATTGTTACAATAGGATTTGACATTGTAAAATCTCCTCTCGAAATATTATTTATATTATGATAACATAATTTTCAAATTTTGCAAGTCTTTTAGAATTTGCGTCCGCCTCCGCCGTGACTGTGACCACCGCTACTTCTGTGTACACTGCTGTGTCCGCCTCCGCCACTGCTTCCATTATTAGTCTGAATCTTACGTTTAACAGTAGTAGTATGTGTAAAAATATCTTCCTTCCTGTTAATCCTTAAGCCACTGTTGCCCATGTAGGTTCTGCTTCCCGCTGCCATTTTTGTTTTAGCCCCACTAATCATTACAAGCAGGACTATAGCACTTACAATCGCAGAAAGTCCAAGGCTGCATACGAATATTGAACCAATCCCAACCTCTTCATAAGTTCCGTCATCATAATAATATGTATCATCAATCGGCTCATAATAGTCAGGTTCTTTATAATCATGGGACGGTTCAGTAGTCATGTATTTGTATGCAGTTTCAAGGTAAGCCATTGCCGCCTTATAATACTCACCATCAGGCATATATTCAAAAACCGCATCAAGTGTCTTATTTATTCTGTAATCATTAAGATACTCTATCGCATTCCCGGAGGTTGATATATAGACCTCCCTGTTATCCATATCAATAAGCATGACTATGTATGTTCCGTATTTCTTCTCATAGCCAAATGCACCATTATCGCCAAAATCATCAGCATAATCCATGGAGCTTTTGCCCTCTGCATCATTTATGGTAAGTACATAAAACTCCGTGCGGGCAGCATTTTCTATTGACAGTGCGTATTCCTCAAGCCTTGCGCTTTCACTGTCAGAAAACAAGCCTGCATAGTCATAGACTCTCTTTCCTTCCACATATTCAAAAGCCTCTGCCCGCAGTATAACACTTCCCAAGCCCGCCATAACAATACACATAAATGCCAGAATACTTACAAATTTCCTCATAACACAAGCCCTCCCAGTATTGTTAAAACAGCCGTAAATCCCGCAAGCATTCCAAAATACCAGCCGACACATCTTCCTGCACTCACAGGTCTGTTTCCTACAAGCTTTCCTGTCTGACCATTGATTGCAAACATATACTCCTTACCCTTATAACGGTACGTAAGCATCCACACCGGAAGCATGACATAACTTGCCACACGCTTTGAAAGTGTAATATTTTTTCCTGCCACAACCACGGTTGCATAACCGTTAATAGTATTTCTGCCCTCATTCATTATATAAGAGGATACCCTTGGCTCCACACGCTTTGCAAGCTCATTGCTGCCATAGTTATATTTTTCAGCCAGATACCCTGAAAGATACGGCATTTTAAATTCCTTAAGCTCACTATAATCAAACGGCTCTAATTTATCCATCATATCATCAGGCATTTTCTCAGATGCATCTGCCGGGATTTTTAAATACTCTGCCGACACATCCCTGTAAACCCTGAAATGGTCGGTATATGTATATTGATAATCGCCTCGCCTTGCATGCCTTACCCTTGTACAATTGGCTCTGATTCTGGCATTTGCTCCATAATCGTAAAGCCAGAACGGTACATATATGGCAGTCATCTTCTCAATGGTACTCTGACTTGTAAATTCCTTCGGAGTAAGCTTCCCCTTCTTACACCATTCACGATAAATACTTTCTGCCTTTTGCCTGTCTATTTTAAAGGGAATAAGCTTCGCAGGTGTCTTTTCACCCTCAAGACGTTCCGAAAGAAGATTCGGACTTCCACAGTAGCTGCAGCATGTAGCAGCCGTATGTTCATCCGTCACAAGCTCTGCACCACAAGTAGAACATTTATATTTAATAAAATTCCCTGCGTCTCCATAGCTTTCCGCCTCATCAGTCTCATCTACAACATCCTCACTGTCAACATTATCCATATCCTCTTGATTGACATTGTAAAGGGTTTCTGCTTCACTCACTGAAAGCTCCGTCTCACAATACTCGCATTTAAGTTTGTCTGCATTAGCATCAAATTTCATGTCTGCGCCGCATCCCGGACATTTGTAAGTCTTAACCATACTCATCCTCCTTACTTCTGTTCATATTTTGTTAACATTTGTTTCAAAAAACATTAACATAAAAAACATTAATTCTTCATCTTTAAAATATATACTTGGTTTATAAAGTTGATAAACCTTTTTTAATTTTTTTTCATATACGAGCGATAAATTATTATCCGCTCTCCTCCCTTCATTTTTATATTTATATGTTAAAGAGTGTTGCAAGAGTAGCACTCTTTTTCATTTATCCCAACTATAACATTTATACTGAATATTTTCAAGTTATATTGTGTAAATAGATGTCCATCGAAGGCAGCCTCACGGGTCACAAAGATTATACGTTATTCGTGACATCAGAGAATTGAATCAGGGATTGACCCAAACATTGGTATATTCTCCTACATGGTTTTGATATTACACTTCCACACCATACACTTCCCACTGGCTGAGCGCTGGAAAAGGAGATGCATCTTCCTTATTTTTAATCAGTCCGTCAAGTCTCACACTGTCAATTACCCTCGGAGAATAACATATCTTCTGCGGCTCTTTAGTCTTCTTAAGCGCCACCACAAGCTCTTCGCCATCCGAAAATGTAAGTCTCGCCTCATCCCACCAGCTGTCATGCGGAAAATCAGCACGTATCGTAATAAGCATCATATCCGTCTTAATCTTCCTTCCGAAATGAAGCTCTATCATGGCATCCTCTCTCCTGTCAATTCCCCAGGAACAGTAAGGCCATATTCCATGCGAAGTATTCTCTCTTACACCGTCAATAACACATCTTGCAAAAAATGCAGGCTCATTACGTGTCTCAACATTAGCCGTAACATGTGGAAAACACCCTGTATCGCCATGCCTGTCATAAACATTATATGAAAGATTCTTATATGCCCCGATTTCATCAGCTGTTGCCTGTCGCACTGTAAGCAAATGGATATTTCCGCTAAATGCCTTAGGCGAGTATCCCGTCTTTCTGTCACCAAAAGGCACTTTAAATTCAATTCATTCTTAGTTATATAAACAAAATTACTGCCAAGCGCATCATCAAGCTGTATCACATAAAATGTATCAATCCTGTCCGTACCAAATACTATCGCATCACCTTCCAGATACTCATTCTTATAAACCAGATTCACATATTCTGTTCCTGCTGCCGCAGCAATCACCTCGCCACAGCCGTTTTTTATCTTCAAATATAATCCTTCCATTAAAATACCTCTTTACACTTTCTGCCGGTCAGACCGGCCTTCTTCTTAATTTCTTAATTATCTACATTCTAACATGGAACGGCTATAATTTCCATACTTGCTTTTGCAATTGTAATATAGTAATATTAACTACAGTATTATAAACCTAAAGCCATGATGTACTTGTATAAAGGCGACTTTACTAACAGCCGGATAACTTTTATTCGGTTAAATATTGTATGGAGGACTATTTATGTACGATTTAAGACCATTTATAAACGACGTAAAAAAAATTGTTAAAAGCCATAATCTCGGCAATCCCGGCGAATACGCACAATTTATAACGCAGAATGAAAAAGGAAGCAGAAACCTTGGTCTTGCTCCCTATGGCAGCGCAAACGCAGTAAATATTTTATATACAATCAATGCCCTGCCTACAGACTCTCATGAACGTGATGCATTCATCAGGGTATTGCAGAGCTTCCAGAATAAGGATACCGGACTCTTTGAAAATCCCGGCAACTTTGCCACTCATACTACCGCATTTCTCTGCGGCGCACTTAACCTTCTGGATGCAAAGCCCTTATACAAAGCCGAAGGCTTTAAGGCACAGACCAGCCGCGAGGGAATTTTCGAATTTATGGATAAAATAAACTGGGCAGATGAGCCCTGGCTTGGCGCACATCTTGGTGCAGGCATCTATGCCTCAGTGATTCTTGGCGGAATCGGCGCAGATGAATTTGAAGACTATTATTTTGAATGGCTCGACATGAACGCAGACCCCAAAACCGGACTTTGGAAAAAGGATACCAAAGGCACTGCTCCGGCATTTCACTACATTGCCTCCACCTTTCATTATGTATTTAACTACGAATATGCCCGTCGTGCTCTTCCTTATCCCAAGGAACTGCTTAGCACATGCATAAAAGCTTACCATGACGGGGCATGTATAGATTTTTCCAGGGAATTTGGCTGGCCTGATATTGATTTTTCATATCTGCTTGCAAGACTTGTGCGCCGCACGGCAGCAGGCAGCCTTTTTGATGAATCCCAGACTATATTAAAGGAAATTGCTGACGGACTGATTAACCAGCTTCTTAAGCTTAATCCCGCAACCGATGAACGACTTAATGACCTTAATACACTTTTTGCCGTTGTATGCGCACTTGCGGTACTCCAGGAGGCACTTCCCGGCTATATACGTACCTCAAGACCATTACAGCTTGTACTCGACAAAAGACCGTTTTTATAAAAGGAGAATATTATGATTTATCCTGATTTTTTGAAAGAAAATGATACTATAGGAATTACCGCGCCAAGTGGCGGATGCCATGAGGGAAAAGCTCTTGAGTTGGAACTTTCCGAAAAGCAGCTTAAAAAGGCCGGCTTTAAGGTAATCGAAACTGCCAATTCACGCCTTCCCGGTGTTGTAAGCAGCCCCGGCAAAATCCGTGCAAAAGAACTCGCGGAGCTTTTTAATAATCCTGATGTCAAGGCAATAATATGCGCCAGAGGCGGTGATTTCTTAATAGACATGCTTCCATATGTGGATTACGATATAATTAAAAATAACCCAAAGTGGATTCAGGGCTACTCTGACCCGACAAGCCTTCTTTATTCGATAACAACGAAGCTTGACATTGCCACAATATACGGATTTAACGGCGGCAGCTACGGATTTAACAAACTTGACCGCTCACATTATAACAGTCTTTCCATATTGAAAGGTAACGTGGTAAAACAGGAAAGTTATCCGTTTTATCAAGGCAAAAGAGATGACAGTATGGAGGAATGTATATATACCGAGCCTGTTTTCTGGGAGCTTCTTAATACCAATAATATAAATGCCACGGGACGTTTAATCGGTGGCTGCATGGAATGTCTTGCGGATATCATCGGTACTCCTTATGAGGATACTTCAGGCTTTATTGAACGCTATAAAGATGATGGCTTCATATGGTACTTCGATATCTTTGCACTCCGCGCAGAGACTGTTTACAATACGCTCTGGCACATGAAGGCTGCAGGATGGTTTAAATATGCAAAGGCATTCATTTTCGGAAGAGTCTGCTTTCCGGGGACCTTACTTGACATGACCTATGAGGAAGCCGTTGTACGTGCCCTTCCTGACAGTCCGGTTATTTTTAATGCTGATGTAGGACATGTCGCACCACGCATGACCATGATAAACGGCTGCGTGGCTGCGCTAAATGCAACAGCAGACGGAAAAGGGAACCTTGCCATGAAGCTTCTTTAACACATAGTAACAGGATGTCTATATTAGCCTGTACCAAATCCAATGGTACACATTCCAATGATACAAACGGTTATCAGCCACCCATACAGAAAACAGGCTAACGGCCTTTAGCGCCGAAGCCTGTTTTCTATATAAGTATAATTAAGTTTACTTTAGCCTCTCCCTCTGCCATCACATCGGATGCAAACTCAAGACTAATCGCTTTTAGCATAGAAATCACTCTTTTATATGCCCCAGGTGTACAACCTAATCCATTTCAACCTCTATCTGCGGAGTGTAAATATCATCATAGTATTTCATTTACATTTTTTATATTTTATTCATCATCATCTTCATCATCTGACTTATTGACAGAAGCATTCGCTGCCACAGCCTTCGGTACGATATCCCCTGACTTTGTAAGGGCAATCTTTGTCATCATAGGACCAACAAGCTCATATATGAGTACTGCAAACAAAGCTATGTTACGGATAATGTTACCGTCTTCGCCGAGTGAACGCGCAGTAAGTGACATACCAAGAGCAACACCTGC
>CAZBHM010000091.1:0-8024 GCA_964491975.1 uncultured Lachnospiraceae bacterium | reverse complement strand
AGAGAAAGGAAGCCATTGATACAAGAAATGATGCAGATTCAATGGTATTCCAGACACAGAAGGCACTTGACGAGGTAGGTGACAAGGTTTCAGCAGATGACAGGGCTAAGGTTCAGGCTGACCTTGATGCACTTAAGGATTTAGTTGAGAAGACTAACCCTGACAGCATGACAGATGCAGATGTTGAGGCATTAAAGTCTGCAAGAGAAACACTTATGCAGAGCGCACAGACAGTATTTACAAAGATGTATGAGGCTCAGCAGCAGGCAGCAGGCGGAGCACAGGCAGGTCCTGATATGGGAGCAGATAACGGCTATGCATCATCAGGCGCAGATGATAATGTAGTGGACGGAGATTACAGAGAAGTATAAGCTCATCATGATGTCAAGGTTTTACACAGATTAAATATGGAGTAGCAGATATGGCTAATAAGAGAGATTATTATGAAGTCCTTGGTGTGCCGAAGGATGCAGATGATGCGGCACTTAAAAAGGCATATCGTCAGCTTGCTAAAAAATATCACCCGGATACCAATCCGGGTGATGCTGAGGCTGAGGCGAAATTTAAAGAGGCCTCAGAAGCATATGCAGTCTTAAGCGATGCAGACAAGAGAAGACAGTATGATCAGTTTGGTCATGCTGCTTTTGAAGGTGGCGGGGCAGGCGGCGGAGCCGGCTTTGACGGTTTTGGATTTAACATGAATGATATGGGTGACATCTTCGGTGACATTTTTGGCGATTTCTTTGGCGGCGGAAGCAGAACCAGAAGAGCAGGCAATGGACCGATGCGTGGAGCCAATATAAGGGCTGCGGTTAGAATTACATTTGAAGAAGCTGTTTTTGGTGTCGATAAGGAGCTTGAGCTTAATCTTAAGGATACGTGTACCAAGTGTAATGGTTCAGGAGCGAAGTCGGGAACAAGCAAGGAGACCTGCCATGAGTGTAAAGGCAAAGGTCAGGTGGTTTATGAGCAGCAGTCACTTTTTGGAACGGTACGTAATGTAAGAACCTGTTCGGTATGTGGCGGAACCGGAAGCATAATTAAAGAAAAGTGTCCTGACTGTTATGGTTCAGGCTATATTACATCAAAGAAGAAAATTCAGGTATCTGTTCCGGCAGGAATTGATGATGGCCAGAGCATAAGAATCAGAGGCAAGGGTGAGCCCGGAACCAATGGCGGGGAAAGAGGCGACATACTTGTAGAAGTATCAGTATCAAGAAGCCCGATTTTCCAGAGACAGGATACCAATATTTTTTCAACAATGCCAATATCATTTATAACTGCAGCACTTGGAGGAACAATTCGTATTAAGACTGTTGACGGCGAGGTTGAATATGATGTTAATCCTGGTACGCAGACAGATGCTAAGATACGTTTAAGAGGCAAGGGTGTACCGTCTCTTCGTAATAAAAATGTGCGCGGTGACCATTATGTCACATTGGTTGTACAGGTACCTGAGAAGCTTAATGAGGAACAAAAGGAGGCACTCCGCAGGTTTGATGATGCAATGAAAGGCATAAAAAGTGAAGATGCACCAACTCATGAAAAGCGAAAAAAGATTTTTGGAAAATAATAGAAATAAAGCTTTGCTTTTATCCCCTGCACCTGATGTGCGGGGGATTTTTTTTGAAATCTTTAAGAAATGGTATTCTCAATTTGAAAGGTTTGTGTTATACTTAGGCTGTATGCAAATTTAACAGGCATTTAACAAAAAGAAAAAGAGGATTTGACACAGAATGAGGTATGCATATGATACCTCCTGTGTGAAACGGAGGAAACTATGGATTTGTTTGATGTGTTTACACTATTTGGCGGTCTTGCATTCTTTCTTTATGGTATGAATGTAATGTCAACAGGACTTGAGAAGATGGCCGGAGGCAAGCTTGAGAAGATTCTTAAGAAGATGACCTCTAACCCACTTAAGAGCCTTATTCTCGGTGCAGGAATCACTATTGCGATTCAGTCATCATCTGCGATGACAGTTATGCTGGTAGGCCTTGTTAACTCGGGCATTATGCAGCTTGGACAGACTATTGGTGTAATTATGGGTTCAAATATCGGTACAACTCTTACTGCATGGATTCTTGGTATGTCCGGTATTGAAAGTGATTTATTTTTCCTTGAGCTTCTTAAGCCTAAGAATTTTTCACCGATTATTGCTCTTATAGGTATCCTTTTTATAATGATATCAAAGAGTCGCAAAAAGAGAGATATGGGTACTATTTTTGTCGGCTTTGCGATTCTTATGACAGGTATGCAGTTCATGAGCCAGTCAGTTGAAGGTCTTGAGGAAATTCCGGGATTTGCTGAGCTTATGGCGGCATTTACCAATCCTATTCTTGGTGTCATCGTTGGTGCTGTGGTAACAGGCGTAATTCAGAGTTCAGCAGCCTCCGTTGGTATGCTTCAGGCATTGTCAGTAACAGGCAATATTACGTATGGTATTGCATTCCCCATTATTATGGGACAGAATATTGGTACATGTGTTACATCGCTTATTTCAAGTATAGGTGTTAATAAGAATGCAAAGAGAGTTGCAGTAGTTCATGTTCTTTTTAATGTTATTGGTACGACGATATTCCTTATATTGTTTGTTGTTGTTGATGCGGTATTTAAGCCGGCTATTATAAACTCGCCAATTGATATGTGGGGCATTGCTGCATGTCACAGTGTATTTAACATATGTACAACGGCACTTCTTCTTCCTTTCCAGAAGTGGCTTGAGAAGATGGCTAACTTTATCGTTAAGGATTCTGCCGAGAAGGAAGAATATGAGCTTATTGATGAACGACTTTTCAAAACTCCTTCAATTGCGATAGAAGAATGTAATGCGCATACGGTTAAGATGGCAGAAACGGCAAAGGATGTAATTACCAAGGCTGTATCACTTCTTGATAAATACGATGAGAAGCTTGCAAAGGAAGTACTTGAGAAAGAAACGATACTTGATAATTATGAGGATAAGCTTGGAACAATTCTTGTAAGACTTTCAGGTAAAGGACTTTCTGCAAGTGATTCAAGAAAAATTACAAAGATTCTTCATACAATCGGAGATTTTGAGAGAATTGGTGACCATGCGGTTAATCTCGTATACAATGCAGAGGAAATTAAAGAGAAAAATATTGTATTTTCCGATATGGCTAAAAGAGAGATTGCGGTAGTAGCAAAGGCGGTTGATGAGATTATCTCAATAACCGTATCAGCATTTGCAAATAACGATATCGATGTTGCGGTAAAGGTAGAGCCGCTTGAAGAGGTAATAGACAAGCTTATGGAGCTTATTAAGCTTCATCATGTTAGCCGACTTCAGGAGGGCAACTGTACAATAGAGCATGGCTTTGTGCTTTCGGATTTGCTTAATAATCTTGAGCGTGTGGCAGACCATTGTTCTAATGTGGCGGTTGCAATTATCGAGCTTTCACATAATAGCTTTGAAACTCATGAGTATCTGCATGATATCAAGAAGAGCGATAATGAGACCTTTAAGGAAAACTACAAGATGTTTATGAGAAAATATTCTATAGAGGGATAATATTATTATGAAATGGATTCGTTTTACAATCGATACAACAACAGAAGCAGAAGATTTAATCGGTGACATGCTCTCAGAACTTGGAATTGAAGGAATTGAGATAGAAGATAATATTCCGCTTTCGGAAGCTGACACCAAGGCAATGTTCGTGGATATTCTGCCCAAGCTTCCACCGGACGAGGGACTTGCGAAGGTAAGCTTTTATCTTGAGCCGGAGCAGTACAGTGAAGAACTTTTAAACAGGGTTGCAGAAGGGCTTTCAGAGCTTCGCACTTTTGTAAATGTCGGAAGTGGAAACATCGTGCGTTCTGAAACAGAGGATAAGGACTGGATTAATAACTGGAAGCAGTATTTTAAGCCGTTTGTCGTGGATGATATTCTTATTAAGCCGACATGGGAGACTGTGCCCGAGGAGCATAAGGACAAGCTTCTTGTACAGATTGACCCGGGAACGGCATTTGGAACCGGAATGCACGAGACAACACAGCTTTGCATAAAGGGACTTAGGAAATATGTTACACCTGAGACTAAGCTTCTTGACCTTGGAACCGGCAGCGGTATTTTGTCAATTATAGCACTTAAGCTTGGTGTAAAGAGTGCAGTCGGTACTGACCTTGACCCGAATGCAATCTGTGCAGCCAATGAGAATATGGAGGCAAATGGTATTACTGAGGAGCAGTTTAAGGTATATATCGGCAATGTTATAGATGACGAAGCATTAAGGAAAGAAATCGGACTTGGAGAATATGATATAGTGGTAGCCAATATCCTGGCAGACATTATTATACCAATTCAGAAGATAGTACACCTTTTCTTAAAGCCCGGTGCGATATTTATTTCTTCGGGTATCATCGATATGAAGGAGCAGGCAGTGGTTGATGCGATTAATGCCAATGAGAATCTTGAGATTATTGGCACTGAGTATCAGGGTGAATGGGTATCCGTAATCGCAAGGAGGAAATAATAGTGTATCATTTTTTTGTGCAGCCGGAGCAGGTTGTCGGAAATACAGTGCGGATTGTGGGAAATGATGTTAACCATATAAAGAATGTACTCAGAATGAAAAAAGGTGAAGAAATATGCGTCAGTGATGGTTGTGACAATGACTATTACTGTCGCATTGTCATGTGCGAAAAGGACGAAGTGGTGGCTGAGGTTATTGGCGCAGAGAAGAGCAGTGCAAAGCTTGGCGCAGAAATTTATCTTTTTCAGGGACTGCCAAAGAGTGACAAGATGGAGCTTATCATACAGAAGGCCGTTGAACTTGGAGTAGCCGGAATAATTCCTGTAGATACCAAAAGGTGTGTGGTTAAGCTTGATGAAAAGAAAGCGGAGGCTAAGCTTAAACGCTGGCAGAGCATAGCAGAGAGCGCAGCCAAGCAAAGCGGGCGTAATGAAATTCCGAAGGTTGCAAATGTAATGCGTTTTCAGGATGCAGTTAAGTTCGTAGAAGATTTTGATGTAAAGCTTATACCTTATGAGTGTGCAGACAAGTCGATGAAGGATACAAGAGAGCTTATAAGCAGCATTAAGCCCGGAATGAAGGTAGCAGTATTTATCGGACCGGAAGGCGGCTTTGAAGAAAAAGAGGTTGAGCTTTCAAAGGAATATGGAATTGTGCCGGTTACACTTGGCAGGAGAATACTTAGGACTGAGACGGCAGGACTTATGGTGCTTTCTGCCATGGTATATCAGCTTGAGGATTGATTTAGTGGTAACATTTCAGCCATGTTCGCGGTTAGCTTGAATGTTACATTTAGGTGCTTAGGATATGACTTTAGGTGAAAGGGACAGATATTGGCAGATGGATGATTTGATATATCTTGATAATTCAGCAACTACAAGGGTGTACCCTGAGGTTGCTAAGCTTATGTGCAGAATAATGACGGAGGATTACGGTAATCCTTCATCAAGACATGCAAAGGGAATAAAAGCAGAAAATTATATTAAGGAAGCGAAGGCAATATTATCTAAGCTTCTTAAGTGTACTGATAAAGAAATACTTTTTACATCAGGCGGAACAGAATCGGACAATATCGCACTTATGGGAGTGGCCGAAGCCAATAAAAGAGCCGGTAATCATATTATTATCTCAGATATTGAACATCCGGCGGTTTCAGAGACTGCAAAGCATCTTGAGGAGCTTGGCTACAGATTAAGCAGGCTTCCGGTTAATGCGGCGGATGCAACCGTAAATCTTTTAAAGCTTGAGGAGCTTCTTTGCGAGGATACAATACTTGTCTCTATAATGCTTGTTAATAATGAGGTGGGTGCGGTTGCACCTGTGGAGAAGATAAGCACGCTTATTAAAGAGAAGGCTCCCAAAGCGCTTTTTCACGTGGATGCGGTACAGGGCTTTGGAAAATATAAGATTTATCCTAAAAGAATGGGTATAGATTTGTTGTCAGTAAGTGCCCATAAGATTCATGGACCTAAAGGTGCAGGGTTTCTTTATGTTGGTGACAAAGTAAAAATAAAACCTATACTTTTCGGCGGCGGGCAGCAGAACGGACTTCGCTCGGGTACGGATAATGTTCCGGGAATTGCGGGACTTGCGCTTGCGGCAAAGATGATATATAATGATTTCGAAGAAAAACAGGAAAAGCTTTATTCGCTTAAGGAAAGGCTTATAAGTGGGCTTAAGGAAATTCCTGACGTTTATATAAATGGTCCTGATGTAAGGGATGGGGCACCGCATATTGTTAATGCAAGCTTTCTTGGTGTCAGAAGCGAGGTGCTTCTTAATGTCTTTGCAAGGGAAGGCATATGCGTATCTGCGGGTTCTGCATGCTCTACGCATAAGCAAAATATGAGCCCGACACTTAAGGCGATGGGGGCAGATGCTTCAAGGATGGATTCGGCGATAAGATTCAGCATGTGCGAATTTAGCACGGAAGAAGAGATAGATAAGTGCCTTTTGGTGCTTAATAAAGAATTACCAATGCTTAGACGATTTGTTCGTAAATAGCGGAAAGGAGTAAAGGAATGTTTAAAGCTTTTTTGATTAAATATGGTGAAATCGGCGTTAAAGGAAAGAACAGATATATATTCGAGGATGCTCTTGTAAGACAGATTCAGTTCGCGCTTAAAGATGTAGAGGGTGAATTTAATGTTTCAAAGGAGCAGGGAAGAATTTACGTTGATGCAGTATCAGATTTTGATTATGAAGAAGCAGTGGAAGCACTTAAAAAGGTATTTGGCATAGTTGGCATATGCCCTATGGTGCAGGTTGAGGATGAAGGCTTTGATAAGCTTGCAGCTTTCATTATAGAGTATATGAAGAAAGTATATGGTGACAGAAAGCTTACATTTAAAGTACATGCAAGACGTGCACGTAAGAATTATCCGCTTACCTCCATGGAGATTGATGCGGCTATGGGTGAGAAGATTCTTGAAGCGGTTCCGACCATGACAGTAGATGTGCATAAGCCGGACGTACTTCTTAATATTGAAATTCGTAATAAGATTAGCATTTATTCAGAAATAATACCGGGATGCGGAGGAATGCCCATCGGAACCAATGGCAAGGCAATGCTTCTTTTGTCCGGCGGAATTGACAGCCCGGTTGCAGGCTATATGATTGCAAAGCGTGGTGTGGAGCTTGAGGCAACATATTTTCATGCGCCGCCATATACAAGTGAGAGGGCAAAGCAGAAGGTTGTGGATCTTGCATGTCAGGTGGCAAAATATGCAGGACCGATTAAACTTAATATTGTTAATTTTACTGACCCGCAGCTTTATATTTATGAGAATGCACCACATGAGCAGCTTACGATTATCATGAGAAGGTATATGATGAAGATTGCAGAAGAGCTTGCTAATAAGAGTGGCTGTATGGCACTTATTACAGGTGAGAGCCTGGGCCAGGTTGCAAGCCAGACAATCCAGAGTCTTTATACTACTAATGAGGTTTGTACTATGCCTGTATTCAGACCGCTTATAGGCTTTGACAAGCAGGATATTATAGATATTTCAGAAAAAATCGGAACATATGAGACATCAATTCTGCCATTTGAGGACTGCTGTACGATTTTTGTTGCGAAGCATCCGGTTACAAAGCCGCTGCTTCATATTATACAGAAGTCTGAGGCGAAGCTTGGAGAAAAGATGGATGAGCTTATAAGGATTGCCATAGATACGGTAGAGACAGTTGACTGTAGATAAAAAATGCCACGGTGTTAACACCGTGGCACTTAAAATCATTATATTAAACAATATACTTGTCGAGCGCGCTCATAATATCAGCAGCGTCATCCTCGGCATGAATGTTTAAGTCAATTGGCTTTGAAAGATCAAGGCTGAATATACCCATGATTGACTTGGCATCAATGACGTATCTGCCTGATACAAGGTCGAAATCAACATCGAAACGAGCAATATCGTTAACGAATGATTTTACTTTGTCGATAGAGTTCAGAGAAATTTTAACTGTTTTCATTATGTAATACCTCCTAATTGTATGTCAACTAAAATACCTATATCTATATTAGCT
>CAZBHM010000090.1:0-8057 GCA_964491975.1 uncultured Lachnospiraceae bacterium | reverse complement strand
TGTTAACAGTTCTATGCGCATTCCGCTGGTCAGACTAACTACTTTGCTGCCAAGATATTTTTTAAGAAGCAAAAACCCATCGTTGCCGGTACAATGTCCGGTGAACAGCATCTGAATCCCCAGGTTGTTAAGTGTATCGGCAATTTCCTTAATTTCAGTTTCGCTAAAGGTACAGAAGCTTCGGCCGTCTTTTTTGCCCTCCATGTGAAGTCCGCCGACAAAGGCATACAAATTGCTTCCCGGAAGTGCAGATTTTACTTCATTGAGTATATTTACAATTCCTGCGTGCGAACAGCTGTTAAATATGATAAGTCCCATGTCGGTGTCAAAGACGAGGCTTAGCTCATGCTTAAAATCATCAGGAACGAGACTGCCTTCATGCTCTTTAAAAAGTTCCGCACGCCTGCCGATGGCTTCAAGTCCTTTGGTGGAGTGGGGGATAAGATATACGTTGGGAGCAAGGGGGTATATAGCATTTATAAACTGGAAGCTTCGGTCTGCATGGCAGTCAGTAACCTGTCGTGGAATACCTATTTCATGCATGCCGCCCTTCGCAGAATAGTAGCGGTTAGTAGCACTTTTCATAGCATAAACTGTGGCATGTGCTGCATTGCGGTTAAGAAATTCAAAAAAGCCGCCGGAATGGTCGTAATGTCCATGTGACAGTATGCAGGTATCTATATCTTCAAGTGATATACCAAGTATTTTGGCATTATCAAGAAAAGCTGAACTGCTGCCGGCATCCAGTAAATATTTTCTGCCGTCATATTCGATTAGCAGGCTGAGACCATGTTCGCATTTTAGTTTGTCAGAGTGATGGCAGCGGAAGCAGCCGATAGCGGCATGAGTGCCGGAAACGTCAGCTGCTGTCGCTGCTCCTGCCGGCTCATAATCCGCCGGCAGGGTGTTCTCAATAAGAACTGTTATTTTCATAAATCCTCCTATGATACGGTTATGCCGTTAACTTCTACATTTTCACCCATTTCGATTACCAGACATTTTCTGCCCTCGATGGTCATGGTCTCTACAAGATGCGCATGCTCGGGACTGACCTTTATAAGTACGTCCGGGGTTTTAACTTCAAATGAGCGTGTGTTTGCAATATTAATTGCAAGGAGCTCGGTTCTTTCGTCTTCTATCGTGGCTTCAAACGTATGGTCAAAGACTTCGAGTTTTTCATTATCAACGCCGCTTTCGGCAAAAAGCTTTTTCACACCTTCTTTGTCAAGTGTTAAGGGTTCGGGTTCATCTTTGTGTTCATCAAGCATTTCAGTCAGGCGTTCATGAATGTTTTTGACGACTGAATATTCACAGTCATTGCCAAGTGTATCTGCGACAAGTGCCTGAAAAGTTTCCTTCTGCGTTTCTGCAGAGAGAGGAAGCTGGCAGCCGATAAAGAAATTGACAAAGCTTTCATTAGGATTTTCAGTATTTTTGGTATAATACTGTATGCTATGTATATCGCTTTGACGGTCACTGAATGAAGGAAACAGAAAACCAGTCTGAGGCTGTTCGACTATCCAGTCCTGAATGCGGTTGCGGAAAATATTACCTTCGGCATCGTAGCTTAAGCCCGGCTTTGAAAGGTTAACAGGGCAGATGGAGCATAAAATGTGTTCATACACTTCATCTGAAGCATCATCCATTGTTATATTGTCTTTTGATTTGCCGGGAATATCATATGCGGCTCTTATAAGAAGTATAAGGAAATTACCGGTGTACTGATAGTGCTCAATAACATTTGCATAAAATGTATCAAGCATGCCGTCTTCTTTGAGCTCACTTTTTAAAAGCTTATATAAAAATTCCTGGGTTCCGCCGCTAAGTTCCTGCTCCATTGGAAATGTGAGTGTAAGCTGGTTACGTCCGGGAGTTCCGGATAAGGTTTTTTTAAAAATCTCGTAATATTTGAAACGTTCCTCTTCCTCCATGGAGAGAAAGGCTTCCTTAAAGGTTGCCTTAATTTCCTTGTCACCATCCACGTAACAGCCGCAGATGCGGGTAATTGTGCAGTTCTCATCACTGAACTGCTTCTTTATTTCATTAAGTTCTTTTCTTGTCATGTCTAACCTCCATTAAAGCTTGCTTACAATAGTATAGCACAGGTTTACGGATTTTGTCACGGACGTTTTTGGGAATGTTCCTGTACTTAATGAATTTTATGCTGTAATAACGCTGACTTTGATACCGTTGTTGTAATTTAAAAAGAAATGAGTTATACTAACGACAAAGAAGCGCGATGCTTATAAAGCGGCATTTGCAGAACAGGATATGGAAGTTGATAAAATGGAGGCGTAAAGAAATTGAATGTAAATATATATAGTCTTATTGAAGGAGCAAAAAAGGCAGAAGGTCTTACGGTTATAATAGATGTATTCAGGGCATTTTCACTTGAATGTTATCTTGAGGATATGGGTGTGGCAAGGATACGGCCGGTGGGTACGGTAGAGGAGGCGTTCAGGTTAAAAAGTCTGATATCAGACAGCGTGCTTGTCGGGGAGCGTGGCGGAAGGAAATGTGAGGGATTTGATTTTGGCAATTCACCGTCAACCATTCCTAAGAAGTGTGTGGTGGGAAAAACCATCATACATACTACAAGTGCGGGTACTCAGGGAATAGTTAATGCCAGTGGTGCGGATGAGATTATTACCGGAAGTCTTGTTAATGCCAGGGCGGTTGCTGAATACATTCTTGCGAAAAATCCACAGACGGTATCAATTGTCTGTATGGGCAATGCGGGCATTCGGCCGGCAAAGGAAGATGAGCTTTGTGGAGAGTATATTAAGAGCATTCTTTGCGGCAGCGAGCTTGTTGATATTGAAGAAAGAATTGCAGCACTTAAGTTTGATGGCGGCGAGCATTTTTTCAGGGCGGACATGCAGGATGTATATCCTGAAGAAGATTTTAATATGTGCATAAAATATAACAGATTTCCATTTGTGCTGCGGGTATATAAGGATGAGATTGGTTTTGACGTGAGAAAGCTGGATGTGTGTATGTAACTATTAATAGCGAACAAAATTATTGACAAACGATAATTTGCGTGTTATATTGAAATTAGTAATTATCGAAAAACAATAATTTTGGAGGTGCTTATGCAAAAGTGGATATTAGGTTTTCCGTTTGAATGGCTTGGCAATATGCTTCGGAGTCTTTCGCTTGGTACAGAAGTGGGCAATGTGATTGCAATAGTAATCTATGTGCTTATATCGCTTAGTCCGGTAATTATAAGACTGGTATTTATTAAGAAAAAGCATTTACAGGCAGAGGATATGCTCTTACCGGTTCTTAGTGTACTTTTGTTTGGAACACTTTATCTTATGATTAATCCGACAATGATACCTGTAATTTTTGGCGATGTAGGAACACTTATGAATGCAAGCATATTTGGAGCATGCATATACTCGGTGATTGTAGGATATTTTCTTATTTGTATGATTAGAAAGCTTGTTAAGCTACAGCTTCGAGAGTTTAAGAAATGCCTTGCTCCGCTTATGTGGTTTATGAATATTATGTATGTGTGCATAATTTTAGGTGAGGTTCTTCCACAGTATGTGGAGGCTCTGGGGCTGCTTAAAGCTATTGACAGGTTTAGCGTGTTCAATGTAAGTGTGATAAGTCTGATATATCTGATGGAGATAGTGCCATATGTATTAAATGTATTTGTGATGTTTGCGCTTTTTGGACTCTTTCGGGAGCTTGGTGTGGATGAACATTCGGATGAAGCTTTAAATGCAGCGGGCAGACTTTCAAGGATATCCTTGTTTGCGCTTATCATTACAATCTTAGGCAGTGTGACAGTTAATATTGTCTGGCTGATGGCAGCACCGGGAATTAATTCAGTTAAGACGACAGTTATTATTCCGGCGGAACAGATCGCATTTTTGGTAGTTACACTTCTTATGTCGATGTATATTAGGAAAAATAAGAAGCTTAAGGAAGATAACGACAGCTTTATATAGGAGGTGCATATGGCAATACAGGTATGCCTTGATGAAGTGCTTAGGGAAAGAGGTATGACTTCTAAGCAACTGTGCGCACTGGTTGGAATAACAGAGGCAAATTTATCTATTTTAAGAAGCGGCAAAGCGAAGGGTGTAAGATTTGGTACTATCAACAAAATCTGTTATTATCTCCAGTGTGAGGTTGGTGACATTTTAAAATTCGATGGAGTTTTGGAGGATAAGGAAGATGAAGATTAGAAGACTGTTGGGAAATATGGTTTTAATGAGCTTTATGGTTATGAATCTGGCAGGCTGTAAGCTTGCAAAGCCTCCGGTTACTGTTAGTGCGTCAGAAGAGGATAAGCTTGTGGGCATATTCATAACAACGGACTATATGCAGATAAATGATGAAAGTGGTCGTCTGTATGCAAAACCTGCGCAAACTGAATTTATAGCTGTCGGGGATTCGGATGAAAGCAGGGAGATTGTTAAGGATTACGAATTTGAGGGTGTGGAAGGAGTTAAATATATTGCAATATATGATAAAACTTCTAAAGGCAGCTCGTATTCAAGCCAGTGCTTTGATGAACCGCTTGCATGGACCAGACAGAATATAAAAGTAAGTGACAGCGACACATATAATGAGCACACCATTGAGCTTCTTTGCGAGCTTTTTGTGGCAGATAAGGATTTGGTTCTTGAGATTAATCCCGTATATAAAACGGCAGAGGGCGAGGTGTATGCGGTAAATGGTTCGTCTATGGCAGTAAGCAGTATGGGTTTTACATATAAGATGGAAGGTACATCAACCCGTACGTTAGCAGCAGATGCGGATGGATTTAAAGATATTTACAGTGGTACGATATCCGTATCAGTAAGTATGGTGGATCCCACCAAAAAGTCAACACTTATTTTTATGAGTGCGGATAATAAGGAAATTTCGCGTGTTAGCTGTATTTCATCTGAGCTTCCGAAAGAAATTGCAGTGCCGGATGGAACAGAATATATTGTAGAGGAAACTGGTAATGATACAGACATTGTAAGGGCATTGTATGACAGAGAGAATAATAAGCTGCCGGGATATATGGATAGAGGTGATGGAATCTGTATAAAGAGACTTACGGAATTTGTGTGGGAGCAGGAAAAATAATCAATGACTGATGCAAAAGCTGCGATATCCAAAAAGCAATAAATGCGCTTGAAAATACTGGGAGTTAGGAGTATAATAAAAGATGATAGTCTGTTATTGTATTCTGACCGGATAAAAGATTAAAGATACGATAGTCGCAGGGGTGATTGTTATGGATAAAGCAGAAAATGAGGAACGTCAGAGCCTGAGTGCCATTTTGGCGATATTCAGAAGCATATTTATAGTTGTTCTTATAGTACTTGTTGTAATAATGATGGTACAGATAGGCAAGCTTAAGGGAACGGCCAGGGTTGTTAATTATGCGGGTATTGTGCGTGGCGCAACACAGAGACTTGTTAAGCTTGAGATGTCAGGAGAATTTAATGAAGAGCTTAAAGTAAGCCTTGATAATATAACCAACGGATTAAAGTACGGTGATGATTGTTATGGACTTATAAGTCTTAATAACGATACATATCAGGACAGCCTTGATGAGCTGATTATTTACTGGCAGCAGCTTAAAGACCAGATTGAACAGGTAAGAAATAATGCCGGAAGTGATGTTGAAAGAGAAAAGCTGCTTAAGATGAGTGAAGAATATTTCATGCTTGCAGATGCAACAGTATCAGCGGCCGAAGTGTATTCTGATGAGATTGCCGGACACATTCAGCTTATAGAGGTCCTTTCGGCGACTGACATGCTATTGTTGATTTTTATGATAATTGAACAGTCAGTTTCTGCCATGCGTATGCGCAAACAGAATGCACTTCTTGGAAAGAAGGCTTATATTGATACTCATACAGGGCTTCAGAATAAAAACAGGTGTGAAGCGCTTCTTGGTAATCTGGCATTTATTACAGTGCCGACTGCATGCGTGGTATTTGATATTAACAATCTGAAGCTTACCAATGACACGATGGGGCATTCGGTAGGTGACCGTCTGATTGCAGATTTTGCTGCAAGACTAAGGGATGTTGCACACACAACCGACTTTATTGGCAGATGCGGCGGAGATGAATTTATGATGGTGCTTTATAATATCAGGGAAGATGTTATTATAAGCACGCTTGAGGAGCTTCATGAAAGCGTTGTATTTTTTAACAGTACTGAAAATGTGATACCGATAAGCTATGCTTACGGCTATGCGATTTCGACTGATTATAGCGGGTGTACGCTGAGGACATTATTTGATGCGGCAGACCGTAATATGTATGCCAATAAGAGTAAGGCTAAAAGGGCGGAGCGTGGCTGAATTGTTGCCAAGTAGCAGGCAAATGGGCAGGTTTTACTTGACAAAGATGCGTAAAATGTTTATAATGTAGCCATTATGGAAATGCGTTGACGGAGAGAGTAGGTTTAATTTGAAAGTCACAGCGAGCCGGAGTTGGTGTAAGCCCGGTATAAGTAGAATTTTTCTGAAAATCACTCCCAAGCTTCAGGAACAAAAGTATGTACAGCAGCCGACCAAAGCGGCACATGCAAGTAGATTCTGACGGTTTTCCACCGTTATAGGGAGCGCATATGTTATGTATGCAGTAACAGGTGGTTTAGCTAAGATTTGGCCTTCGTCCTTTTACGGACGGGGGCCTTCATTATTTTAAGGAGGAAGATTATGTACGAAAAAGTTTCAACAGATTTGAATTTTGTACAGCGTGAGAAAAAGGTTTTAAAATTCTGGCAGGATAATAATATTTTTGAGAAGAGTATGGATGCCAGGAAGGAAGGCGAGACATATACATTTTATGATGGACCGCCAACAGCTAATGGTAAGCCGCATATCGGACATGTGCTTACAAGAGTAATTAAGGATATGATTCCGAGATACCGTACAATGAAGGGTTATATGGTTCCAAGAAAAGCGGGCTGGGATACACATGGTCTTCCGGTTGAGATTGAGGTTGAGAAGTTACTTAAGCTTGATGGCAAGGAACAGATTGAAGCATATGGACTTGAGCCTTTTATTGACAAATGTAAGGAAAGCGTGTGGAAGTATAAGGGTATGTGGGAGGATTTCTCAGGTACGGTTGGATTCTGGGCAGACATGGATAATCCTTATGTAACTTACCATGATGATTATATTGAATCAGAGTGGTGGGCTCTTAAGGAAATCTGGAATAAGAATCTTTTATACAAAGGCTTTAAGATTGTGCCATATTGTCCAAGATGTGGAACCCCGCTTTCAGCACAGGAGGTTGCTCAGGGTTATAAGGATGTAAAAGAGCGTTCGGCCATTGTAAGATTTAAGGTTACAGGCGAGGATGCATATATTCTTGCATGGACAACAACACCATGGACACTTCCTTCTAATGTGGCTCTTTGTATGAATCCGGTGGAGTCATATGTCAAGGTTAAGGCAACGGATGGTTATACTTATTATATGGCAGAGGCACTTGTGGAAAAGGTACTTGGCGAGGGTGCAGAGATTCTTGAACATTATACCGGTAAAGACCTTGAATACAAAGAATATGAGCCTTTATTTGACTTTGCAAATGAAACTATTGCAAAGCAGGGTAAGAAGGCATTTTATGTCACATGTGACACCTATGTAACACTTTCTGATGGTACCGGAGTAGTTCATATCGCACCGGCTTTCGGTGAAGATGATGCCAAGGTTGGCCGTAATTATGACCTTCCGTTTGTACAGCTTGTAGACGGCAAGGGTGAGATGACAAAGGAAACTGCTTATGCAGGTGTGTTTGTTAAAAAGGCTGACCCGCTTGTGCTTGAAGACCTTGAGAAAAAGGGACTTCTTTTTGCAGCCCCTAAGTTCGAGCACAGCTATCCTCACTGCTGGAGATGTGATACACCGCTTATCTACTATGCAAGAGAGTCATGGTATATTAAGATGACGGCTGTTAAGGATGATTTGGTCCGCAATAATAATACAATTAACTGGATACCGGAATCTATCGGTAAGGGACGTTTTGGTGACTGGCTTGAAAATGTACAGGACTGGGCTATTTCACGTAACCGTTACTGGGGTA
>CAZBHM010000089.1:0-8077 GCA_964491975.1 uncultured Lachnospiraceae bacterium | reverse complement strand
ATTATAGATGGTATATAAGTTGGTTAGGAGAATGGTGATTGTATGAGAGATTATGTTATTATGACAGATTCCTGCTGTGATTTGCCTGCCGGACTTGCAAAGGAGCTGGGAATATCTGTATTACCATTATCGGTTTTGGTTGAAGATAAGACTTATAAGAATTATCTGGACGGCAGAGATATAAGCTTTCCGGATTATTATGCGCTGCTTAGGGCAGGAAGTCTGGGGAAGACCTCAGCGGTTAATGTATTTGATTTTGCGGCTGAGATGGAAAAGTATTTTTTGGAAGGTAAGGATGTTCTGTATTTGGGATTTTCTTCTGCGCTTAGTGGAACGTATAGTGCCGCCTCTATTGCTGCAGCAGAGCTTAGGGATAAATATCCTGAGAGGAAGGTGCTTACCTCTGATACGCTGGCAGCTTCCATGGGACAGGGGCTTTTGGTATATCTGGCAGTTAAAAAGAAACAGGCAGGAGCTTCTATTGAGGAGGTATACGCATTTATTGAAGAAAATAAATTGCATATGGCTCATTGGTTTACGGTTGATGATCTTAATCATCTTAAACGCGGCGGAAGAGTATCGGCAGTTGCGGCAATTTTTGGAACGATGCTTAATATAAAGCCGGTTATGCATGTTGATAATGAAGGAAGGCTTATAGTTGTTGAAAAGGTGCGCGGGCGAAAGGCTTCCATAAATAGTCTTGTAGATGCACTTAAGAATACTATAACAGATAAGAGTATTGTTTTTATCAGTCATGGTGACTGCTTTGATGAGGCGGAGGCGCTGGCAGAAAAAATTAAGAGTGAGGCAGGAATTGAGAAAGTGGTAATAAATTATGTAGGACCGGTTATAGGCACGCATTCAGGACCGGGAACACTTTCGATATTTTTCATGGCTGCAGAGCGATAATTCGAAAGGAAAGTGATGTATGGTGGAACGGTCTAAACGCTCCCCTATGAAGCTTAAGCTGATTCTTGCGGGAATCGGAGAGATAGAAGAAAATGGTATACAGAATTTCTCAATGAGAAGAATTGCTAATGCATGCGGTGTATCCTGTGCCGCTCCTTACAAGCATTTTGCGGATAAGAATGAATTTCTTATGGAGATAATAAGCTACATTAATGAAGAGTGGCAGGGAATACTTCACCAGATTATAGTTACTAATGAAGGTGGCCTTAAGGAGCTTATAATAGAGATTTGTGTGGCATATATAAGGTTTTTACTGGATAATCCGCATTTTCGTTCCGTTATTATGCTTAAGGATGTGGATTTGGATGAGGATTTCAAAAAAGCCAAAACAGCGATAAGTGATGTTACCAACGAAATAATAGGAAGATACTGTAAGTCTGTTAATATGCAGTATAAGACGAGAATGCGAAAGCAGTATATTGTGCGTTCGCTCATATATGGTGCTGCCATACTTATGGATAATGGAGAAATCGAGTATAATGAGGAATTCATGGAACAGGTAAGAATGGTTATTTCACGAGAATTTGATATTGAATAAGCGTTACGCATGGTATATGGAGGTTCCTGCTGTGAATAGTAACGAATAAACGATAAAAACTTAGGAGGACATATTGATGTTTCAGATTAATGAGAATTATTTAAAATTGCCGGGAAGCTATCTTTTCTCAACAATTGCAAAGAAGGTTAACGCTTTTACTGCGGCTAATCCGGATAAGAAGATTATCCGCCTTGGTATTGGTGATGTTACGCTGCCGCTTGCTCCTTCAGTTGTTGAAGCCATGCATAAGGCTGTTGATGAGATGGGAAGTGCTGATTCCTTTCATGGTTATGCACCGGATCTTGGCTATGAGTTTCTTAGAAATGCAATAGTTGAGAATGATTATAAGGCAAGAGGTGTAGATATTGCAGCTGATGAGGTTTTTGTAAGTGACGGAGCTAAAAGTGATTCCGGCAATATCGGTGAAATCTTCGGCAATAATAACAGAATAGCAGTTTGCGACCCTGTATATCCTGTATATGTTGATTCTAATGTTATGGCAGGAAGAACCGGAGAATATATTGCAGATAAGGAAAGATGGAGCAATGTTATTTATATGCCATGTACAGCAGATAATAATTTTGTGCCGGAGCTTCCAGAGGAAACACCTGATATGATTTATCTGTGTTTCCCTAATAATCCTACGGGTTCGACAATTACAAAGGGAGAGCTTCAGAAATGGGTTGATTATGCACTTAAGGTTGGAGCGGTTATTATTTATGATGCAGCCTATGAAGCATATATTTCAGAGGAAGATGTTCCACATACGATTTATGAGTGTGAAGGGGCAAAGGCGTGTGCGATTGAAATCAGAAGCTTTTCAAAGAATGCAGGCTTTACAGGTACAAGACTGGGCTTTACAATAGTTCCGAAGGAGCTTAAGTGTGGTGAAGTATCACTTAATGCTTTATGGGCAAGAAGACATGGTACAAAGTTTAACGGTGCGCCATATATTATTCAGAGAGCAGGTGAGGCTGTATATTCTGAAGCAGGCAAGGCAGAAACCAGGGAACAGATTGCTTATTATATGAATAATGCAAGAATTATCCGTGAAGGTTTGAAGGGTGCAGGTTTTGAAGCATTTGGCGGCGTTAATGCTCCTTATATCTGGTTAAAGACACCTGATAAGATGACATCATGGGAGTTTTTCGATTATCTTCTTGAGAAGGTTAATATCGTAGGTACACCGGGTTCAGGCTTTGGACCAAGTGGAGAAGGATATTTCAGATTGACGGCATTTGGAAGCTATGAGAATACTTTGGCAGCAATCGAAAGAATTAAGAATATATAGTAAAAATCCTTGCTTTTTTTGCGGATACAGTATATGATATATATAATAGAGTTTTATTTTTGTACGAAGTTTAATTTTTACAATATTTAAATCTGGGGGAACATATGACTAAGAAGCGTTTAAGAACAAGAGATTTAACAGTGGGCATGATAGTTGCGGATGATATTTATTCACTTAATGGTCAGCTTATACTTGCAAAGCATTCTATTTTGTCAGAACGATTATTGGCTAAGCTTAATTTTTATTCTATTCCGACCGTTACTGTTATGGAGACAGAGGCTGATATTTCAGCAGAGGATGAGAAGTTGTCGGCCATTATTAAGAAGAGTGAAGAGTATAAAGAATTTCAGAAGGAATTTTCACAGGTCACAAGACAGCTTGATGGTGTTATGGAAAAGCTTACTGATGGTGAGATTAAGCAGGAAGATATAGTGAATATTGTATCTAACGAATGTGATTTATTCTTTAGGAAAGAGGATAAATACAGTTTTATGGACATGTTCCATAACATGCGTGAGATGTCAGATACGGTGCTTACGCATTCACTTAATGTGTCTATTGTGTCAGTTATGCTTGGACGCTGGCTTGGCTTTTCGAAGGAAGAGCAGGAGCTTTTGCTTGTGGCAGGACTTTTGCATGATGTAGGCAAGCTTGAGATATCCCAGGCTATTCTTAATAAGCCGGATAAGCTTACAAGTGATGAATACCGAATTGTAAGAGAGCATGCATTTAAGGGCTATAAGATTCTTAAGAATGCAGGAATGGATGAGAGGATTTGCGAGGTTGCGCTTAATCATCATGAGAGATGTGATGGAAGCGGATATCCTTCGAAGCTTAAGGAAGATAAGGTTTCAAAGTATTCTAAGGTTGTAGCCATTGCAGACGTATATGATGCGATGACTGCAGGAAGGGCATACAGGGATGCTATCTGTCCGTTTGAGGTAATCAGAAAGTTTGAGGATGATGGACTGCAATTATATGATGCTTCTTACATAATGACTTTCTTAAGTAAGATTGCATCTACATATAATCATAGTGCAGTACGTTTAAGCGATGGAAGGGAAGGCGAGGTTATTATGATTAACAAGCAGAATCTTTCAAGACCGGTTGTGCGTATTGGCGAGGATTATGTAGACCTTTCAAAGGAGAAGGGACTTAAGATTGATGCTGTTATCTAGTGATCCGGATTTGGTTTGTTAGAAGATTTATGGCTGTTGCAAATGTTTAATAGCACTTGCAGCAGCTTTTTTTGAGAGAGTGGAAGATATGAAACAATGGTATATTTATGCTAAAAAGGCTCCTTTTAATGAAATGGCAGGAAAATTTGGAATAAGTCCGGTTACGGCAAGGATAATTCGTAATCGGGATATTGAAGGAGACGAAGCACTTAATGAGTATTTACATGGAGGACTTCATCGGCTTCATAAGGCAGAACTTATGAAAGATAGTAATAAGGCTGCTGAAATAATTCTGCAGAAGATAGAGCAGGGGAAGAGAATCAGGGTAATAGGTGATTATGATATAGATGGAGTTACTTCGATTTACATTCTGATTAATGCACTGAAAAGATGCGGCGCATGGGTGGACGGAAGAATACCGCATAGAATAAAGGACGGCTACGGGATTAATGAAGCACTTATTAAAGAGGCTTACGATGACGGCGTTGATACAATAGTTACCTGTGATAATGGTATTGCGGCATATGCACAGATTGAATATGCATGTACTTTGGGAATGACGGTTGTTATAACAGATCATCACGATATACCGTATAATGATACGGATGAAGGCCGTAAATATATAATTCCGCCGGCGGTGGCAGTGGTAAATCCGAAACAGGCAGATTGCGGATATCCTTTTAAAAAGCTTTGCGGGGCAGCGGTTGCATGGAAGCTTATAGAAATTTTATATAAGAAGAAAGATATTCCTGAAACTGAATGGGAGGATTATATTCCGCTCGTTGCAATGGCAACTGTCGGGGATGTAATGGATTTACAGGGTGAGAACAGAATTATAGTAAAGGAAGGTCTTAAACGTATTGCGAACACAAAAAATTATGGTTTGAGGGCGCTTATTGCGGTTAATCAGCTTAATCCGCTGGCAATAACGGCTTATCATATAGGCTTTGTGATAGGACCGTGCCTTAATGCAGGGGGAAGACTGGATACTGCGTATATGGCACTTGAGCTTCTTATGTCCGAGACAAAAGAAGAGGCAGAGAGCAGGGCAGGTGAGCTTAAGGCACTTAATGAGAGTCGTAAGGAGATGACTAAGCAGGGGGTTACGGCTGCAACATCCATGATAGATTCAACAGGGCTTGCAGATGACAGGGTACTGGTAGTATATCTGCCGGAGTGTCATGAAAGTCTTGCCGGGATAATTGCCGGCCGGCTTCGTGAAATTTATTATAAGCCGGTGCTTGTAATTACAGATGCTGAAGAAGGAGTTAAAGGCTCAGGACGTTCAATAGAAGCTTATAACATGTTTGAAGAGCTTGTTAAGGTAAGGGACTGTCTTGATAAGTTTGGCGGACATCCAATGGCTGCCGGACTTTCACTGAAAAAAGAACGGCTGGCAGAATTAAGGCAGAGACTTAATGATAACAGTACGCTTAAGGATGAGGATTTTATAGAAAAAGTATGGATAGATGTTGCCATGCCTTTTAGTTATATAACTGAAGAGCTTATAGATGAATTTAAGATTCTTGAGCCGTTTGGCAAGGGTAATCCAAAACCGGTTTTTGCTGCGAAAGATGTAACAGTGCTTGGGTACCGGCTGCTTGGAGCTAACAGAAATGTTCTTAAGATGAGCCTTAAGGATGCAGGCGGCTGTGTGCTTGATGGTATATGCTTTACTGAAGCGGTAAAGCTCGAACAAAAACTTAAAAATGAAGGTAATGTAATTTCGATATTGTATTATCCTGACATAAATGAGTATAATGGTAATAAAAGTATTCAGGTAGTAGTGACAGATTACAGATAGGAGAGAGAAATATGGCAGAAGGCAGAGGTTTACTTAAGAGAAGTGAGGTGCCTGCGGAGTATAAGTGGGCACTTGAAGATTTATTTAAAGATGAGAATGCCTGGAAGAATGAGTATGAGACGGCTGAAAAGCTTATAGGTGCTTATCAGGAAAAACATGAAGGAAGGCTTAGTCAGAGCGCAGAGGCACTGTTTTTGGCACTTAGTGAAAGCAGTAAAATTAATCTTATGGTGGAGAGGCTTTATGTATATGCAAATCAGAAGCTTCACGAGGATACGGCTGATTCAGACAGTCAGGCCATGGCAGGAAAGGCGCAGAATATAGTTGTTAAGCTTGAGAATGCAACAGCTTTTGTAGAACCTGAGATTCTTGCGATGCCGGCTTGTAAGCTTGAAGAATTTATGAAAGATGAGAGACTTTCTGATTACAGACAGACTATTGACAATCTTGTTAGAAACCGTGAACATATTCTTAGTGCCAGAGAGGAAGAGCTGCTTTCAAGTGTAAGCGAATTTTCCGGTGCGGCAGAGGACATATTTTCGATGTTTAATAATGCCGATATCAAATTCCCGGAGATTCTGGATGAAAACGGCGAAATGAAAGCGATAACACATGGCAGATATGTTACATTTATGGAATCAGCCAACAGGCGTGTCCGGAAGGATGCATTTGAGGGCTTATATCATACTTATGATAAGTACAAGAATACACTGGCTGCAATTTATAATGCTGCCGTTAAGAAGGATGCGTTTTATGCAAAGGTGAGAAATTATAATTCATCCCTTGAAGCGGCACTTGGAAGCAGCAATATTCCGGTTGCTGTATATGACAATCTTATAGAGGTAATTCATGAGAGTCTTCCTGTATTTCATCGTTATGTGGCACTCAGGAAAAAATGCCTTAAGGTGGACGAACTCCATATGTATGATGTGTATGCCACGCTTGTTGCCGAGGCTGATATGAAAGTATCCTTTGATGAGGCGAAAAAAATTGTGTTAGAGGGGCTTAAGCCTATGGGCGAGGAGTATCTTGCGGCGCTTAAGGAGGGCTTTGATAATAAGTGGATTGATGTATACGAGAACGAAGGGAAGAGAAGCGGGGCATATTCATGGGGAGCTTATGGAACGCATCCGTATGTACTTCTTAATTATAATGATACACTTAATAATGTATTTACGCTTGCACATGAGATGGGGCATGCGCTTCACTCGTATTATTCTGATGCAAACCAGACATATGATAATGCGGGATATCGTATTTTTGTGGCAGAGGTAGCTTCTACATGTAATGAGGCACTTCTTATAAGACATTTGATTGCTAAAACTACAGATAAAAAAGAGAAAGCTTATCTTATAAACTATTTTCTTGAACAGTTTAAGGGAACTATGTTCAGACAGACTATGTTTGCAGAATTTGAGAAAATGACCCATGAGCTTGTGGAAGAAGGAGAAACCCTTAATGTAAAGCTTCTTAATGATATCTATAGGGAGCTTAATGTAAAATATTTCGGACCGGATATGGTAATAGATGATGAAATAGCACTTGAGTGGGCAAGAATACCTCATTTTTATACGGCATTTTATGTATATCAGTATGCAACAGGCTTTGCTGCTGCAATAGCACTTTCGAGGCGTATACTGGAAAAAGGCGAAGAGGGTGTAAAAGATTATATGAAGTTCTTAACCGGCGGATGTTCTAAGTATCCGATAGAGCTTCTAAAACTTGCCGGTGTGGATATGGCATCTTTAGAGCCTGTCAGAGAAGCCATGAAGATGTTTGAAGAGCTTGTATCAGAACTTGAAGAAATAGTAACACCACCACTACACCTGACGGAGTAAAGGCTGCTTTTTTGTTAACCGCCAGCCTTTTCCTTATCATAGCTTGTAATTGTGACCGGTTTTTGTATACTTATGGCATGATGCAAGGAAGTATCGTACAATGGGAAGAACACCGGCAGTCGGAATACAGAATTTTGAGGAAATCAGAACAGGTAATTGCTTTTACGCAGACAAGGGAAAATGTTTGAGGGACTTAAATATGTCAGCTTTTGGCAAGTTTATATGAAAGACATTCTTATATGCTAAAAACTGGTCTGCTCGGAGAAACAGATATCAGATATTTTAAATGCATTTTCCAAACGATGGATGACAGTGATGCTACGCTGGTATTGTATCAGCTTTCTGGTTATCTGTGCCGTTATTATGGAAAGAAAGTCATAATTCTCCTTGATGAGTACGACACACCGATGCAGGAAGCGTATGTTAACGGCTTTTGGGATGAGCTTGTGGCATTTACGA
>CAZBHM010000088.1:0-8281 GCA_964491975.1 uncultured Lachnospiraceae bacterium | reverse complement strand
ATTGCATTCTGTACACGAGGGTCATGTGCATCAAATGTAATGATGTTTTCAACACCCATATTTACAAGCTCCTGAAGTGCAAGTGCGCAGTCAAGCGACTCACGGCCTGAACGCTTATGCTGACGGCTTTCGTAAAGGAAAGGCATAATTACATTAACTCTCTTGGCTTTGCCACCGATGGCAGCAATAACTCGCTTAAGATCCTGAAAATGATCATCAGGTGACATATGGTTTACCTGACCACAGAGCGAATAGGTGAGGCTATGGTTAGTAACATCAGTAATAATGTAAACATCCTCGCCACGAACACTCTGTGTGATTGTGCCTTTGGCTTCGCCTGAACCAAAACGCGGAACCTTTGCATCAATAAGATAGGTATCCCTTTTGTAATTGTGAAATGGTGCAATGCTTGGTTTTGTACTGCCGTCAGCATTACGCCATGAAGCGATGTGCTCATTAATTTTGCTGCCCAGCTCCTTACAGCTTGGCAAAGCAATAATTCCGAGCGGCCCGACAGGCAGGTTTTCTAAAAGTATTTCTTCTCTTGCCATAAAACATCCTCCGTATTGTATTATTTAACGACACATAATTTATACCACCCAAAATGAGTTTAGTCAAGTGGATAAATCAGAGGTCGCATTTAACGCTGCAACAATTTCTTCTTCATGCGAATATCATCGCCATATAATTTTAAAAGTGTATAGCTACTTAAGACACGTGAAGCAATACGTTCCGAATACAGGCTGTTGATTGTGTCCAAAGTAAGGTTGGTTGATATAATTGTCGATTTGTTTCTCAAAAGTCTCTCATTAAGGCAGTAAAAAAGTCTTGAATTTGTGAATGAATTAGGCGATTCAGTGCCTAAATCATCTATGATAAGTAAATCACAGTCAAAAAGGTACTGTTCTAAATCTCTTGTTGTCAGGGTGTCCTCAGGGTCAGCACCAAATGCCTGCTTTTCAAATAAATCAAATAAAGAGATGGCAGTAAGGTATATTACCGAAAATGATTTTTCAATCAGCTCTCGTGCAATGCAGTTGGTCATAAAAGTCTTGCCGGTGCCGGTTTCCCCATACAAGAGAAGATTCTGGGCGGAAGGAAATTCCTCCACAAATCTAAGGCATGTGCGTTGTACCTTCTGCATATTCTGGTAAGGAGTGAGCCCTGTGACCGTATTAACCTTCGTGTTATCATAGTATTCCAAAGTGAAGGTAGAAAAATTCTCATTTATAAGAATTTGTTTTAAATTAGACTGGGTGTAAAGCATGTCAATTACTGCCTGACGGAAGCACTTACACTTAAAATTATTAACATACCCGGTGTCCTTACATTCAGGGCAGTTATACCATAGTTCCATGTAATCTTTGCTGAAACCATTGGCGATAAGAAGCTTTTCCTTCTCAAGCGCAAGAGCGGCAATATCGGCAGAAAGACTTTTGGCAAGGGCAGTTTCCTCATCACGAGAAAGGAGTTCTCTGGCACGGCGTACAGCTGTAGAAGCTATGGCAGCCTCTATTTCCCTGATGTGTGGAACCTTATCATGAACCTCCCTGATTCGGAGGTCTCTTAAGTGATTATTTTCAAAACGGCGCTTGTCATAAATGCGCATTACTATATCGTACTGTGAATTATTAAGGGCCATATATACCTCCTACTGTCCCAGTAACTGTTTTTCCAAATCATCATATACATAGCTTCTTGAAGGCATGTTATTGAATTTGTTGGAAATGGGCTTTGCACTGACCGGCTGCTGTGCTTTATAACGGCTGCTGTCTTTATTTCTTGAAAAGTTATCGTCAAGGATGCTTATGTCACTAAGCTTTTTGACACCGGCCTTGTGCCATTTGGTAAGAATGGAGTCCGCATATTCAAAGCTTGGCTGGTGTATGCTGCTCATGGTACGTCTGCAGGCATCGAGGATAATATCCATGGAGAAGGCATAGTCATTCTGCCATTTATTAATCATGGTAATCTCGGCATCGACGGGATTGCGCTTATTAATGCCGAACTCTTTAAGCACCTGATAGTATTCCTTCTTATAGAAGCTTGAAACCGCCTTAGCTTCATCAATTGTGCGTATGTTCTGTTCGGCCCAGGATATGGCAACCTTCTCTATGTAACTAAAGCTCTTGTGTCCAAGGCTTACGCAGTATTCAATCAGATATTCAGTAAGCTCTGTCGAAAATTTGAGCGTGTTATGTATATAAACAAGAGAACCTGTATCGTTACTGCTTAATGTTTTGCCGGTATAGCTTTGTGCAACAAAAAGAAGGGTTGCAAAATCCTCCTGATTAGTAAGCTTTTCTATGGCATCGCGACTGTAAGAAGGCTTGTCTGGAATAACCACCTTAGGAGAGGAAACGGCTTTTGCAGAAGGAACAGTGGAAATGTGTGACTGTTCCTCTGGAGAGGTAAATTCTATGCCGGTAAGCGTGCCGTAATTGTCATAAGTAAGGGACAGAAGCTTCTCGCCCTCCCAGTATTTCAGGGCACGAAGTATATCCTTCTCAGTGTTGTTGAGCTTATCCGCAAGTATTGATACAGAAAGAGGCGTGGATGCAGCCGCCGCCGCTGAGGCAGCCCTGATAAGAAAAAGGTATACTTTGACAAATTCGCCGTTTGCTTTAGGCATATATGTATCTAAAAAGTAGTTAGGAACTATCGTGACCCCGTTTGTCTGTAATTTCAAATTCAAACTCTGCATCGTACTACACCATCCGTTTATAATCTTATATGAGTATAACATAAAAAAGCAAAATTGAGAATAGTTAGTTTTTCACTTTAATGATTTTGGATAAATATGTGGATAATGTGGATAAATTAGGTGGATAAATAAAATAATGTGGTTTTTAGGCTATTTTTCGGCAAAAATCTGGTTGCGCATACAGATATTATGTAAACAAAAGAATCCACATATCTGAAAACATAAAAATGTTGACAAATATGTGGATAAAGTGGATAACTAATTCTTTAAGTACATTTCTCCCACATTTACAACGTTTCCGGCCCCCATAGTTATCAACAAATCACCTGGGGAACAATTTTTTTTCAAAAATTCAACAATTTTTTCAAATGTGGATAAATATATGGAGTTTTTACCATTTTCTTCCAATAACATACGAATGTTGTCTGAACTTATTCCTAAAGTATCGGTTTCTCTTGCGGGATATATTTTCGCAAGGATTATTTCATCAGCAATACTGAGTGCCTCCGAGAAGTCGGCGAGTAAAGCCTTTGTGCGTGAGTAGGTATGGGGCTGGAATACACACCACAGCTTTTTGTGTGGATAATTCTTTGCTGCGGTAAGTGCTGCACGGATTTCGTCAGGGTGGTGTGCATAGTCGTCAATAACTGTTACTTCGTCTTTTGTGCCTTTTAGCTGAAAACGTCGGTTGGCCCCACCGAAGCTTTCAAGGCCGGTCTTTATGTTTTGGTCAGAAATGCCAAGAACATGTGTGGCTGCCGCTGCCGCCAGGGCGTTTTGTATATTGTAAATACCCGGCTGTTTAAGATTTATTCTGCAAACATACCTGCCCTTAATTATAAGGTCGAAGCTGCCAAAGCCAAATTCATTATATTCTATGTTGTCAGCAAAATAATCGCAGTCGGACGTAATGCCGAATGTTACAAAGCCTGCTTTAAGGTTCTCCGTGAAGTAGCGGATATTGTCTATGCCGCCGTTTATTACGAGAAATCCGTCTTCGGGAATATTATCAGCATACATGCGGAAGGAATGGCGGATATCATCAATATCTTTAAAAAAGTCGAGATGGTCTGCTGCCACGTTAAGAATAACACCTACCTTAGGATAAAAGGAAAGGAAGCTGTTGGTATATTCGCAGGCTTCAAATATAAAGTATGGAGAAGCACCAACGCGAAAATTACTGTTAATTCGCGGATATATTGCCCCCACACTTATGGTAGGGTCGGTATCTGCCGATAAAAGTATTTCTGAAATCATGGATGTGGTTGTGGTTTTGCCATGCGTTCCTGCAATACCTACGGTTTTGCTGTAGTTATCTATAATCTGTCCAAGAATTTCAGCACGCGAAAGCATGGGTATGCCTCTTTTTACGGCTTCCATGTATTCAGGATTGTCGGGCTTTATTGCGGCGGTGTATACGGCAAGACTGATGCCGCAGGTAATATTCTCTGCCTTAAGTCCGTAGCTTATGTCTGCACCGAGTGCAGTAAGCTCCTTTGTTATTTCAGAAGGGGTATCATCGGAGCCGGATACCTTAAAGCCACGGGATAAAAGTAGCTTCGCAATACCGCTCATGCTTATGCCTCCGATTCCTAAAAAATGTACATGCATAGGATTGTTAAAATTTATTTTATACATATTGTCACCTGCTTTGCTTGATATACCATGATTATACGCTTAATTTGCTTTTTTGGCAACCACCGGCTGAACTGTTCATAATTTTTATGTAACAGTTCAGCCCACACAAGGAAATTCGTAAAACCGCACTGCGTGCTAAGCGGCAATTTCATTGCCTGTTTTTCTCATATCCTTGCGTTTAGCTCATGACCTTGTAAACAGTCTGATTTATGCGAGCATAATCATCCTGTTTGTAAGGTCATGGCTGAACTGCTACATAAATTCAGCAAAAAGGTTTGTTATATGTCAAAAAATGTTGACTATTCAAATACAAGTCGAATTTAGTATAAAAATGTATAAAAAAAATACAAAAAATCTGAAAAAATAGTTCACTTTGCTTAAAAACTGTGGTATAATGTTTTAAAGGATTATTTTGTATGGTGTGGAAAGGCCGTATATAAATACATAACATCAAGAGGTGATAGCGTGATTAAGAAAGAGATGATAGCGATGCTTCTGGCAGGCGGTCAGGGAAGCCGTCTTGGAGTATTGACTAAAAAGGTAGCAAAGCCCGCAGTATCATTCGGTGGCAAATATCGTATTATTGACTTCCCGCTAAGTAACTGTATTAATTCAGGAGTAGATACAGTAGGTGTTCTTACACAGTATCAGCCACTGAGACTTAACAGCCACATAGGAATTGGTATCCCATGGGATCTTGACAGGAACGTCGGAGGCGTTACGGTATTACCTCCTTATGAGAAGAGCACTAACAGTGAGTGGTATACGGGTACGGCAAATGCCATTTACCAGAATATTGAGTTTATGGAGATGTACAATCCTGAGTATGTGCTTATTCTTTCGGGTGACCATATTTATAAAATGGATTACGAGCTTATGCTTGATTTTCATAAGGCTAATAATGCAGATGTAACTATTGCAGCCATGCCTGTACCTATTGAAGAAGCCAGTCGTTTTGGTATTCTTATTGCAGATGAGAATAAAAGAATTTCAGAATTTGAAGAAAAGCCGGCTAATCCGAGAAGTAATCTTGCTTCTATGGGTATATACATTTTCTCGTGGAAGGTACTTAAGAATGCGCTTATTGAGCTATCAGAGCAGCCTAACTGTGATTTTGGCAAGCACATTATTCCGTATTGCTTTGAGCAGAACCAGAGATTGTTTGCGTATGAGTTTAACGGATATTGGAAGGACGTAGGAACACTTGGCTCTTACTGGGAAGCAAATATGGAGCTTATTGATATTGTTCCGGTATTTAACCTTTATGAAGAATTCTGGCGCATTTATACTAAGAATGACAAGCTGCCGCCACAGTATATTGCGGATGGGGCGGTTGTTGAACGGTGTATTATTGGTGAAGGTGCAGAAATTTATGGAAAAGTATATAATTCCGTTATCGGACCGGGCGTAGTTGTTGGTGAAGGTTCGGTTATAAGAGATTCCATTATTATGAAGGATGTGACGGTTGGACAAAACTGCACGTTTGATAAAGCACTTGTGGCAGAAAATACCGTTATTAACGATGATGTTACTCTTGGTGTCGGAGAATATGCAGAGAGCAGGCTTAATCCTAAGGTTTATGCGTTTGACCTTGTGACGATTGGTGAAAACAGTGTTATTCCGGCAGGTGTAAGTGTTGGTAAGAATACAGCAATTTCAGGTGTTACACTTTTAGAGGATTATAATAATGGTGTGCTTGAAAGCGGAGATTATATTATTAAGGCAGGTGACTTCTAGTGAGAGCAATAGGTATAATTTTGGCAGGTGGCAGTAGTAAAAAGATGAAGGAATTGTCTGAACGAAGGGCAGTTGCAGCGATGCCTATGGCAGGAAGCTACAGATGTATTGATTTTGCACTTAGTAATATGACTAATTCACACATACAAAAGGTAGGTGTTATTACACAGTATAATGCGCAGTCGCTTAATGATCACCTCAGTTCATCCAAGTGGTGGGATTTTGGACGTAAGCAGGGTGGGCTTTTTGTATTTACGCCTACGATTAAGAAGGATATGAACTTTGGATTCAGGGGAACAGCGGATGCTATTTATCAGAATATGGATTTTCTTAAGAAGAGCCATGAGCCTTATGTTGTAATAGCAAGTGGTGAGAGCGTATATAAGCTTGATTATAACAAGGTTTTGGAACAGCATATTGAGAAGAAGGCTGATATTACGGTTGTTACGGCCAGACTCCCTGAGGGGGATGATCCCTTAAGATATGGTCTGGTTAAGACTGATGAGAATGGAAGAATCATTGAATTTGAAGAGAAGCCGCTTGTGGCATCTTCTGATATTATTTCTACCGGAATTTATGTTATCAGAAGAAGACTTCTTATAGAGCTTATTGAGACAAGCGTACAGGATGGAAGGTACGATTTTGTATCAGATATTCTTGTAAGATATAAGAATATAAAACATATATATGCATACCATATGGATACATATTGGAGAAATATCGGAACCGTAGATTCATATTACCATGCAAACATGGATTTTCTTAAAAAGGATGTGAGAGATTATTTTTACCGCCAGTATCCGGAGGTTTATTCTAAGGTTGACGATCTTCCGCCGGCTAAGTATAATCCGGGTGCAGTTGTTAAGAACAGCCTTGTGGCAAGTGGAAGCATAATTAATGGTGTGGTTGAAAACTCGGTGTTATTTAAGAAGACATATGTTGGTGATAATTGCGTTATAAAGAACTCTATAATTCTTAATGATGTTTATATTGGGGATAATACTTACATTGAGAATTGTATAATTGAGAGCCGTGATACCATTCGTGCAAACAGCTGCCTTGTGGGTGATGCCGATGATATCAGGATAGTTATGGAACGCAATGCCAGATATGTGATGTAACAGGCTAAATTAACTAACGGAGGAGGAAAACAGGTGAAAATTACAGATGTCAGAATACGGAGGATTACAAAGGAGGGTAAGCTTAAAGCGGCTGTGTCAGTTACCTTTGATGATGAGCTTGTGGTTCATGATATTAAGGTAATAGAGGGGGATGGCGGATTGTTTATTGCAATGCCAAGCAGAAAAGCACCGGATGGCGAGTACAGAGATATTGCGCATCCGATTAATACAGCGACAAGAGAGATGTTACAGTCTGTCATACTTAAAGAGTATGGGCGGGCTGTATCTGAAGAAGCTTAGAAGAGAGAGCACTGTGGATTTGCTGCAGTGCTCTTTTCACATATTATAATTATTATAATATTTTGCTGCCGTTTGCAGTCATTTTAAAACGCATGCCGAGAACCTCTGCGGATTTTCGGCACATCATCATTCTTTCGAGAAATATGTCAAAGTATTCAAACATTGTACATATATCTTCGTCAAATGAGAGGTTAAGGGTAATAACTTTTTTGTCTGTATCAACATTTAAAAAAGTTTCGGTTACGGCATAATTAACTCGGTCATGAATGTCAAATGAAGATTTGTCCCTTGCTCTTACACGGTTGCGCCTTACGTCAGTTTTGTCTGCAATTATAAGCGCTGCGGAAATGGGATCAACTGCTCCGCCTGTGGATTCGTCATGGTTGGCAATACATGCGACAACGGTTATACGGTCTTTAAGAGGCAGGTCTGTTTTGCAAAGAATCTGATTGGCAAGCAGACCGCCATATTCGGCGTGATGCTTTCTGTTGATTGCATTACCGATATCGTGCATAAAACCGGCTATTTTCACAAGCTCAATATCATGTTCAGAATAACCGAGTTCTTTAAGTATGTAGGCACCTCTTTCGGCCACAAGTGCACAGTGTGCGGCAGAATGGTCTGTATATCCGAGCGTGCCAAGATTGTCGTTGCCTTTGTTTAAGAAGGCAAGTACTTCTTCATTATGTTTTATGTCATTATAAGTCAAAGCAGGGTCTCCTTTCAAAGCTGTCTGACTATAGTATAACCTTAAATATGCCGTATCTGCAAGGATTAAATC
>CAZBHM010000087.1:0-8748 GCA_964491975.1 uncultured Lachnospiraceae bacterium | reverse complement strand
AAATTTATACTATATATACTTAAATTTTAAGGAGGACTTTTATGGGTATTTATGCAATCACCGGCGCATCAAGCGGTATCGGTGCCAAAACCAAAGAACTTTTACAAAAGAAAGGACATACCGTTATCAATATAGATTTAAAGGACGGTGACATATCAGCCAATCTCGCAACCCCTGAAGGCAGACAGACAGCAGTAGATGAGCTTCACAGACTTTGTCCCGACGGACTTGACGGAATGATTTGTAACGCTGGCGTATCAGGTGCATGTGGCAATCTGGAGCTTATAGTGTCACTTAACTACTTTGGAACAGTAAGTGTTGCAACAGGTGTATATGATTTGCTTAAGAAGAAATCAGGCCGCCTGGTTGTTACAGTATCTAATACAATTTCCCAGGGTGCAACACGCAAGGACATCGTGGACCTTTTAAATAATATCGGAGATGAAAAACGTATTTTAAGCCTTGTTGCCACTCTCGACAAGGACAACCTTTCTGTAGGCAACAGTCTGTATGTTTCAACAAAATACGCTCTCGCCAGATGGGTTAGACGTATTTCAGCCACATGGGCAGCAAATGGCGTATCCATTAATGCGGTTGCTCCCGGCAATGTTCAGACGGCCATGACCGCCAATATGAGTGTAAGTGCCAAAATGGCTCTAAACGCACTTCCCATTCCTACCAAATTCGGTAAGGAATGTCTTATGGACCCTGAAGAAATCGCAGAGGTTATCGTATTTTTATCCTCTAAGGCAGCACGTGGTGTCAACGGCAACATAATGTTTGTGGACGGCGGAACCGATGCACTTCTCAATTCAGAAAAGGTTTATTAAGGAGGACATTTATGAGACCAATTGAAAAATATGTAGAAGCAATGAATAACAAAGATTTTGCAGGACTCGCAGACTTATTTACACCTGACGGTATTTTGTGCGACTACTGTACCAACCAGGCTACCCAGAACGAATACCACATCTATGGAAGGGAAGCCATCAACATGTTCTTCCGTAACAAGTTTGGTTTCCGCCGGTATTCCATCGCTGAGGCTGAAATTGTAAATGATACCCAGGCGGAATTTATAGCAAACTTCGCGGGCTATAATATTATGGCCATTGCAACCGTCCGTGAGGTAAACGAAGAGGGTCTTATTGAAAAGCTGACGGTGCGGCCCAAGTAGAATAAAGGGGCTGTCGGTTAATGTGAAAAATTAACCGACAACCCCTTTATTCTATAGCTTTCTAAATGCAAAAATCAATAATATCAATATTTTTCCCTTTTTATGCCGGCTGTTCAAACTGGCTGTTATAAAGGTCATGGTAGAAGCCGCCCTTTGCCATAAGTTCATCATGATTGCCGCTTTCAATCACATCCCCGTCCTTCATTACAAGAATAAGGTCAGCATTCTTTATGGTAGAAAGTCTGTGTGCGATAACAAAGCTTGTCCTGTCTTTGGTAAGCTCATCCATAGCCCTTTGAATAATTGCCTCTGTACGTGTATCAACGGAGGATGTCGCTTCATCAAGTATTAACATTGGCGCATTCTGAAGCATTGCCCGTGCAATCGTAAGAAGCTGCTTCTGTCCGGCTGAAATGGAAGTATTTTCACTAAGAACTGTATCAAAGCCATGCGGCAGTGAATGCACAAATCTAAGTATTCCACATGCCTTACATACTCTCTCTAAATCTTCATCCGACACATTTTCCATGTTATAAACCAGATTTTCTCTGACAGTTCCTTCAAACAACCACGTGTCCTGCAAAACCATTGCAAACAGATTATGCAGATTTTCACGTTTCATATCCATGGTCGGTACACCGTCAATAGAGATAGAGCCTTCGTTTATTTCAAAGAAACGCATAAGAAGATTTACCATTGTAGTTTTGCCGGCTCCCGTAGGTCCGACAATTGCAACCTTCTGTCCCGGATGAACTACAGCTGAAAAATTCTTGATTATTACTTTATCCGGATTATCAGGATAGCTAAAGTGAACATTTTTAAATTCAACAGCACCCTTTACCGGTGTTTTTACAGCGGTCATCTTGTGACTTTCATCAGACAATTCTTCGCTCTCAAGAAATTCAAATACACGCTTTGCAGAGGCTGATGCCGTCTGCATATTAGTCATGCCCTGAGCTATCTGCGTAAGCGGTGAAGTAAACAGTCGCACATAAAGAATAAAGGATACAATAACACCGAACTCAATCTTACCGTTAAGTGCCAGTGCCGCACCAACAACGCAGACCACTACATAGCCTATATTACCGATAACAGTCATTAACGGCTGCATTACACCTGAGAAAAACTGTGATTTCCAGTTAGCCTCATAAACAGCTTTATTAAGTCCGTCAAAACGGCGGTTAATCTGTTCCCCTGCTCTTGACACACGTACTACCTGATGCCCCGAATATATCTCTTCAACAAATCCATTAAGTTTTCCAAGACTTTCCTGTTTTTCAACAAAATATCTTTGAGAATGTCCCATTATTAACATGAGCAAAAACATTCCAACAAAAGTAACACCGATAACACACAGGGCAAGCCTCCATTCTGTTACAAACATCATTATAAGACAGCCTGTAAACTGCGCCACTGCACTTATTATTCCCGGAAGACTGTTTGTAAGTCCCTGCTGCAATGTAGAAACATCATTGGTAATACGGCTAAGTACATCTCCCTGTGATGTACCATTAAAATAGCTCATAGGAACACGGTTAATCTTCTCAGAAAGACCACGCCTTAAATTTTTGGCAGTATTGAGCGTAACTGTAGCCATTATAAAATGCACTATATACTGAAACAAACTGCTCATAACATATATGCATACAAGAAATATACCAAGCTTTGTAATAGCCTCAAAATCTATCTGACCATAAAGTCCTTCCTGCATAATGGTTGTCATCTTACCAATCTTATCCGGACCGATGATTGTAAGAATTGCACCGGCTGCTGCCAGAATAAGCGCAAAAATTACGGCAGGAATACTCTTTTTCATATAATTAAATACTTTTCCCAAGGAAAGAAACATATCATCCTTTTTCATCCTGACACCTCCTTTAAGCCATCTCTGCTTCAGACAGCTGAGATTTAGCAATTTCTCTGTATACTTCGCAGTTTCTGATTAATTCGTCATGCGTACCGCTTCCAACAATTCTGCCCTCGTCAAGTACCAGAATTTTATCCGCATGGCGGATGGTGCTGACACGCTGTGCAACAATAATTTTAGTTGTATCACCAAGTTTTTCAGAAAGTCCTGCCCTTAATGCAGCATCTGTACGATAGTCAAGCGCAGAGAATGAATCGTCAAAAATAAGAATCTCTGCTCCCCTCGCAAGTGCGCGCGCAATGGAAAGCCTCTGCTTCTGACCGCCTGACACATTTCTGCCGCTCTGTGCGATATGATAGTCTTTGCCGCCTTTTAATTTATCCACAAATTCCTTCGCCTGGGCAAGTGAAATTGCATCATCAACATCAGCAGGCGTAACCGGCTTTCGGCTTTCTCCAAACGTAATATTCTCTGCAACCGTTCCCGAAAAAAGAACCGCCTTCTGTGTAATATAACCAAGCTTATCATAAAGAGCCTCAAATGAATAATCCTTAACATTTATACCGTCTACCAGAACCTCGCCCTTTGTTGCATCATAAAAGCGAGGAATCAGACTGATAAGTGTAGTCTTGCCACTGCCGGTTGCGCCTATAATCGCAAGCGTTTCACCCTTATTTACCTTAAAGCTGATATCCATAAGCTCATCCTCGGCAGATTCCGGATAGCGGAAGGTAACATTCTTAAATTCCACCGTGCCGCTTTCCTTAACAGCCATACCACTCTTTCCTTCCTTTATGGCAGGTATGGTTTTAAGTACTTCATTAATACGTTCTGCCGAAACTTGTGCTGCCGGCATCATCATAAAAATCATGACAAGCATCATAAATGACATAACAACATATGTCGCATAGGTACTAAACACTACTATATCACCAAACATGGTAAGTCTTCCCGCCATATCCGTGGCAGCAATGCCGCCAAGAAGTGCCGCACCTACCCAGTATATGGCAAGTGACAATCCGTTCATACCAAGCTGCATAACCGGCTGCATGGCAGCAAATAATCTCTGGTTAAACAGCTGCGTTTTAAACATTTCAGTATTGGTTACATCAAACTTCTCATTCTGGTAATTCTCCGCATTAAACGCGTGAACAACATTAATACCATTAAGATTTTCTCTTGCAATCCTGTTAATCTTATCCGTAAGACGCTGCACAATACGGAAACGCGGCATAACAACTGACAGAATTGCCAGCACGGAAGCGCACATAACCACTACAAAGCCACCTGTAATCAAAGAAAGCTCCCAACTCTTACCAAGTATTTTTATAATAGCCCACACGGCCATAACCGGCGCTTTAATAATACTTTGTAAACCCATCGAGATTACCATCTGAATCTGGGTAATATCATTTGTAGTTCTTGTAATAAGACTTGGTACGGAAAACTTAGACATTTCCTCCTGCCCCAAATCCATAACGTGTCTGAATAAATCCTCACGTACACTCATTGTAAAGCCCGATGCGGCTCTTGCCGACAGATAACCACAAGCTATACAAAGTACAGCACTTATAAGAACACAGCCAAGCATTTCAAAGCCGGTAGCCCATATAGCTGACATTTCACTGTCCGGTGTCTGAATAAGCATGGTAAGCTCGCTCATATAATCCGGCAAACTTAAATCAAAATAAATCTGTCCCAAAATAAATACAGCACAGATAAGACACATCCAAATCTCGCGCATTCGCATTCTTTTCAGTAATTTTAGCATCGTTTATATTCCTCCTGTCTTAATTTGTCTCTAAACTGAATTTCAGTAACAGTTCAGCCAAACTGTTACGAATTTTCGTACGTCTTTCATGTATACCACTTTTTAAACCTCATGTCAATTAACTGCCAATAAAGTTTTTATAAAATAGTAACAGTTCAGCCATGACCTGATAAACAGAATGATTATGCTTGCATAAATCAGGCTGTTTACCGGGGCATGAGCTAAACGCAAGGATATGAGTAAAACAGGCAATGTAATTGCCGGTTAGCACGCAGTGCGGTTTTACGAATATTCTTGTGTGGCTGAACTGTTACTATAAAATGTAACCATGAAAAAGGATTTTCCACTCATCGCAGAAAACCCTCAGACATTTATAATCTTATTTTTTCTTCTGTCCTTACTGTCACTCCTTCAAGTGATAATGCTTCACCGTCAATAAGCTTCGGACTTCTTTCAAAATATATCTTTTCACCGTCATGATAAGGAAATACCGTAAGACAAAGGCTGTCAGGGAACGCAAATCTCTTAAGACCGACCTCATAACCGCCAAAACCGGTAAAGAAATCATCTGATACAGTCTCGCCATTTATCTCAAGTCTCGCAGTGTCACCCTCGTAAGCAAAGTTTATAAAGCAGTCATTAAACCTTTCATTGTCCATATCCACATCTGTCATGTCAAGACTCACCGAAAATACTGCCTTTTCTTCAGTACGCAGTGTCTCACAAACCGCCTTTATCTTAACCTCACCTATACTCTTTTTACGGAAATATACTGCAAATTCGCCGTCATTCTCAAGCTTTGCAAAGCCTTCCGGAGCCTTTGCAAACTCAGGATATACCTTCATCTTAAAATCTTTGCATCCGGTAAGCCAAAGCTTTCCATTATCCTCAAGCACATATCCGCCGTCATATATAACGATATGTTCCTTTCCATCATACTTATCCGAAATCTTATATACATTAAGTGCATCCTTCCGGGATAGCGTAATAAGCTTAATTTTGCTCATATCACCTTCAATATTATACTGTGGCGCACCCTCTGCATAAAATACATACTCATTGCCGTTAAGCTTACAAAGAGGTGTCGCAAGTGCCGTCTTAATAACCACCAATTCTCGATCATTTCCCTCAAGCTTCATATTAAACGGATAGAACACATAATCGCCATCTGCCAAATCAAATGGCGGTATACTTATAACTTCACCATCAATATTAAGCTTAAGCTTAACTGCCTTATGCTCACTCATGGGATATAAACGCTGATAATTATTAACAAATACATATCCGCTCTTACCATCATGTCTGTATGAATATCTGATATCAGTCAAATTATCAGGCTTAACCGGATTATCTTCCGAAAATACCGGTGACATCTTACAGAAATCCCTGCCAAAATCATTTACAAACATTGCATAAAGCTTAATCTCATCATAAGAGTCAAACTTTTGTCCATATTCTCTTATTGGCGCACGGAAATCATAACTGAATTCGGGCAGGTCATTATATCCGCCGCTTTCCAGTGTTTCCTGCAAACTTGTAAGTCTGCCCTTCGGATGTGTGCCGCCATGATACATATAATAGCCAAGCAGATTTACCCCACAGCCAAGCTTAGTAAGTGTCATGGCACCGATATCATTCCCTTGTGCCGCACATCTTCTGTGATGCGTTACCTGAAGACCGCCGCCAAGCTCCGCCGTAAGATAAGGAAACTTCGTATAGTCATAGGTAATATTATCCCCCAGCTTAAAATCACTTCCTATATTACCGTCATTTCTTTCATTGGTAAAAATGTAATTTCCGCTTGGTTTTAGCTTGTCCGTAGAACGTGCCCAGGGTGCATCACAATAGCCGCCCATTACCGGAATAAGTCCGCCGGTCACGGCTCCACCCCAGCCCGTAGCCGTATAAAATTCCGCATCAAAACCAATTCTTTTGGCAAGTGCAGTAAGCGTTCTCATATGCATTTCACCCTCTTCACCACGCTTTCCGCCGCAATGACCATATTCATTTTCAATCTGAATACCTATTACCGGACCATTATCCTTCCAAAGAAGTCCCTTCACATGCTCATATATTTTACCATAAAATTTTTCTACATATCCAAGATATTCTTCATTATCAGTCCGTGTTTCAAATCCTTTTTTAAGAAGCCAGTCCGGAAAACCTCCATTCCGGCACTCGCCATGTGCCCATGGACCTATACGAAGCACCACCGGCATCGAAGCCTCGCTGCACACCATAAGAAATTCCCGAAGATCCTTATTTCCTTCAAAATCCCACTCTCCTTCAACTTCTTCATGATGAATCCAGAAAACATATGTAGCAACAAGCCCTACACCGCCTGCTTTCATCTTAAGCACTGACTCTTTCCAATATTTCTTGGGATATCTTGAAAAATGAAACTCCCCCATTACCGGGAACCATGGTTCATTATCCATCATAAGATATTCACTGTTATAACTTACTTTACCATTTCCAAGCTTCATAAGCCACCCTCCTGTAGTTTTGATACTTCGCTTTTATTATACCACAGTGCCGCAATAATAGCAAATTACGGTTTTCGTTGCTCCTCCCACCGCTTAAAGGCAGTGGATTTCCGCCTATGACAAACGAAAGGATTTATTTATGAATGGATATAACAATTCCCGTTATATGAGATATGTGCACAGGATAGTTACTCCAAAAGAAGCTATAAGCTTTTCGATGATATAGGTTCTCGCATAATCTTGGCCATTCATTTATGCCTATATTCTCCCTTAAAATATAAAGCGGTTCTCTGAATGTTCCAGATATTTTTTCGTCTAATCAGTTTATCCAAATATAGATTTCTTTCCATCGCTATCTCCTTTATTGAAAATTCAGTCTCCATCTCGACTCTCTTTTCAATATTCTACCACAATACACAACTTTTATTCTAATAAAGATTATCTTATCTCCAAATACAACCATCTTTCTTCCAAAATCATATCCCATTTGGGAGAAAGCTTGATTTTTTATAGCCTTTATCTAATAAACTATAAATGAGCAAATTTGAAAAATCGCACTGCGTGCTAACCGGCAATTTCATAACTGAATATATGTATCTTTTTGCATAAAGATACGCTATCATATGCGTAATACTTTTCAGCTCACTATAAAGTCTATCTTCAATTATAGAATCTAAAGAAGCTGTCGGTTCATCTAATACAAGAAATGATGTACCTGCCACACATCCTCTCGCTAATGCAATACGTTGCCATTGTCCGGCAGATATATTGATTCCATCTTTATTTAACCTGCCTAATTGTTGGTCAATTCCATTAACACACACATCCTGTAAAGAAAATTGCTGAATTGCTGATAACACTTCTTCATTATCAATTTTCCCTTCTCTGCCCAAAGCAATATTCTCTCTAACCGAAAACTGATATTGGGGAAAATCTTGAAATACTGCCGAAACAACTTTATGTATTTCAGCAAATGAAAGAGAACACGCATCCACCCCGTTAATAAACACATGACCTGTGGTCGGTTGATACAAACCACATAATAACTTAATAAATGTGCTCTTTCCCGCTCCATTGGCTCCTACAATCGCAACGCTTTCATTACTTTCCAAAACATTACTCTTCCAAAATATAATAACACACAAAATGCTCTGTACAAATAAAATAAACACAGTATAAGGAGATGTCAATGCCACTTGATTCAGACCTAATACAATTAACAAATAACAGACCATCATAAAGCATGTCAATACACGTCCATGCTTATAATGTTTGAAAAAGTCAAACCTATAGCCCCTCTTTCTCTACCCAGTATTGGCGAAGCTAATTCCTAAAATCTGTTAATCTGTCTTTGTTCACATCAATCCTGGCATCATTTGTCAGAACAATCACTTCCCCGGTAATCTTAGCAATCTTGGAAATATTCAGAATACATCCTCTGTCTGCCCAG
>CAZBHM010000086.1:0-8819 GCA_964491975.1 uncultured Lachnospiraceae bacterium | reverse complement strand
GGGAAGTTATGGCATTCTGCCAGAGCTTTATGACAGAGTTATTCAAATATATCGGAGCTGATACAGATGTTCCTGCCGGTGATATCGGTGTAGGCGCAAGAGAAATCGGTTACATGTACGGACAGTACAAGAGACTTACCGGTCTTTACGAGGGCGTTTTAACAGGAAAGGGACTTTCATACGGCGGCTCTCTTGCAAGAAAGCAGGCTACAGGCTACGGTCTTGTGTACATTTTAAGTGAAATGCTTAAGGACAACGGCAAGGAGCTTAAAGGCCAGACAGTTGTTGTTTCAGGTTCAGGTAATGTTGCCATCTACGCTGTAGAGAAGGCACAGCAGTTAGGTGCAAAGGTTGTTGCCATGAGCGATTCTAACGGCTACATCTATGATGCAGACGGTATCGACCTTAATATAGTTAAAGAAATCAAGGAAGTTAAGCGTGGCAGAATTAAGGAATATGCCGATGCCAAGCCATCAGCTGTTTATACAGAGGGCAAGGGTATCTGGACAGTTAAGTGTGACATTGCCCTTCCATGTGCTACACAGAATGAGCTTAACTTAGATGATGCCAAGGCACTTGTTAAAAACGGCTGCTTCGCAGTTGCAGAGGGTGCTAACATGCCTACCACAAGAGAAGCTACAGACTTCATCCAGGAAAGCGGTCTTCTCTTTATGCCCGGCAAGGCTGCCAATGCAGGTGGTGTTGCTACTTCAGCTCTTGAGATGTCACAGAACAGCCAGAGACTTTCATGGACATTCGATGAGGTTGATGCCAAGCTCCATGACATAATGGTTAACATCTACGCTAAAGTTGCAGATGCAGCTAACCGTTATGATATGCCGAAAAACTACGTTGCCGGTGCTAACATCGCAGGCTTCGAAAAGGTTGTCGAGGCTATGGAAGCACAGGGTATCTGCTAATATCTTTTTGTTACGGTTTAGCCAAACCTGATAATCAGAATGATTATGTCTTCATAAACCAAACTGTTACACTATTTTTAACAATAAAGGCTGTCCTTTATAGGGCAGCCTTTATATTGTCCCAAACCAAACCGCAATATTTGCACTTTTTCTCTTTCAAATAGCAAATTATTATATAGAAGCATATCAAATTTTGTGCTAATATAAGCTTGAAAGCGAGGAATTTACCATGGAACTCAGTAAAAAAGAAATTAAAGAATTAAAAAAAAGAGAGTATTTATTAAACGGTAACCTGTGGACAGTTGTAATAAGCGTTGCACTTCCAATGGTTTTTTACAATCTTTGTAATTATCTGTATGGCATTTATGACATGATGATAATACAGTCTGCCAATATAGGTGATGCGGCCGACATCGTAGTGCTTGACCAGATTAAAAACATGATTTCTACAATCGGCGGAGCTCTTGCGACCGGAGGCGGAATAATGGTTGCAAGAAGATACGGAGCCAAAAAGCTTGACGAAGCCTCCGTCTGTGCCAACACCCTGTTTACCATGGCACTTACCGTTGCACTTATAACCTTTATTTTTATTCCCATCGGCGTGCCATTTTTAAAGCTGTTTAAAACAGCGCAGTCAACCATAGACAACGCCCTTGGCTATTATAACGTACAGATTATAACCCTTGTAATAACCACAATAAACAGTACCATGATTGCACTTGAAAAGGCCAAAGGCAACACAGGTCTTCTCCTTGCGCTTAACCTTGGCGTAATTGTAATCAAAATAAGTCTTACCACAATTTTTGTATATGGCCCGTTCGAAAATGTAACAAGCACCTGGCTTGCCGTTTCCACTCTTATAGCCCAGACATTTTTGCTTGTTGCCGGCCTGTTTTTATGCTTCAGAAAAAGCAATATACTTAAAATACGTCTTAGTTCACTTAATTTTAACCGCTATGAAGTCAGTACCATCGTTAAGCTTTCGATACCTGTATTTATAGGAAACTTCCTTTTCAGCTTCGGTAAAGTATACGTTAATTCTGCAGCTACTGCCGTTTACGGCAAAACATGTGTCGGTGCACTCGGTATCTCCAATACCATCGCCGGACTTGTCACAAATATAGCCAATTCCATAGCAGACAGCGGCTCTATCATTGTAAGCCAGAATTACGGCAATAAAAACGGCCGCAGAATTAAAAAGTTTTTTATAATAAATCTTATTTACATTACAACCTTATGTATAATCGGTACCGTAATACTTTTCATCCTCAAAGAGCCAATTGCCGGCTTCTTTGCACCAAACGATGCCCTCTATCAGGAAATGATTGTCGCTATATTCACATGGGAATGCCTCGATATCGTATTTCTTGGTTTTTCTTCGACTGCCAACGCATTTTATAACGGTTTCGGAAAAACTAAAATTACAATGACATTTTCAATGTTACGACTGTTCGCTTTCAGAATACCGGTGCTTTTATTCCTTATGTACGTCGTAAAAATGGATTACAGCGCATGCGGCATTGCAATGTTTATGTCTAATTTTATAGCAGGAGTTTTGCAACTCATTGTATCCTCCTCCCTTTATGTAAAGCTTGATAAAGAATATCCTGAACTGTTTAGCAGCACCGGCAGGGCTTGAAATAAGGATAAAATAGTGCTATATTAGTATCCGGTAACGAAAAGCAATATTTACCTGGAAAGGAAGTATCTCACAAATGAACGAAGGACAGATAAGTGATACCTGGAGAAATAACCGGACGGCTCTTACAGGACACACCATTGAAGCACTTATCATAGTAATTTTTTACATTTCACGCTTTTTAAGAGGCGAACGAAGTCTTTTATATGCACTTACGATTGCCGCGCTTGCACTTATTCCCGTAGCGCTTGGTCATTTTTACTTTTTTAAAGACAGAGAAACTTCTATGATTAAACACACCGTAGGAATAGGCTTCGCCGTGACATATTCCGTAATGGTGCTTACAACAACGGAAGCCAACATTTACGTACTTGTAATTCCAATGATTTTACTGGTAACCGTATTCGGTGATGTCGCCTTTTCCATAAAAATAAACATAGGCACTGTTATTCTAAGCCTTATAATGACAATAGGCGGAGCATATACAGGACGTTTCGGATATCAGGGCCGTGATGGCGCAATCGTTCAGGTAACCGCAATGGTGCTTGTAGGTTTTTACTCAATTTGCTCAGCCAGAACCTCAGACGCAAATAACCGGCAGAAGCTTGACAATATAAAAAAAGAGCATGACAAAACAGAAGAACTGCTTACAAATCTTTCCCTTCTCTCAAGACAGCTGCAGGCAGGCATGAAGGATATTTACGAGAAGGTAGACAATCTTAATATCTCTTCCATGGCAACAAAGGATGCCATGACCGAGGTCGGCAGTGGCACGGCAGAAACAGCCAATGCCGTACAGGAACAGATTCATCAGACAGAAGAAATTCAGGACAAGGTAAATCTTGTAAGCACCGACACTGACAGACTTAGTGACAGTATGGCAAAGACGCTGTCTGTCCTCGAAAATGCTGCCATAGAAATGAATCTGCTGGTAACCCGGACTGAAAATACCGTGAACGAGGGAGCTGCCGTTACAGACAAACTAAACACCTTAGACCACTATATAGATGAGATGAATTCCATCATAGGTCTTATAAGCGGCATTGCCTCAAGAACAAGTCTCCTTGCCTTAAATGCAAGTATAGAGGCAGCCAGAGCCGGTGATGCAGGAAGAGGCTTCTCTGTTGTTGCAGTACAAATTTCAGATATGGCCGCACAGACTAAGAGTGCCACCATTCATATTACCGAACTGATTGAGAACATAGCGGCTGCCATCAGGGAAACAATAACTGTTATACTCAAAATGATTTCAGCCATTAACGATGAAAAACATACCACCGAAAATGCAGCAGAAAGCTTTACATATATAAAAAGTAATACTCTTGAAATGCAGGGGCATGTTGAACACCTTAGCAGAAACTTAAACGAGTTAATGAGCGCAAACATGCAGATTATCAATTCCATTGAGACCATTTCTGCAATTTCAGAAGAGGTCAGCGCCCATGCAAGTGAAACGATTTCTGCCCAGGAAGCTAATTTTAATGCCCTTAACCAAATTACAGAACGCATGCAGAAGCTCATGGAGCTTACAAAATAAGCTTCTGCCATCCGCCTTTTGTCGAAATATGTTGAATCTGTCCCCTTTTCATGTTATAATTTTAGCAGCAGTTCAGCCATGACCTGATAAACAAGATGATTATGCCTGCATAAATCAGACTGTTTGTAAGGTCATGGGCTAACGCATAAATATGAGTAAAACAGGCAATATCATTGCCGGTTAGCACATAGTGCTGTTTTACGAATGTTCCTGCGTACTGAACTGTTACCATTTTTATACCACACACGAAAGGGGGATATTTATTATGAAAAAATTAATGCAGGAATTTAAGGCATTTGCGATTAAGGGCAACATGATTGACCTTGCAGTCGGTATGATTATTGGTACTGCTTTCAACAAAATCGTATCTTCTCTTGTTAACGACATGATTATGCCGTTACTCGGTCTTTTTACCGGCAAGATAGATTTTGCACAGCTTTACATCGCACTTGACGGCAATACCTATGCTTCTCTTTCGGCTGCCGAAGAAGCCGGCGCAGCTTGCTTTAAATACGGTTCATTCCTTGCAGGCTTACTTGATTTCTTAATCATGGCATTTGTAGTATTTATCTTTGTACGCTGGATTAACAAGCTCCGTAATGCCACTAAGGCTCCGGAAGCTCCAAAAGCTCCCACTACCAAGATATGTCCTTACTGCCTGTCTGAGATTAAGATAAAGGCCACAAGATGCCCGCACTGTACTTCTGAGCTTGATAAATAGTATTGGCGAGGCTTTGATAAACAGAATATAACTTGAAAAGGAGTTTAAGAATCCCATATGGGTTATCCTTAAACTCCTTTTTCAAAGAGAAGTTTTATCAAATTTAAGAAAATGTCACATTAATTAAAATAATTTGAATCGTTTTACAAGCTCATCAAGGTTAGTCGATTCTTCTGACAGATTAACACTGATTGCCGTATTCTCCTGTGAAGATGCTGCAGTATTCTGAACTGCACCAGCAATCTGCTCAATTCCTGCCTCAACCTGTGTAAGCGCATTAGCCTGATCATTCGAATTCTTCATCGACTGATGTGCAACCTCAGCAAATGCATTCATATCCTTTATAATCTGCTCAAATGACTCAGAAGTAGATATTGTAATCGCATTACCTTTTTCAATCTCTACCATTGTCTTATTAATCAAATCTCTTGTCGTAACTGCTGAATGTGCACTGTCTGCCGCAAGCTTGCCAATCTGGTCTGCAACAACTGCAAAGCCCCTGCCTGCATCGCCCGCTCTTGCCGCCTCAATTGAAGCATTTAAAGACAAGAGGTTAGTCTGTGAAGCAATATCCTCTATTGCTGTAATAATATTCTCGATTTCCTTCGAAATCTGTGTAATATGCTCCATTTCCTCGGTAAGCTCTATCATCTTCTGCTTTTCAATCTCAGCTCTGTCAGTAGAAGCCTTTACCTGCTCATAGGCACTCTGTGATGCCTGTGCGCTCTCTGTAGCAAGCTCTGATACTGTAGCAACAGTTGCCGTAAGCTCTTCAATAGCACTTGCCTGCTCACCTGCACCCTCCGAAAGTGACTGTGAAGCCTTTGCTATCTCCTCTGCATTTGAAGCAACAAGCGCAGATGTATCCTGAATCTCAGTAAGTGTACGGTTAAAACGCTTCAATATGTATACAAAAGACTCCTTAATACTTGAAAATTCCCCAAGGAAATCAGTAATATCTTCACCGCTTCTTGTAAGGTCGCCCTTTGCCATACGTCTCAATTCTTCGGAAATCTCCTGTACATATGCCGTAAGATTAATTAAAGCTTCCTGTAATTTCTTTTCTACTACACCAAGCTCATCCTCTGACTCATAAGTAAGAATGTCTGCTTTAGAAAAGTCGCCTTCTCGCATGGCAACAATTGCCTCTTCTATCTGTATAACCGGTAAAGCAATCATATTGCCGATTGTCTTTCCAATTGAAGTTGCTATAAGAACTGCCGCAAATACTATAACAGCCATAACTACAATCATTACGACAAATACGATACCTGCCATCTTTTCAGCATTCGCAAGCTCGCCTCTTTCATAGGTTTCAAGCTCGGCAAAGCTATTAACAAAATTCTTATATGTGTCATAAATCTCTCCCACCATAAGAACTCCGGCTTCTGCCTGCTTTCCCTCGCGGCTTAATATAATTATCTCATTAGACTGTTCCTTATAAACAGCCCAGTCTTCCTGGATAGATTTATAATATTCACGCTCTATATCTGTACAAATCAACTCTGACAATGCTGAACTTGCTGCACTAATCTGTGCATCTACAGTAGCAAGCTCTTCTTCATAGGCTGTCATGTCTGCCTTATCCGTAGCAACAAGATGTCCGTACTGCTTTACACGGTAATCTGATGTAAGAGTATCAAGCTCCTGCACATATGATAAAGATGATTCCCATACTTCTGTAATCTTATCAAGCTGTGCCTTCATCATAAAGCTCAAAACTATAGCCACAATTCCCATTACAATCATTATGGCAATCATACACATTCTGTAAGTTCTAAGCTTCGCTGCAATTTTTAGATTTCTTATTCTGTCTGCAAATTTCATCCAACTTCATCCTTTCTTATGTATTTTATTTCCTTTGTTGGAAATAAATGTCTACTTTTTAGGCGTGTCTTTATAATATAACATACCCCCCCCCACTTTGTCAAGTACTACATCCGGTGTTTATATTTTTTTAATAACTATATCTTGTCATTTGTTTATTTATTGCAAGTTTACACTTAATAAATTGCCCTTGTCCACACCTTAACTCTGTTTTTTCCTGCCTTAAGGCTGTCTATCGGTCCGGCCATTCTGCCGCCAAAACATTTTTGTCCACATAAATCTTTATCAAACACAATATTTTTCCCCTCGCCATCCTCATAGCACTGCTCAGGAACGCGCGCCATCGGAAGTTCATGTGAATTAACAGGCTTAACCCTTTTCGCAGTCACATCATCCGGAAGAGTAATGTTAAGGTATACTTCTCCGTCCTCAGTTTCTATATACATATCAGGATTTTCTTCAACATAAAGCGGTGCCGTTTCCTTATCAAAGCCCTTAGCTCCGGCCATATATACGTTATTCTCAATATACACCGGTGTTTTTGCAGCAACATATTTCTCAACCTCACCCCACTTGCCGGTCGTGGCTGTGGTGATATACTCCTCAACAGAGGTCGGCGAGCCATTGAATTTGTCAGTTCCGTAATGTTCCCCGGGATTATCTCCTCCTATGAATATATTGTTCATATAACGGTCATCCCCGCCATATGTGCCAAGCACACCAAGAATTTCAGTCGAATGCGGAAGATGATATGGCGTAGGCCTCTCAAGCACCTTATACTGGCTCATAAAGCCTCCGCACAGATTATTAATATACGCACCGCCGTCTGCCGCATTTACCCACATAAAGTCTGCCGTAAATATATTGTTATCCACAATATAAGGCCCATGTGTAACCTCTATCATAAAGTCACGGTTATTCCTGTCAAAAATATTAGAGCTTACACGGATACCCTGCGCCTGCCAGTCAAGCCACATACCAAGTGAACAGTTGTGGAAATAATTATGGTGAATATATGTATCAATCGCCGCGTGGAACTTAATACCTCCAAGTTCGTGTCCGTAAAACTCCCTTTTGACACTTATGTTATAAATCTCATTTCCATAAATTTCCGAAAATGCACTGCCCATGTGACCTACTATTCCTGTCTGTCCGCAGTCATAAATCAAATTGTTGCGCACAATATGAGAGCCTATTCTTTCCTTCTGCCATCCGATACGCTTTGCCTTAAACACTGCTTCCATCTGATACTGGTAACCAGGCTTTCTGCCAAACTTTGTCCAATCATTATCACCTGTAGACGGCTCTTTTCCAAGACTTATGCCACTACATTTTGCATCATGGATAATATTATCTTCAATAATCCAGCCCTTACTCCAGTTAACACCCAAAAGACCTGTCTGCCCGGATGTCGGCGGTGCCCACAGACTTGCCGCCTGTGCCATCTCAAATCCGCGCACCGTAATATAATTAAGCCCCGTTTTATCCGGAAAAAAGCACGAACGGCGCACACTTATCTCAACCAGCTCGTCATTCGGATTATAATCATGGAAATTTGCATAAATCGTTGTCTTACAGGCATCCACAACCGCCTTCCACTGATATACGCTAAGCTCCGGCTCCAAAAGCGCCTCTTCCCGCCTTCCCCATGTCTCATGCTCGCTAATCAGACGTTTTCTGGGATTATATACTTCTTCAAGAGTCGCTGCCTCATAAAAAGATTTTCCATTAAGATAAACATCCCCTGCATGAACCCTGTTTTCTCTCGGACTTACAAGCCAGTCACCATAAATTTCAGTCTCAAACGGATTAAAATCCCCAAAAAGCTCATTATCCACGACTGTTTTCCACACACCTGCCCTGTCATGCTCCCACTTATCCACTATCTCCGAACCTTTAATAACAACATGCTCTCCTTCTGCGTCTTCATAAACAATCCTCAATTTGTCATGCAGCCCACCATTCTGCGGCTTAACCCACTCACGGTATTCGCCCTCATGCACAATTATCCGGTCACCTGCCGCCGCAATATCTGCCGCCTTATTTATCGTTAAAAAAGGTTCCTCTGCCAGACCATTGTTAAAATCATTTCCATACTTTGATACATGAAACACTCTGCCCATTCTGCCACTCCTCCTGTTACATATAGTTATCCATCTTTAATATAATTTATTG
>CAZBHM010000085.1:0-8846 GCA_964491975.1 uncultured Lachnospiraceae bacterium | reverse complement strand
ATATTATATATATTAGGTTATTTGAAGGAGGTGTGTTTGAATGAAGATGACATTTCAGCCTAAAAAGAGATCAAGATCTAAGGTTCATGGTTTTAGAGCAAGAATGAGCACTGCAAATGGAAGAAAAGTTTTAGCTGCCAGAAGAGCAAAAGGAAGAAAAAAATTATCAGCATAGGCCGCATATTGTGGCCTTTTCTTCTATTAAAAAAAGGATGTGATTTTTATGAAAAAGGAATCCTTAAAGAAGAATAGCGAATATCAGAATGTATACCGTAATGGTAAATCACTTGCTAATCGTTATCTTGTAATGTACGTGCTTGATAATACGACGGACAAGTTAAGAATGGGTATATCAGTCAGTAAAAAAGTAGGTAACAGTGTAGTTCGTCACAGATTAACGAGATTGTTAAGAGAAATTTACAGATTAAATGAACAGAAGATACTTATTGGGAAAGATATAGTAGTAGTAGTCAGAGTAAGTGCCAGAGGTATATCTTATAATGATATGCAGAGTGCATTTTTTCATCTGCTTAAAATGCATGGTATAGAAAAAGAAGAGATGGTTTAAATTGAGAATATTATTGAAGAAGTTTTTACTGGGGTCAATTAAGTTTTACAGGAAGTTTTTATCACCACTTAAGATTTATACGCATTGTATTTACACACCTACCTGTTCGCAATATGCTATGGAAGCAATAGAAAAATATGGCCCATTTAAAGGGTCATTTCTGGCGTGCAAAAGAATACTGAGGTGTCATCCATTCGCTAAGGGTGGATACGACCCGGTTCCATAGAATTAAGGAGGCTTTAAAGTGTTTGAACTTGTTTTAACGCAGAATGATACGTTTATTATTGGAGATATAGCCAGAATCTTAGGCTATATAATGGAATGGATTTTTGAATTTACAAGCTGGTTTGGAATAAGAAACTTTGGTGTTGCGATTGTTTTATTTACGATAATTGTTAACCTTATTTTATTACCACTCACCATTAAGCAACAGAAATTTTCAAGAGTTTCACAGGTTATGAATCCTGAGATTCAGGCCATACAGAAGAAGTATAAGGACAAAAGTGACCAGGAATCCCTCATGCGTATGCGTGAAGAGACGAATGATGTATATGCAAGATATGGCGTAAGCCAGTCGGGCGGATGTTTACAGCTGCTTTTACAGATGCCGGTATTTTTTGCATTATGGAGAGTTATAAGTAACATTCCTGCATATGTAGTTTCGGTAAAAGAAGTTTATCTTAATGTAATTAATAGCATCAGTGTACATTATACAGATTATATTGATATGATCAAAACTTCGGAAATAATAACTGATGCAAGTGCACAGAGATATCTTGATTCTGCCATAAATGCAGCAGCAGGAAGTGAAGCACAGACCAACTTTATTGTAGATATGTTGTATACATTTACAAGAGGTAACTGGGATGGACTTGCAGGAACATTTCCGAAGGCAGCAGATACAATCGGTGAATTATCAGAAGTAATTATGGATATGAATGGATTTGTCGGAGGTGTATATTTAACAGATACTCCGATGTCCAAAATAAAGACAATAGCCATTCTCATTCCTATTCTTGCAGGTTTGTTGCAGTGGATAAGTGCCCGTCTTATTTCGGCCAATTCTAACAGTAATGTAAGTGATGATAATCAGATGGCAAGCAGCATGAAGATGATGAATAATTTCATGCCGGTTTTCTCAGCATTTGTATGTTTATCAATGTCAGTAGGTCTTGGTATTTACTGGATTGCCAGCTCAGGTGTAAGAATTGTTATTCAGCTGATACTTAATTTTTATTATAGCAGAATAGAGTTACAGGATCTTATTGCACGTAATGTAGAGAAGAATAATAAGAAGAGAGCAAGGAAGGGGCTTCCGCCAAGTAAGGTTGCTTCGGTTGCCAACATTAATACTAAGAATATAAGTACTTCACAGACTGCAGAGGATAAAGAGAAAGAGAAGCTTGCAAGGGAGAAGAAGGAAGAAAATATTAAGAAGGCTACTGAATATTATAATTCAGGTGACGTTAAGCCCGGAAGTATAGCCGCCAAAGCACAGATGGTTCAGAGATATAACGAAAAGAATTCTAAAAAATAACTGGAGGGTTAAGAAATGAAATACATTGAAGTATCCGGAAAAACAGTTGAAGAAGCATTAACAAATGCACTTATCAAATTGGAAACAACAAGAGATAAGCTTGAGTATGAAGTTATTGAAAAAGGAAGCACAGGATTTTTAGGAATTGGAAGCAAGCCGGCAATTATTAAAGCCTGCAAGAAGCTTACTGTTGAGGATTCAGTAATTGAATTTTTAAATGATGTATTTAAGACAATGTCTTTAGTGGTTAAGATTGAAGTGGACTACAAGCCTGAAGAGAACAGCATGGACATTAATCTTGTAGGCAGTGACATGGGAGTGCTTATCGGCAAGAGAGGACAGACATTAGACTCACTTCAGTATCTTGCAAGTCTTATAGTTAATAAGAACAGAGAAGAAGGCTCATATATAAAAGTTAAGCTCGATACAGAAAACTATCGTGCAAGAAGAAAGGAAACACTTGAGCATCTTGCCAAGAATATCGCTTATAAGGTTAAGAGAACAAGAAAGAATGTGGCTCTTGAGCCGATGAATCCATATGAAAGAAGAATTATTCATTCTGCATTACAGAATGATAAATATGTAAGCACAAGAAGTGAAGGTGAAGAGCCGTTCAGGCATGTAGTGGTCATGTTAAAGCGAGAGCGCGGAGAATATAATCGTTCAAATCACTAGAATTGTGAAGACTGTCATGTTTAAGTCAAATGCTGCTATAATATAATAGTTTTGACTGATGCATGGCAGTTTTTTTTGTAACAGGTCAGTCATGAACTGTTACGCTTTTTATAGGAGGCAATATGAAGTATATAGCAGATACAATAGCAGCCATAGCCACAGGGATGACGAATGCAGGTATAGGTATTGTGAGAATAAGCGGTTCCGATGCATTTAAGGTTATTGATAAAATATACAGAAGCAAAAATGGTACCAAAAAGCTTTCTATGTGCAATACACATACAGTACATTATGGTTACATTTATGATGAGGATGAGCTTATTGATGAGGTAATGGTACTGGTATTAAAAGAACCTAATACTTATACAAGAGAGAATACTATCGAGATTGATTGTCATGGTGGTTATTATGTCACTAAGAGAGTTTTAGAAACTGCTTTAAAAAATGGAGCAAGGGCAGCAGAGCCGGGCGAATTTACAAAGAGGGCATTTCTTAATGGAAGAATTGATTTATCTCAGGCGGAAGCGGTAATAGATGTAATCAATTCGCAGAATGAATTTGCACTCAAGGCTTCACTTATGGGGCTTAAAGGGAATATTTCAGAAAAGATTATAAAGCTTAGAAGTGATATCCTTTACCAGATAGCATTTATAGAGTCTGCACTGGATGATCCTGAACATATATCGCTTGATAATTATTCAGAAAAACTGCTTCCAATGGTAGAAAATTTCGAGAAAGAGCTTGAAAAAATCCTTAAAAACGCAGATAATGGAAGAGTATTAAAAGAAGGTATAAAGACGGTTATAGCAGGTAAACCAAATGTGGGCAAATCTTCACTTCTTAATGTACTTCTTGGAGAAGATAAGGCAATTGTTACTGATATAGCCGGAACTACGAGAGATGTTCTGGAGGAGAGAGTGCATCTTGACGGACTTGACTTATTACTTGTAGATACTGCCGGTATAAGAAATACGGATGACTTAGTGGAGAAGATAGGTGTAGAGCGGGCAAAGACCAATCTTGCGGATGCTGACCTTATAATATATGTTGCAGATGCTTCGGTTCCGCTTAATGAAAGTGATTATGAAATTATTGATATGATTAAAGACAGAAAGGCGATAGTTCTTCTTAACAAGACTGACCTGGATACGGTAATAAGTAAAGAAGAGCTTGAAGAGGCTTCAGGTAAAACAGTAGTTTCGATTTCTGCAAAGGATAATAAGGGAATAGACGATTTTACGGATATAATTAAAAGTATGTTTATATCGGGTGACATTAATTATAATGATGAAGTTTATATAACCAATTTAAGACATAAGGAAGCTATAAGGGAAGCTCTTGAAAGTGTAAAAATGGTTCATCAGAGTATTTTGGATGGCATGCCGGAGGATTTTTTTACAATAGATATGATGAATGCCTACGAAGAGCTGGGTTATATTATCGGTGAATCAGTTAATGATGACCTTGTAAATGAAATATTTAAGAAATTCTGCATGGGTAAATAAAGGAGAAAAAAGATGCCTTACTTAGAAGAAAATTATGATGCAGTTGTTGTAGGTGCAGGACATGCCGGATGTGAGGCAGCACTTGCACTTGCAAGACTTGGACTTAATACAATAATGTTTACGGTAAGTGTAGACAGTATAGCACTGATGCCTTGTAATCCCAATATAGGAGGAAGCTCTAAGGGACATCTGGTGCGAGAGATAGATGCACTTGGCGGAGAGATGGGAAAAAATATTGATAAAACCTTTATACAGTCAAAGATGCTTAATTTGTCAAAAGGTCCGGCAGTTCATTCTCTTCGGGCACAGGCAGACAAGCAAGATTATACACGAACAATGCGAAATATACTTGAAAATACTGATAATCTTACCATAAGACAGGCAGAAGTGTCTGAGATAATAGTTGAGGATGGTAAAATAAAAGGTGTTAAGACATTTTCAGGTGCAGTATACCATGCTGATGCAGTTGTGCTTACCGCAGGAACATACCTTCGGGCAAGATGTATATATGGAGAAGTAAGCAATTACACAGGCCCTAATGGTTTACAGGCTGCTAATTACCTTACGGATTCACTTAAGGCACATGGTATAGAGATGCAGAGGTTTAAAACCGGTACACCGGCCAGAGTTGATAAGAGAAGTATTGATTTTTCAAAAATGGAAGAACAGTTTGGAGACGAAAAAGTCGTTCCTTTTTCCTTTGAGACGGATAAAGACAGCATACAAAAGCCGCAGGTATCGTGCTGGCTCACATATACTAATGAAGAAACACATAAAATCATCAGGGAGAATCTTGGCCGTTCACCGCTTTTTTCAGGTGCAATTGAAGGAACCGGACCAAGATATTGTCCATCCATAGAGGATAAGGTTGTAAAATTCGCAGATAAAGACAGACATCAGGTTTTTATAGAGCCGGAAGGCTTATATACCAATGAAATGTATCTTGGAGGAATGTCAAGCTCGCTTCCGGAGGATGTTCAGTATGCGATGTACAGAACAGTTCCCGGACTTGAAAATGTTAAAATTGTTCGAAATGCATATGCAATAGAGTATGATTGTATAAATCCAAGACAGTTAAAGCCTACACTCGAGTTTAACAGTATAGAAGGATTATTTAGTGCAGGACAGTTTAACGGAAGTTCAGGATATGAGGAAGCCGCTGCGCAGGGAATTATAGCCGGACTTAATGCCGGACTTAAGCTTCTTGGCAGGGAGCAGATTATACTGGACCGTTCAGAGGCCTATATAGGTGTACTTATTGATGATCTTGTTACCAAGGAAAATAAAGAACCTTACAGAATGATGACATCAAGAGCAGAGTATCGTCTTATTTTGAGACAGGATAATGCAGACTTAAGACTTAGTGAAATAGGATATAGGGCAGGACTTTTACCGGAGGAAAGATATCTTAAGGTTAAGGCTAAGAAAGAAGCTATAGAGAGAGAAATCAAGCGACTTGAGTCAGTGGTGGTAGGTGCTAATAAAACAGTTCAGGATTTTCTTTTAAAGGCAGGAAGCACACCGCTTGTAACAGGTACTACTCTTGCTGAGCTTGTAAGAAGACCGGAATTATCCTATGAAGCGATAGCTGAGCTTGATGAAGACAGAGAAGAGCTTCCACAGGATGTAATTGAACAGATAAATATTAATATTAAATACGACGGATATATAAAAAGGCAGTTAAAGCAGGTAGAGCATTTTAAAAAGCTTGAGAATAAAAAGCTTGATCCTAATTTTGACTATAATACAATTGAAGGCTTAAGAAAAGAAGCAAAACAGAAGCTTAATGCTTATAAGCCGGTAAATGTCGGACAGGCCTCAAGAATTTCGGGCGTATCGCCTGCAGACATATCGGTGCTGCTTATATATCTTAATATGTAATCTGACGGTTGTGATTATTATAAAAAGTTGGTGAAGTAAATGAATAAAGATATTATGATTTTTTCCGAAGGACTGGCTGAACTAAATATTGAGCTTGATGATACAAAGATAAAACAGTTTCTAAGCTTTTATGAGCTGCTGGTCGAGAAGAACAAGGTAATGAATCTTACTGCGATTACCGAATACGATGAGGTAGTTGTAAAGCATTTTTTAGATAGTATTTCTATTGGAAAATATATTAATTTTAAAGCCGGAGAATCACTTATAGATATTGGGACAGGGGCCGGATTTCCGGGCATACCTCTTAAGATAACATATCCTGAATTAAATATTACACTGCTTGATTCACTCAATAAAAGAATTAAATTTTTAGAAGAGGTAAAAGAAAAAGTAAATCTTTCAAGGCTTGATATGATACATGGCAGGGCAGAAGATTATGGTCAGAATACGCAGTACAGGGAACAATATGATTATTGTGTATCACGTGCTGTAGCCAATATGTCAACTCTAGCAGAATATTGTCTGCCGTTTGTTAAGGTTGGCGGATATTTTATATCCTATAAGTCAGGAAATGTGGCGGAAGAACTTAAAACAGCGAAGAAAGCACTAAATATTCTTGGTGCGGACATTGATAAGGTTGAAAGCTTTACACTTCCGGGCAGTGATATCTCCAGAACTCTGGTATTTATACGAAAGTATGAGAAAATGAAAAAGAAGTATCCAAGAAAAGCAGGGTTACCATCAAAAGAACCATTATCATAAGATCACTTTGAAGAGGTGTTGATTTATTTGTGGAAAAATATGGAAATAAAATAAAGGGCTTCATGTGTGAAGCGCTTGAAGAAGTCGGATTGCAATTACAGGACGTAGACAGCAAAATAGAGCTTCATAAGAACGAAATAGAAGAAATTAATAAAAAGAAGAAAAGTCTTGAAGATAGTATGGATTTTTCACTAGATGTTTTTTCTCCGGTTATAACTCCTAAGCGCAGCTTTGAGCGCGAGGAAATAAGGCGTTTAAAAGTAAAAGCTTCAGAGCTTAAGACATGTGTGCAAAGTTTAGAAAAAGACAGGGCTAAAATTAATAAGAAACGAGAAGAATTAAGAACTGCGCTTTATCAGTTAGATCCTAATGATGAATATGAGTCGAAGGATTTTGAAGAATTATATGGCGTTAAAATTCTCGAACAGCAGGAGGCTGAAAGGCAGCGAATAGCAAGAGAACTGCACGATACTACTGTACAGACACTTACCGGTCTCATACATAAGATAGAATTTTGTTCTATGATTATGGATAAGGATACTGAGCGCGTGAAAACTGAACTTAGTTTTATGAGCGGGGTAATTAAGGAGTCAATTGCCGGTATGCGGAATATAATTTATGATTTGCGTCCAATGACATTTGATGATATTGGATTTGCCGAAACATTAAGCAGGGCAATAGATAAGCTTCAGACAGGCTGCAGTGCAGTGATCGGATATAAAGTAAAGGGTGAATCAACGGCAGTACGTATTCCGCAGATAGTTGAGCTTACTGTCTTAAGGCTTATGCAGGAAGCATGTAATAATGCTAAAAAGCATGCTAAGGCTGATAATATAACTATTACCCTTGAATATGCAGATAATAAAATATGTCTTACAGTAGAAGATGATGGAGAAGGCTTTGATGTAGAGGCAGGTAAGGCAAAGGATGGTTTTGGGCTTTCAATTATGAATGAAAGAGTTTATCTTTTAAAGGGAGATATAGATATTTTTTCAGAGCCTGGTAAGGGTACAAAGATTTATGTTGAAATTCCAATTATTGATAATGCAGCATCCAGTGAAAGGAGTGATATGGAAGCATGAGTAAAATTAATGTTATGGTAGCAGACGACCATTCTATGGTCAGAGAAGGAATAATGAATTTGTTAGAGCTTGATGATAATATAACAGTTGTAGGTTTTGCAAAAGATGGAATCGATTGTTTAAAAAAAGTGCAGGAGCTAAAGCCGGATGTACTTTTATTGGATATTAATATGCCAAATATGAATGGTATAGAGGTACTTAAGGAGCTTAAAAGCAGAAAAAATAAAGTAAAGGTAATTATGCTAACCATACATAATGAAGGAGAATATATATTAAAAGCAGTTGAAATCGGCTGTGAAGGATATGTTCTTAAAGATTCTGATTCGGCTACATTAAAAAAAGCAATTTATTCTGTATATATAGGAGAAGCATTTATACAGCCGGATTTAATTCCTATTTTGAACCAAAAATTAATGAATAAAGGTGCAGAGGATGAGCAACTGGAAAAGCTTACAAAAAGAGAAGTAGAAGTGTTAATACTTTTATCTGAGGGACTTTTTAACAAAGAAATAGCATATAAGCTTAATATAAGTGAGAGAACAGTTAAGAATCATATTTCAAACATATTTAAGAAAATAAATGTATCTGACAGGACACAGGCTGCTGTATTTGCAATTAAAAATAATTTGGTTAAGTTGTAAATTATTATAACAGTATGGCGAACTGTTACATTCTATTATAATTTTCGGCACTTTCATAAATTACAATATGTAATTATGAAGGTGTCAATTTTTATGTTTTAAAATTTGTTTAACAAAATGTTTCACGTGAAACATTAATAATAATTATTTAAAACCAATGTTTCACGTGAAACATTTTATTAAATTATTATATTT
>CAZBHM010000084.1:0-8861 GCA_964491975.1 uncultured Lachnospiraceae bacterium | reverse complement strand
GACCTCGTAACCTACTATCTCCACAGGCGTTAATTCGGGCAGTCCCTGCCCTATTTATTCTTCTTATGCTATTGTCTGTTTTTAGCTTTCCATGTTCCAATACCATAAATATAACACAAACCTCTACTTTTGTCTACCTTAACCCACCGTCTAAAGCCAGTGGGATTGCTGCGGTAGCCTTATTTCAAAACACATTCATCCCTCCCAAAACAATCCTATATCCGGCGGGTAATAAGTAAATATCATAAATGCCACAATCATTATAAACAGCGCTGCTTTTAAAACTCTTGAATATTTATTACTACATTTTTTAGCACCCGTCGAAGCGGCAACAATAGCATATGCAACCAAATATCCGATAATTACGCTTATTACAAACGTAAGTATATTAAGCCATCCGACATTAAAACCCAAAATCCCCGAATAAGTATAAAATATGACAGGTATCGCAAAAGTTCCTGCAAAAACTCCAAGTGTCAGGTCATTTAAAATACACGGCATATCACCTTTAAGCCTGTTTGACAGCCATATCGAGTACACCAGCATTGGAAAAAATACAAGCTTCATATGTTCCCAGGTTGATTCATTTACCGGAAAAAATAGCCCGATTATAAAATTTTCACCGGTTAAATCATACACAAAATGTGATATTGTTCCCACAATCACCGTAAAAATTATTCCGATAATCAGATATTTCCTTAATTTATCCATAAAAATCCCCCAAAGATAATTCCGTTAATACAGTATATTACCTTCAGGGGTTGTGTTATTACTTAATTAATCACAATTACAGCATTCATCATGTTCCTCATAATGATTATGTAAAAGCTTGTGCTCCTTACCCTTTAATATGGTATCATAAACTTCTTTTACAAAAGGATTCTCCGACGAAATCTTAATTTGTGAATTTTTATCAATTTCGTACATGCCCTCAATACGTGCGCTTTTAGTTCTGTCACCGGCAAAAACAGGCTGGCCTCCACCCATTATGCAACCGCGCTTACAGGCCATAACTTCAACAAAATCATAACCTTCTTCGCCAGCTTTCATCTTTTTAAGAAGCTTATCTGCATTTCCAAGACCATTAACAATGGCAATCTTAACCTCGCGTCCCTCATATACAACCGTAAGTTCTCTTATTCCTTCCGTGCCGCGCACACCACTAAAGCTTATCTCTTCAAGTGTCTCAAGCTTGCTGCTGTTAACAAGCCTTCTGATAACAGCCTCCGTAACTCCGCCTGTTACGCCAAAGATTGCTCCCGCACCTGAAGCAATACCAAACGGCATGTCAAATGACTCTGATGGCATTTTTGCAAGGTCAATTCCTGCCTCACGTATCATCCTCGCAGCCTCAACCGTTGTAAGCACATAGTCAACATTCTGCACTCCGTCGGTGAAATGCTCAGGACGGACAATTTCATTCTTCTTAGCCGTACATGGCATTATTGACACAACAATGGTCTGTCTTGTATCCTCAGGATGCATACATGCATCTTCCTTAAGAAGTGCGCCAAACATCTGCTGCGGAGAACGGCAGGTTGAAATATTTTCCTTAAATTCAGGATATTTATTCTCACAAAACTTCACCCAGCCCGGACAGCATGATGTAAAGAGTGGAAGCTTTTCTCCTTTTTCGAGGCGTTTTAAAAATTCCTCAGACTCTTCAATTACCGTAAGATCCGCCGCAAAATTAGTATCATAAATCTCATCAAATCCCATTCTCCTAAGAGCTGCCGTTAGCCGTCCGATACAGTTCTCGCCCTTTGGAATGCCGAAGCTGTCACCTATCGCCACTCTTACAGCCGGTGCAATCTGAACAACGACCCTCTTACTCTTATCTGCAATCGCATCCCACACTGCATGTACGTTAGATTTAATGGTAATCGCACCTGTCGGACATGCTACACGACACTGGCCGCAGCCTACACAGTCTGTCTCAGCCATAGACCTGCCAAACGCAGGAGTCACACGCATTTTAGAACCACGATGTGCAAAATTAAGAACACCTATGCCCTGAATTTCTTCACAGGTACGTACACAGTCACCACAAAGTATACACTTATTAGGGTCAATCACAATACAATTAGATGATGTGTCAAGCTTAAGCTGCTCTTTAGTATTCTGGAAACGTACCATATCTATACCGAGCTGATTAGCAAGCTTCTGTAATGTACATGTTCCGTTCTCACGACATGTTGTGCAGTCCCTGCAATGTGATGCCAAAAGAAGCTCCACTATCATTTTCCTGTGATGCTGAAGCCTTGGCGTATTGGTATAAATAACCATACCATCCTTCGGAACTTCTGAACATGAAGCAAAAATCTTACCCTTGTCATCCTCTACAACACACATGCGGCATGCTCCATAAATCGAAAGCTCCGAATGATAACAGAATGTCGGCAAATCAAAACCCGCCTTGCGAATAACCGTAAGCAGATTCTTCTCATCCTCAAATGGTACTTTTCTATTATTAATCGTAATATATTTCATGCTTAACCCTCCTATGCCTCAAGCTTTATTGCACTAAACGGACAGTTACCGGCACAGGCACCACATTTGATACAAGCTGAACTGTCAATCTTAAATGGTTCTTTAATCTTACCCGAAATTGCACCAACAGGACAATTTCTCGCACATTTTGAACAGCCCTTACATACTTCAGGGTCAATTACATACTTCCGAAGCGCCGTACAGGTTCCCGATTTGCACTTCTTATCAACCACATGTTCAATATATTCATCCCTAAATACCTTAAGTGTACTCATAACAGGAAGTGAAGCACTCTTACCAAGACCACAGAGTGCCGTATCAGTAATGGTCGTTGCAAGCTCTTCCAGCAGGTCTAAATCCTCAAGTCTTCCGTTACCTGCTACAATACGTTCAAGTATTTCAAGCATACGCTTTGTACCTTCACGACATGGAACACACTTTCCACAGCTTTCATTCTGTGTAAAATTCATAAAGAATCTGGCAACTTCAACCATGCATGTATTTGAATCCATAACAACAAGACCGCCTGAACCAATCATTGCCCCCATTTTCTTTAAAGAATCAAAATCAAGGCTTACATCAAGATGTGGTGTAATAAGGCATCCACCTGAAGGTCCTCCTATCTGTACAGCCTTAAATTCACCATCATTTTTAATACCGCCGCCGATTTCAAAAATAACCTCGCGAAGCGTTGTTCCCATCGGAACTTCGATAAGACCTGTATTTTTAACTGAACCCGTAAGTGCAAACGCCTTGGTTCCCGGACTTGTTGCAGGTCCTATGGTTTTAAACCACTCCGCTCCCTTATTAATAATCATAGGCACATTAGCGTAAGTTTCAACATTATTAAGCACAGTCGGCTTATCAAATAAGCCCTGTTCAACCGTTCTCGGCGGTTTAACACGCGGCATGCCTCTGTTGCCTTCGATAGATGCAGTAAGCGCACTGCCCTCACCACATACAAAAGCACCTGCACCTCTGTTTATATGTAAACGGAAACAAAAATCCGTTCCCATAATATTATCGCCCAAAAGTCCGCTCTCTTCGGCATCTGATATAGCTTTCTTAAGACGGCTTATTGCAAGCGGATATTCTGCACGTACATATATGTATCCTTCCTTCGCACCAACTGCATAAGCTGCAATCATCATGCCCTCTATCATCTTATGCGGGTCACCTTCCATGATACTTCTGTCCATAAAAGCACCGGGGTCGCCCTCATCTCCATTACATACAACATATCTTACCTTTTCAGGCTGCCTTGCCACCTGTTTCCACTTATAACCGGTCTGGAAGCCTCCGCCCCCTCTTCCGCGGAGATTAGACTCCAAAATTTCGTTAACAACATCCTCCGGTGTCATCTCAAAAAGAGCCTTTGCCAAAGCCTGATAACCACCATGAGCAACGGAATCATCAATATGTTCTGCATCTATATGTCCACAATTTTCCAGAACAAGTCGTGTCTGCTTCTTATAAAATGGAATCTCTTCCTGCTTCTGGTACTCCACACCATTCTGTTTATATACAAGTCTTGATACAACTTCTCCATTTTTAATCGTCTTCTCAAAAATCTCTTCACAGTCCGTTAATTTCACCTTCGTATAAAGAATACCCATAGGCTCGATTCTCATGAGGGGTCCCATTTCACAAAAACCGTGACATCCACTCTTTTTCACCTCGACAGAGCCGTCACCGTGCGCAATCTCCGGTCCAAAATGCACAGAAACATTCGGATTCTCAGCAACGAGTTCACACATTCTCTCATAAATTGCGGCTGAACCTCCTGCAAGACATCCCGTACCCGCACAAATCAATATTCTGCATCTGCTGTTTGCAACCTGCTCCTTCTTCTCATCATGAAGCCGGTTTAACACTTCTCTATTATCTACCTTCTGCATATTTACCTCTATTCTGCCATATCGGCATACATTCAAAGTCTGTAAGCTTTCACTAAAGTTCTATTTTTCCTTCTCTAAGCTCTTTAATAAGCTCCGAAGCCGCATCCGGTGTCATGGAAGGAAATACCTTATCATTAACCGTAAGTGCAGGTGCAAGTCCACATGCGCCAAGACATGACACTGTTTCAAGAGTAAATAACATGTCGTCCGTAGTAGCTTTTTCTTTGGATAATCCAAGCTCCTTATAAAGCCGTTCAAGAATCGGAACTGACTTTCTTACATGACATGCAGTACCATCACATACCTTGATAACAAACTTACCCTTAGGTTCAAATGAAAAGTTCTCATAAAACGTAGCCACACTGTAAGCTTTGGCTTCAGTAATTCCAATTTCACCTGCAACATATACCAGCAGCTCTGCAGGTAAGTAACGATATTCTGCCTGAATATCCTGAATAATCGGAATCAGCGCTGACGGCTTTTTACCGTATACAGCGATTATCTCATCCGTCTTGTCATAATAGCTTTTGTCGAGCATGTTAACCTCCTCATATTAGAATGTTGTCTTATTGTTCCTTTCATTATATCAAATTGATACATTTTTATCAAGTCTTTTGGGCAAATTTGCACATTTTCAAGAAAATGCACTATATTTTTTATGACTTTTTCACAAAACCAAAGTGTTATTCTGACACCCATAATGAGTACACACATTGCGCACAACCAAAAAACCGCCTGAAACCTATATTAATAGTTTCAGACGGTTCACATCTTAATTATTTTTTACAATAACATTATCCTTATCCTTAAATATCCTGCCTGATGGTATAACACCTCTCACACGTGAAAGCGGATAAATATTACTGTTTCTGCCTATAACAGTTCCCGGATTAAGTACGGAATTACAGCCTACCTCAACATAATCTCCAAGCATTGCACCAAATTTCTTAAGACCTGTTGCAATTTCTTCCTTTGTATCGTATATATCCTTAACCACAACCAAAGTCTTATCTGACTTAACATTAGAAGTAATTGAACCTGCACCCATGTGTGATTTATAACCTAAAATAGAATCACCAACATAGTTATAATGCGGTACCTGCACGCTGTTAAAAATAATAACATTCTTAAGCTCTGTTGAGTTGCCCACAACCGAACCCTTACCTACAATTGCACTTCCTCTTATAAACGCACAATGACGAATCTCTGCATCCTCATCAATAATAAGCGGACCATTAAGACATGCCGTAGGTGCAACTTTGGCACTTTTAGCTACCCATATATTCTCTCCGCGTTTTTCATATACTTCAGGGTCAAGTGTGGCTCCAAGCTCCTTTATATAATCACTTATGCCCTTAAGTGCTTCCCACGGATACTCAAATCTAGAAAGATAGTCCCCGGCTATAGTCTCATTAAGTGTATAAAGACTGCTTATCTTTGCATTTTCCATTATAACACACCCTTCTCTACACAAAGGCTTAATGCATCCTCATCTGCAATTACGATACAATCTTCATGTAACTGAAGAATAGATGCCGGAACCTGCGGCTTAACCGGTCCAAAACATGTATCATATACAGCCTGTGCCTTTGCCTTGCCATTAGCCAGTAAAAGAATTTTCTTAGCTGACATAATATTTTTAATACCCATTGTATATGCCTGTGTAGGAACCTCATCTATGGATGCGAAAAATCTCGCATTAGCCTCTCTTGTTCCCTCTTCAAGTGTCACAAGATGTGTTCCCTTAACAAATTCGTCACATGGCTCATTAAAACCGATGTGTGCATTGCCACCAATACCAAGGAGCTGTAAATCAATGCCGCCAAGCTCCTCAATAAGAGCATTATATCTCTCGCACTCAGCCTCACCATCTGAAACAATACCGCTCGGCACATTTGTATTAGCCTTATCAATATTAACGTGGTTAAATAAATTAGTATTCATAAAATACCTATAGCTCTGGTCATGGTCTCCCGGAAGTCCCTTATACTCATCAAGATTAACAGACTTAACCGCTGAAAAATCAAGCTTTCCTGCTTCATAATCGCGAATAAGCTCCTTGTAAGTTCCTACAGGTGTTGAGCCTGTAGCAAGACCAAGTACTGCATCAGGCTTTAACACTACTACACTCCCAATAATGTCTGCCGCCTTTCTGCTAAGTTCATCATAATTCTTTGTCTTAATAATAATCATTGCTTTTCTCCTCCTGATTATACAGTATGACCCTGCTTTTTAATAACTTCAATAACCTCATCTACATATGCTTCACACTCATCGAGTGTAGCTGCCTCAACCATTACACGGATAACCGGCTCTGTGCCACTCTCACGCACAAGAATTCTTCCGTCATTACCAAGCTTATCTGTTACCGCTGCTACTGCTGCAATAACAGCCTCATCACCTCTTGCCTCAGGCTTGCTCTTTACACGCACATTTTTAAGTACCTGTGGAAAAATCTTAACAGGAGCTGCAAGTTTTGACAACGGCTGCTCCTTCGCAAGCATAGCCTCCATAAGCTTAAGTGACGTAATAATACCATCACCTGTAGTTGCATACTTACTAAAAATTATATGTCCTGACTGCTCGCCACCAATTCTGTGACCATTAGTAACCATATTTTCATACACATATTTGTCACCCACTGCAGTCTTCTCGTAATTAATACCAGCCTCGTCAAATGCCTTATACAAACCAAAGTTAGACATAACCGTAGTTACTACAGTATTATTGAGAAGCTTACCTCTTTCCTTCATATATGTACCATAAATATAAAGTGTAAGATCACCATCAATAATTGTTCCATCCCCTGAAACACCTATACATCTGTCAGCATCTCCATCATAAGCAAAACCAACATCAAGACCATTATCTACCACATACTTCTGTAATACTTCAATATGTGTAGAACCACAATTTGTATTTATATTAAGACCATCCGGATTAGCATTTATAACAAACGTCTGCGCTCCGAGTGCATCAAACACACTTTTTGCAATCTGCCATGCACTACCATTAGCACAGTCAAGTCCCACCTTTATGTTACGGAACGAATATGGTGCAAGTGAAATTAAGTAGCCTACATATCTGTTACGTCCTGCAACATAATCAACTGTACGACCTATTTCATCCTTAACAGCAAAAGGAACTTCTTCCATATCTCCATCGAGATAAGCTTCTATCTTGAGAATCGTCTCTTCATCCATCTTCTCACCCTGAGAATTAAGAAGCTTAATACCATTGTCATAGAAAGGATTATGACTTGCAGATATCATAATGCCACAGTCAAACTCATCTACTCTTGTTATATAAGACACGCTTGGAGTGGTTGTAACGTGCATAAGGTAAACATCTGCCCCTGATGCAGTAAGTCCTGAAACAAGTGCATACTCAAACATATAAGAAGAACGTCTTGTATCCTTGCCTATAACTATACGACACTTCTTTCCATTATTCTTTCCATAATACCAGCCAAGAAAACGTCCTATTTTTACTGCATGCTCATAGGTCAAGTCAACATTCGCCTCACCGCGAAAACCATCTGTTCCAAAATACTTACCCATATGTAAATCTCCTTTACCTTAGTCTATTTTTTTTGACTAGACAATTATATCACCATAATATTCACTCTGCAACAAAAAAATTATTTTTTTATAAAAGTTCAGCGAATAATGATTTTAACAAAAGTGAATGTGCGCTTTCAATAGGCTTTTTGACAAATTCCATTATATCAATAGCTCAGGTTACGGGAAAACCGTTATCATCCACCGTTACAACTACGGTAGAGTGTATCTCCTGCACTAAATACTTCAGATAATTATATACTTAACCTTTCAAAAATAGCCCTCTCAAAACGAGAGGGCACACATTTAAAATTCAACAACTTCGGGTTCGGCAGTAAAGGAAGAGAATGTAGCGGTATGATAATTTATTTTATCATAGAAGACCTTATTAGTCTTTAAATTTACAGAGATTTTTTCACAGGCTCATGGATGCCCTTTTTCTATGCTTAAAATATTTGTGTGCTACCTCATGTGTGCTACTTGTGTGTTACTTGTGTGCTACGTGGCAAAATTTTAGGCTATCATGGAACATTCAGAACCACGATAGCCCTTGATTTTACTGTATTTCTTAGAACTTACCAGCCTCTGCTGCTTCCTCAATGGAAACTGCAACAGCAACAGTCATACCAACCATTGGGTTGTTACCTGCACCAATTAAGCCCATCATCTCTACATGTGCCGGAACTGATGAAGAACCTGCAAACTGAGCATCTGAATGCATACGGCCAAGTGTATCTGTCATACCGTATGAAGCAGGACCTGCTGCCATGTTATCAGGGTGAAGTGTACGACCTGTACCACCGCCTGATGCAACTGAGAAATACTTCTTGCCGGCAGCAATTCTTTCTTTCTTATAAGTACCTGCTACAGGATGCTGGAATCTTGTAGGGTTAGTAGAGTTACCTGTAATGGC
>CAZBHM010000083.1:0-9038 GCA_964491975.1 uncultured Lachnospiraceae bacterium | reverse complement strand
CCCTTAATACTGAATTACGGTTATTTTCTTCTTTCATTCCCTCTATTTTTGAATTAAGCGAAGAAAGCTTTTCCGAAACCTCATCAAACTTAAGCTTACTGCCATCATATTCATCTCTGGATTTATTAAGCTCATCTTCTGCTATGGTGATTTTTTCCTCAAGTTCAGTAATCTGTGTCTTAAGCAAAGAGGACTCAGCCAAAAATGAATTAATATCGTATATCTTAAGCTCATCCCTAAGCTTTAAGTATTCCCTTGCCGCAGCGGACTGTTTTTCAAGAGGTCCTATCTGCTTTTCAAGTTCTGAAAGAATATCTTCAATACGAACCAGATTCTGCTTTTCATCTTCAAGCTTTTTAACAGCCGCATTCTTACGTCTTTTAAATTTTACAATACCCACGGCCTCATCAAAAAGCTCTCTTCTGTCTTCAGGCTTACCGCTTAATATTTTATCAATCTGTCCCTGACCGATAATGGAATATCCTTCCTTTCCAATACCTGTATCATAAAACAGTTCATTAACATCCTTTAATCTGCAGGCATTTCCATTGAGCAGATACTCACTTTCGCCTGAACGGTAAACTCTTCTTGCCACAGTTACTTCTTCGTAATCAATAGCTAAGGAATGATCTGAATTATCCATGGTAATGGCCACATATGCAAAGCCCTGTGGTTTTCTGTTTTCTGTTCCGGCGAAAATGACATCCTCCATTTTCGCACTTCTAAGCTGCTTCGCACTCTGCTCACCAAGAACCCACCTTACCGCATCTGCCACATTGCTTTTACCACTTCCGTTAGGCCCAACTATACCGGTTATACCATTATGAAATTCAAATCTTAATTTATTGGCAAAAGACTTAAAGCCTTGTACCTCAATGCATTTTAAATACATGTTAACCTCTCTTCCGGAGTTCTAACAAAGCCCTGTAAGCTGCATCCTGCTCAGCGGCTTTCTTTGTCTTACCGGTACCTCTTCCAGCCTCATCGTTATCGATACAGGCAGCAACTGTGTAGACCTTATTATGGTCAGGGCCTTCTTCATTTACTACTCTGTAGCACAGCACATGCTTTTGTCCGCTACTTTGAATCATCTCCTGGAGTATTGTTTTACTGTCCGTAAAAAGCTGCTTATTCTCAAGATCCGTAAGTATGAAACGATAAATAAATGCCTTTGCACTTTCAAAACCGCCATCAAGATATATTGCGCCAATAAGTGCTTCAAGTGCATCTGACACAACAGAGGCTCTCTTTCTTCCGCCTGTCAGCTCTTCTCCCTTACCAAGCATCAGATATTCACCAAGCTCAATCTCTTCTGCGCAAAGTGCCAGCGTAGGCTCACACACTATGCTTGCTCTCTGCCTTGTCATCTGGCCCTCCTTCATCAATGGTTTAAGTCCGTACAAATACTCACTTGTTGTAAGTTCAAGCACAGCATCACCGAGAAACTCCATTCTTTCATTGTACTCAATATTGACATTACGATGCTCATTTGAATATGAACTGTGTGTAAGTGCCACTTTTAAAATGCCGGCATCCTTAAATGTATAGCCGATTCTCTCCATAAGCTTCTCCAATCCCTTAATCTCCATATTTTTCTCCTCCGTTATGTATTTTATAAATCCGTAACTTTAAAAGAGCCCCACCGTTGTATCATGTCACTGCTACATCGTGGGGACATCTTTTAAATATTTAATTAATTGATTGCGTTCTTAATCTGCTCTACTGCATCGCCAACCGAAACAATATTCTCTGCCTCTTCATTATCGATCTGAATATCAAATTCCTCCTCGATACCCATAATAATCTGGAATACATCAAGTGAATCTGCTCCCAAATCATCCGTAAAAGTTGTGTCCATCGTTATCTCGCTGGCATCAATGTTAAGTACCTCTGATATAATGTTCTGTAATTTTTCAAATTCCATAAAAAATCTCCTTTCTATTCTTCTTCGCCTAACAGATACTTTTTAATCTTTTCATTAATCTGCTGTTCTTTGAAAGCTGCACCCTGAAAAATGGCATTTGTTATCTCCTTAGCTTTAGAGTTGCCATGCGACTTAACCACAAGTCCGTTAAGTCCAAGAAGCGGAGCACCACCATACTCACTTGCATCAAATGACTTCATGGTTTCCTTAAGTGCCGGCTTAACCAAAACCGCACCAAGCTTAGTACGAAGATTAGTATAAAAGCTTTTCTTAATCTTCCCAATAAGGGCAGCTCCGACTCCTTCATATAATTTTATTATTACATTTCCTACAAATGCCTCACAGACTATAACATCAACATCACCCTTAGGAATGTCTCTGGCCTCAATACTTCCTACAAAATTAATGTCCGTACAATTTTTAAGAAGCGGAAATGTTTCCTTCACAAGTGCATTACCTTTCTCTTCCTCGGCTCCGATATTAACAATCGCAACCCTCGGATTCTTTACTCCGACAACATGCTCCATATATATGGAACCAATCTTGGCAAACTGTAAAAGATGTGATGAACGTGCATCAACATTGGCACCACAGTCAATTACAAGTGCCACACCCTTCTCTGTCGGAATGAGCGGTGCAAGAGGTGCTCTCTCCACACCTTTTAATTTACCTACAACAAGCTGCCCTCCGACCAGTATAGCTCCTGAACTTCCCGCAGATACAAACACATCTGCCTTATGATTTTTTACCAGGTTAAGTGCAACTACAATTGATGAATCCTTCTTTCTTCGAATCGCCATAACCGGCGGTTCTTCAGTAGCTATAACCTCGCTGGCATGAACAACCTCGACACGCTCCTTATCATAAGTGTATTTCGCAAGTTCTGATTTTACTACATCTTCTATGCCGACAAGCATAATTTTAATATCATCTCTTTTAAGAACTGCATCAACTGCACCTTTGACAATCTCTGCCGGGGCATTATCCCCGCCCATCGCATCAACTGCTACAACTGTTGTCGCTGTCCTGTTTTCCATACCAACACTTCCTCCTTGTTGTATCTATATGCTAATATACTAAAATGCTTTCATCATGTCAACTAAAATAACACAAATTTATTTACCAAGTGACTCTTTTGAAAAAACTGTTACTTCCTTCTCGTAGCATCTGAACATCGCTTCTGTTGCCTCACTGTCAGGTGCCTTTGTAAACAGGCTCACTATCGGAACTATTATAAGGCCCGCAAGCATGGCAAATGCACCGCAGTTAATCGGTGACTGAAGCCATACAGGAAATGCACTCTTAAATAACATATTAAGAATCATAACACCTGAACCAAAAATAAAGCTTGCAGCGCATGCCGCCTTAGTGGTACGCTTCCAATAAAGTCCATATATAAACGGCGCAAGAAAAGCACCTGCCATTGCACCCCAGGAAATACCCATAAGCTGCGCTATAAATGTCACGTTGCTTGTATACTGGACAATCGCAAGAATAACTGAAATACCAATAAATACAACGATAAGCACCCTCATAACAAACATCTGCCTTTTGGGGCTCATTTCTTTAACAACTGTTCCTTTAATAAAATCAAGCGTAAGCGTTGAGCTTGATGCAAGTACAAGTGACGAAAGTGTTGACATCGAAGCCGAAAGCACCAGTATCACCACGACACCCATAAGCAAATCCGGAATATCCGAAAGCATTGCCGGAATAATTGAGTCATAAACAATACCATTAGTCATATCAAGCTTATCGCCATACAGTCTGCCAAAACCGCCGAGGAAATAACATCCTCCGGCAACCACAAGCGCAAACATTGTAGAAATAATGGTTCCTTTATTGATTGCCTTTTCGTTCTTGATTGCATAGAATTTCTGCACCATCTGCGGAAGTCCCCAGGTACCAAGTGAGGTAAGCACTACCACACAAAGCAGACTAAACGGATCCGGTCCGAAAAATGAATTAAACGCACCGGGAACATCCGTAACCGAAGGATCCTCTATCTGCGCAAGTCCATTAAGTGCCTCAATAAAACCGCCATTCATCTTGAGTACTGCTGCTATTACCATAACTATACCAAAAAGCATAATAATGCCCTGAATAAAATCATTAATTGCCGTTGCCATATAGCCGCCGATAATAACATATACACCGGTCAGCACTGCCATCACAATAATGCACACTGTATAATCAATATTAAAGGCCATGCCAAAAAGTCTTGAAAGACCATTATAAAGCGAAGCCGTATACGGAATCATAAATACAAAAACAATAACTGAAGCAATAAGCTTTAACGGCTTACTGAAAAATCTTTTTTCAAAAAACTCAGGCATTGTTGCAGAATTAAGATGCTGTGACATAAGTCTGGTTCTTCTTCCAAGCACTACCCATGCAAGAAGCGAACCTATCACTGCATTGCCAATACCAATCCATGTGGATGCAATACCAAACTTCCAGCCAAACTGGCCTGCATATCCAATAAATATAACCGCCGAAAAATACGACGTACCATATGCAAATGCAGTAAGCCATGGTCCTACGCTTCTTCCTCCAAGCACAAAACCGTTAACATCCGTGGCATGTCTTCGGCAATACACACCAACACCTATCATAACCGCAAAAAATACAACAAGCATTATTACTTTAGCAACCATTTTTCATTCTCCTTAAGTCAGTAATTATCTGGTAGTCTGTGCTTCAACCAGACTCTTTCCACAGTAAATCTCACGAAGTCTGGGCTTCTCAATCTTGCCTGTCGCATTTCTTGGAACTTCTGCAAATATAATCTTTCTTGGCCGCTTATATCTTGGCATTTCCATGCAGAACTCTTCTATATCCTTTTGCGTTACATTACTATATTCAGGCTTAAGCTCAATAATCGCTGCTGCAATCTCACCAAGTCTCTCATCCGGAAGTCCGATTACCGCAACATCCTTTATTGCATCGTGAGCACGGAGAAAATCTTCAATCTGTACCGGGTAAAGATTCTCACCGCCTGAAATAATTACATCCTTCTTACGATCCACAAGATAGATAAAGCCGTCCTCATCCGTTCTTGCCATGTCTCCCGTATATAACCAATCACCCTTAAGTATCTCATTCGTAGCCTCAGGGTTATTATAATAACACTTCATGACTCCGGGACCCTTAACTGCAAGTTCTCCGACCTCACCGCTTAAGACCTCGCTGCCATCCGGTGCAATAATCTTTGTTTCCCAAAGATAGCCTGCCTTACCAATGGCACCAACCTTATGTATATTCTCAACGCCAAGATGAACACATCCCGGTCCTAAGGATTCGCTTAAACCATAATTCGTATCATACTCATGATTAGGGAATACCTTCTTCCACCGCTTAATAAGGCTTGGCGGAACCGGCTGCGCTCCCACATGCATAAGTCTCCACTGCGAAAGTCTGTATTCTGAAAGATTAACGTCTCCTCTGTCTATTGCATCCAGCAAGTCCTGGGCCCACGGCACTAAAAGCCATACAATCGTAACCTTCTCAGCCGATACCACATGAAGTATCCACTCAGGCTTTACACCTCTTAAAAGTACTGCCTTACTGCCTGACAATAAGCTTCCAAACCAGTGCATCTTCGCTCCGGTGTGATAGAGCGGCGGTATGCAGAGGAACACATCTTCTTTTGTCTGGGAATGATGCTTCTGCTCAGTCATGCATGAATTAATAAGTGCCTTGTGCGAATGCAGAATAGCCTTCGGGAAACCTGTAGTTCCTGAAGAAAAATATATAGCCGCATCATCCTCCTCATCAAGCGAAACTGCGGGAGCCACTGATGAACAGTACGATACCAGCTTATCATAATTATCCGAAAAGCTTGGTGTATTCTGACCTACGAAAAAATAGCCCCTTACCTTATGAAGCTTCTCAAAAACCTGCTCAATACGTCCGATGAACTCAGGTCCGAACACAAGCATACTTACATCTGCAAGTTCAAGACAATATTTAATCTCATCTGCCGTAAATCTGAAATTAACCGGTACTGCAAGTGCACCAGTCTTTAAAATTCCAAAATATATGGGCAGCCATTCAATACAGTTCATAAGAAGAATAGCTACCTTATCCCCCTTCTTAATGCCTCTTGTCATAAGAAGATTGGCAAAACGGTTAGCCTTTACGTCAAACTCTCTCCATGTCATCTCACGGCGGTACTTCTCACCCGGTGTCCCTTCAATAAGATTGTACTCTCTCCACGTAACCGCCCTGTCGGGCTGCTGCTCAGGGTTAATCTCCACAAGGCTTATATCATTAGGATAAAGCTTTGCATTTTTTTCTAAAACCTCTGTAATAATCATGTTTTTCTCCTTAAAGCATTATTGTTGTAACAAAGACCGTTACCTATTCTGCCACAGACATTCTTCGTCCGCAATACAATCAGTATAATATAATTTGCCAAAAAATACAATCAGAGATTTATACTTTTTGTTTTCTTTTTACAATCTTTTTAAAAACAACGGCACTTCTTGACGGAATATAACACATAAAGCCTATACGTCCATCCTCCGACCTTAACGCACTGTAGACATATTCCTTATCAATGCGTTCAAAGCCCCCATATTCTTTATCATCTGAAGAAAGCACAACCCTATATTCTCCTTCTTTCTTAACCGGTACAAAATAGCCTTCAAATGACCTTGACGGGTTAAAATTAAAAGCAAACACAAGATTACCCTTTGCATATATCATTGTCTTATCATTCTGCCCGATCCACAATGACTCGACCTTCTTTTCCAAAACCTTTTCCTTCTTAATAAAGGAAACCATCGCCTTGTCAAAACTGTTAAGCTCCATGTAACGAAGCTTTTTATCATCCACAAGATTCCACTGCCGGCGGCAGTAATGATAACTCCAGCCGTTTCCCTCTCTTGGAAAATCAATCCACTCCGGATGTCCGAATTCGTTTCCCATAAAGTTAAGATACCCTTCGCCTGCAAGCGTTGCTGTAATAAGCCTTATCATCTTATGAAGTGCAATTCCCCTGTCAATAACAAGACTTTGTGAATCTTTACTCATATCTGTATACATTAAAGCATCGCAGAGTCTGAACATAATTGTCTTATCTCCCACAAGTGCCTGGTCATGTGATTCCGCATAGCCTATATTTTTCTCCTCCGGCCTCCGACCTGTAAGCTCATACCAGAGCTTAAACATATCCCACTGCTCATCAGAGGCTTCTTTTAACAGCTTAATCCATAAATCCGGCGTACCCATTGACAGTCTGTAATCAAAACCTATACCGCCGTCCTTAACCGGAATACACATTCCCGGCATTCCTGACATATCCTCTGCTATTGTTATTGCATGCGGATTAAGCTCATGGATAAGCTCATTGGCAAGCTGAAGATATGTAACCGCGCAGGTATCCGTATTCATCGAAAAGTACATATCATAATTAGCAAATGCACTTCCAAGTCCATGGTCATGATAAAGCATGGATGTCACTCCGTCAAATCTGAAGCCATCAAAATGAAATACCTCCATCCAGTACTTAAGATTAGACAAAAGGAAATGAATTACCTCATTTTTGCCATAATTAAAAAGCTTAGTTCCCCAGGCACTGTGATTACCTTTATCTCCGTCATGAAAATACTGATATACCGTGCCGTCAAACTCATTAAGTCCTTCATTAGTATTATTAACAGCATGTGAATGTACCACATCAAGAAGCACCGCTATACCCATTTTGTGGGCGGCATTTATAAGTTCTTTTAAATCACTGCTCTTGCCATAACGTGAGGAAGCCGCGAAAAAATTAGATACCTGATATCCAAATGATGCATAATACGGATGCTCCATTACTGCCATAATCTGAATCGTGTTATAGCCAAGCTTCTTAATTCTTGGAAGAACATTCTCTTTAAATTCTTTATAGGTTCCTATACCGTACTTGTCCTGTGCCATACCGATATGACACTCGTAAATCATAAGCGGCTCTTTTGGCACAAACTTCTCATCTGTCCACTCATATGCCTGAAAAGTATCCTCAAGCTCCGCACACCACAAATATGTATCCGGGTCCTGAACAACTCTTGTTGCATAGCTTGGAATACGCCTTAAAGCTTCACCATTATGTATTACAATTGCCTGTACTCTCTGCCCTTCCTTAGGCTTCTTCCTTCCCTCTAAAAATACCTCAAACACACCATTATCAAGCTTTGTCATGGGGCAGTTTTCTGTATTCCAGCCATTAAAATCACCGGTAAGAAACATCTTTTCTGCTGCCGGTGCCCACTCACGGTATACAAAGCCTTTTCTGGTGCGGTGAAATCCAAAATAATTATGTCCATTTGCGAAATCAACCATACTCTGATTTTTTCCAAGCAATTCATTTTTTTTATGATTATAATTATCCATTCTAAGATTGATATCATCCTCAAACGACTTAAGCATCGGATCAATCTCAATAATCCTATAACTCATAAAAGCACCTCCCAATATTTATATCTGAAGTATACAACATCCCAAATTTAGTGTCAATGTCCGAAAAATATTAAACCTCCAATAAATACAAAAAGTGATAAATCTTCCCGAAAAGACTTATCACCTTTAAATATACGGAGAGCATGGGATTCGAACCCATGTGCCCTGACGGGCAACCTGATTTCGAGTCAGGCTCGTTATGACCGCTTCGATAGCTCTCCATGCTTTATATAGTATAAAGCAATTTTTTCATTAAGTCAAGAATTTTCAAAAAGTTTTACTCAAATTTGACAATTTCTTTCTTAAGTCTGCTTATAATTTTCTTTTCAAGGCGTGAAATATATGACTGCGATATGCCCAGTAAATCAGCAACCTCCTTCTGGGTCATCTCACTTCCATCCTTGGTATTAAGGCCAAACCTAAGCTGTACAATTGTGCGTTCTCTCGGACTTAGCTTATTTATTGCTTTATTTAACAGATTGCGTTCAACCTCATCTTCTATATCCTTATATATCACATCTTCATCAGTTCCCAGAATGTCCGACAGTAAAAGTTCATTTCCGTCCCAATCAACATTAAGCGGCTCATCTATCGACACCTCAAGTTTAGTTTTCGAGTTACGCCTCAGATACATAAGTATCTCATTCTCTATACATCTTGAAGCATATGT
>CAZBHM010000082.1:0-9050 GCA_964491975.1 uncultured Lachnospiraceae bacterium | reverse complement strand
GATAAGAATAGAATTGAGGACTGATGATATGAACATTATTATAATTGATGATGACAAATTAGTGTGCAGCGCACTTAAAACGATACTTGAAAGTGATGCCTCTTATAAGGTTATTGCCATCGGCAACAGCGGGGAGGATGCCATAGCTCTTTATGACAGGCATACCCCCGACTTAATACTTATGGATATCCGCATGAATAATATGCTGGGTGTTGATGCCGGTGAAAAAATCATTGAAAAACACCCGGATGCCAGAATTTTATTTCTTACTACATTTGCAGATAATGAATACATTGCCAAGGCTCTGAAAATCGGTGCCAAGGGATATCTTTTAAAACAGAATTTTGACAGCATAATCCCATCACTTAAAGCCATAGAAAGCGGACAGCGTGTATTTGGCGACGAGATTATCGCAAAGCTCCCAAGCATGGGCAATGGCAGCTTTGACCATGCAATGAAAAGCTTTGACCTTACCGACCGTGAAATTGATATTATAACACACGTTGCAAACGGTGAAAGTAATAAGGAAATTGCCGGCGAATTATTCTTAAGTGAAGGAACGGTGCGAAACTACATAAGTACCATCCTTGAAAAGCTTGAGCTTCGTGACCGCACACAGCTTGCGATATTTTATTATAAGCACATATAAACTGCTGCCTTTATCTGCCTTTAAAATGCAGTGACACTGTCAAATACAATTTCCATATCCTCATACATATTATTCCAGAAGCTCATGCACCATGTGACTTCTTCCACAGGCTCGAAGGTGAGTGCCGAGCATGCCATATGAGTTTTAATTTTGTCTCGGGTTCTGCTCATAAATATGGCAGTCGGACCGTCTGCACCACCGATTATCGCAATCGATGCCCCCAGGCTGTCGGAACCGTCTGCATCCTTTAAAACAGGTGTATCATTTTTTCTGACATCGCATATATTGTATTCCATGTCAGGAATGTCAGGCGTAAGGGTATATGTCATATGTGTACTATATTGCGGGAATTTGTATTTCGGCATAAGTTTATTAACATTGTGCTTCTCTTTTTCAAGACCTGTAATTGTGAGCACATGTTCTGTTCCTGTGATGGGGTGTGCAAATTTAATCTCCTTTTCCGGCAGAGGTGTCTTAAATTTTATGCCCCGTACTGCCACCGGAGACTTTTTGAGCTTTAATGTTATTTTATTAAGCCGTGGCTTTCTAAGCGTGTTCCACGCATATGAGCATCTTTGTATAACCCAGCCTTTACTCTTATCAAGTCCATAATATGCTGCCACTTCTTCTGCTTCGGAGCAATTACATTCCTCCGGCATCAGGCACTCTTTTGGCATCCAGCAGACCCCACATCCATGCAGAGCTTTAAGTTCTTTCGAATTTACGCTTACAAAACCAGTAAAATCCACGTCTGTAGGATTATTATTCATAAGCATTTCATATTCTTCACCCTCACAACAACAGGCATCTCCAAGCTTTGCATATTCATCCACAAAATCCTTGATTTTTTGTGATTCTATCCCCACACAGTAATCTATAACAATCCCCTGCGAGCATATATACAGTGCAGGAATATACCACTCATTGCCTGCCCATTTAAAACTTTTACCGACTGCTACCGCTTTTCCGGCATGCGCCCTGCCACGATGTCCCCAAAAGCTTCCTTCAAAATAGACCTTAAATTCATCTTTCTGCATCTCTGTTCTGCCTCCCATGACATAAACTCAATCCTGCAAGCCTAATAGTTGTATTTTTTCCTCATTGCAATCATGAATATAACCGTTACCACAACCGCCATAAACTCAGCCACTACAACTGACATCCAAATTCCGTCAATCTCCCATATAAGTGGAAGAATAATTACAGCCGCTATCTGGAACACAAGAGTTCTAAGGAACGATATAACCGCTGAAACAAGTCCGTTATTGAGTGCCGTAAAGAATGAAGAACCAAATATTGCCATTCCTGCAAAGAGGAATGAAAATGAAAATATGGCAAATCCTCTTAATGTAAGTGCGAGAAGCTCCTTATCATAGCTTACAAATATCAATGCCAGCGGCTTTGCAAGAACCTGTCCCATTATAAGCATTGCCACTGAAAAAATTGAAATTATGATTATACTTTTCTTAAGAAGTCCTTTTAATTCTCTACTGTTTCCTGCGCCATAGTTAAATCCGATAACCGGAGCGGTACCGATTGAATATCCGATAAATGCCGCAATAAAAATCATATTTACATACATAAGTACGCCATAAGCTGCAACACCATTTTCACCGGCATAATTCATAAGCTGCACATTGTAGAGCATTCCGACAAGTGACATTGAAATATTGCTCATAAGCTCTGATGAGCCATTGGTGCACGCCTTAAGAAGTGCTCCACCGTCAAACTTTGTTTTTGTCAATCTCAGAATACTTTTATCCGGAAAACAAAAATAAATAAGTGGTATTATTCCACCTATAACCTGACTGATGGCGGTTGCAACGGCCGCTCCCACAAGCCCCCATTTGAATACTGCCACAAAAAGCCAGTCAAGCACCATATTCGTAACACCTGCCGCAACCGTGACCCAGAGACCCATGTGCGGTCTTTCCGCTGTAATAAGAAAGCTCTGAAACTCCTGCTGGAGCATATATGCAGGGATTGCAATAAGAATGATTCTTCCATAAAGCACACAGTTGTCAAGCAGCTCACCCTCTGCACCTAAAAGTGCCGCAACCGGTCTTATAAAAATAATTCCCAGCACTGCAACCACAATACCACAGATAATTGACACATATATAAAAAGCGAAAACTGTCTGACTGCCTTCTCTTTGTCACCCTCGCCCATGGTTTTTGCCACAAGCGCACTGCCGCCTGTTCCAAACATAAAGCCAAAGGCTCCAAGTATCATAAGAAACGGCATAATAAAATTAACTGCCGCAAACGGTGTCTTGCCGACATAATTTGATACAAAAAATCCGTCAACCACACCATAAATCGATGTGAAAATCATCATAATAATGGATGGTAATGTAAATCTCAATAATTTTCCATAAGTAAAATGATCTGATAATTGTATACCCACTTTGTAATTTTCCTTTCAAACTTTTATCCGTTAACTAAACATAAACCCGGGCATCAACCGACAGCTACTTACGCAGCACAGATGATGCCCTGTAGTATATAAATATTCCATTCAGAGTATGTTATCTTATTACTTTAAGTCAAGACCCACACCATAAGGTATTCTGTTGTCTGTATAACGGTTAGCCGCATTACCGGTAACTACTATCTTTATGGCATTATCACCCGGCTTAAGGAATGGTCCGCACTCAAATTTATGCTTATTATAGAAGCTTACACCTATAAATGTGCCATTACACCAGCACTCAGCCATCTCTTCTGCCGTTACGCTTAATACCTCATTACCAAGCGGATTTTCTACCTTATAATTCATGGCATATGTCTTTTCAAAAATATCTTCCTTGTCACAAATAAGCTCCAGACTCTCCGTAACATCGATAATATTAGCTTTTGCCTTATAAGGCAATGTGGCAGCAGTTGCTGCTGCTGTTATGTCTTCATCGGCTGCTATGATAAGGATACTTCCCCTGCCATCAAGTGAAAGACAAAATGTAGTCTTTCCGGCTGACTTTTGTGCTTCAAGGCTGTAAGCTTTGCCGCTCCACATATCGTATGCAACAAGGTCATGCTCACCCTTAATCGTAACTCTGAGATCGTTAAGCTCATCAAGACTTTCATTTACAAAGAAGTACATATCTAAATCATTCTTAAATAAATGAGTAGCCACAAGCTTAGGACATTTCTTATCCGTAACAATATCTCGTTCACTGATATCCTCAATACCGTTAATATATGTAAGGCCATCGATATGTGCATTGTCACTAACATCAAATACATAATCATACTCATAGCCCGCAATACAGAGCTTACCGTTCTTAATCTCACACTTCTCCAGCATGCATCTCTGAAGATAATTAAACTCAATCTGATTCTCATAAAACGCTTCCAGCTCCACAAAAGGAAGATGGCCGCTCTCACAAAGCACTGCCACTTTAGCAGCATTTTTTGAATCTGTCATAATATATGATATTCTCTTAATATAATCTGAATAGTGCTTATAATGTTTCCACCATATATTACCCGGTCCCACATCCGGTGGTCTCTCATCTTTTCTTCTGTCTAAGAGACTATAATAAAATGCATGCGGTATGTAAAGATTTACACCTCTTACTCCAAGCCAGTCAATAAACCACTTCATATCACCGCCGGTAAAATACCACGCTTTTCCTTCTCTCGAGCATACGCCAAAGCATTCATTAGAGTTACGTCTTCTTTTCATGTGTCTTGCCGCATCAGAAGAACACTTCGCCATAACACTGTCCTTGCCCTTCGTACCGCCAAGCTCAGGTGATACCCATCTAAACACAAGGTCCTGTCCCGGAATATGGAAATATTTTTCCTCATCAATATCTGCACTCTCCGCCGGATGTCCCATAAGTGAAATTCCGTGATTAGCACACCAGTCAGACAGGCTCTTATAATAAACGTCATTAAGTCTCTGCTTGATAAGCTCCTTATAAAGTCTGGTTGTCTCATTAGGCTGTTTTTCAAACAGACCCCATAATCCGTTAACATCTCCGCCTGCTTCAGTAAATACTTCTAAAAAGCCATCGCTCCATGGATGATGTCCTCTTGACCTTCTTCCAAGTACATTAGGCTCATCGGTAAAAAATCCGATAATTGTTGTACCAAAATACTCCTTAAGATGTTCATAATTAGCATCATGTGTAAGCTCGATAAACTTTTTTACTGCCTTGGGGTTAAGAATATCTGATGCCTTAGGAGCACCGGGCTCACCATCATCCTCGCCAAAATGAATACCTCTTATAGTACCGCCGCATGGTCTTTGAACAATGTACTTACCATCCTTAGGACCTGCAATTATCTTAAACAGTCTTGAGCCTGCTTTATAAAATTCGTCTTCTTTAATCTTGTCCTCTTCCATGGCAATAATACCGATGGATGCAAACTCCGGATTAGATGCCACTACCTTACCATGAGCTGAGCCTGACGGATACATTGCCTCATCGTAAAGAACAATTTTCATATTAAGTTTTTCGGCTACCTTTACTACATGCTTAATTAAATCAAAATATTCCTCTGAAAGATACTCCAAATCTTTTGGAACACCTATTCTTGGATGCAGAACTACACCGTCAACACCCTTTTCCTTAAAGTCCTTCATCTGCGCTTCAAGCTTCTCTTTAGTAAGCTCATCATTTAAAAACCAGAACGGAATCGGCGAATACTCACACAAATCACCATTCATCGCAGATATAAGGTTAAATACTTTACCTTCTGTCACTTTAGACATCCTCCTATTTTGCTAAAACCTTCTGTGCATCAGCACACATTATAAGGAACGCACCTACACCATGTAAATCATTGGTAGAAACCGGTCTTTCGCAATAATGCTTATAATCACCCACACCTGTTCCGACACATACATTGCCAATAAGAAGGTCATCTCCATTCCACTCAAGTGATTTGATAACTGCTTCATATCCCTTCCTTGCCTGTGCAAGATAGCTCTCATCAAGAATGCCCTTACTTACTGCCTTGCAGATTGCAGCCACAAAAAGACATGAACATGAATTTTCAAGCCAGTTACCTTCTTTATCACCCTTATTAACCACCTGATACCATCTGCCTTCTTCGGACTGATACTTACATACTGCCAAAAGAAGCTCCTTTATCATATTACACATATCGTTATATTTAGGATGACTTTCAGGAATCGAATCCAGCTCATCAAGCAGTGCTACCGGTACCCAGCCAATGCTTCTTCCCCAGAACTCAGGTGCAAGTCCTGTTTCTTTATTACACCATACTGCCTCTTTAGAAGCATCCCATGCGTGATACCATAGTCCTGTCTCAGGATCCTTCGTATGCTCACACATAAGAAATGCCTGCTCTATCGGAATTTCAAAATACTCAGGCTTGTTAAAGTTCTTCGCATAGAGTGTACATATGGGGCCGCCCATATACAGCCCATCAAGCCACATCTGATTAGGATACCATTCCTTATGCCAGAAACCGCCTACATTATTACGTTTAAAATTCTTAATTACAGGTAAAAGCTCATCCAAAGCCGTTTTATATCTCTCATCACCTGTTCTATTATAAAGTGGAAATAAAAGGATACCCGGCTGAATATCATCGAGCTGCTCTTTCTCGTAACAGGAAACTTTACCATCTTTATCCACGTACGTATCCACCCATGCCTTCATATAGTCAAAGTATCTCTCATCACCGCAGAGTTCATAGGTCTGATATACTCCTGACAAAAATACTCCGGCATGATAATGAAAACGGTTAACCGGTGGCAAATCCGGTGCATTAAACTTTCTCATCATTGTTTCACAAGATGCTTTGGCATAAAATAACGGTTCTTTAATACTGTTCATATATAGCCCTTCCTTTCACACTTGTTTTAACAAGAGCCGTCATCCTTACGGACAACGGCTCTTAATATTACTCAGTAGCAGTTACTTCATCTGATTCATCCGACTCATCTGATTCATCATATGCCATGTCCTCGTCATCCATGTCCATAATCGCTTCATCATCTAAAATCACATCATTTTCATCATCTGTATCATAGTCACTGTCTTCTTTAGCTTCTTCTAAAGGCTCATCAGCCGGCTCCTCAATCGGCATGTTATCTGTATCAAGCTTAATTGAACGATACTTCTTCATACCTGTACCTGCCGGAATTAACTTACCAAGGATAACATTTTCCTTAAGACCAACGAGCGGGTCAATCTTTCCGTTAATGGCTGCCTCTGTAAGAACCTTTGTAGTCTCCTGGAAAGAAGCTGCTGAAAGGAATGAGTTAGTAGCAAGTGATGCCTTTGTAATACCTAACATTACCTGCTTGCCCTCGATAGGTCTTAAACCTTCTTCGATAAGTCTCTCATTAGTCTCGTTAAAGTCGAGTACATCAATTGATACACCCGGAAGATAATCACTGTCTCCGCTGTCCTCAATCTTAACCTTCTTAAGCATCTGACGAACAATAACCTCAATGTGCTTATCATTGATATCTACACCCTGAAGGCGGTATACACGCTGAACTTCCTGAAGCATGTAATCCTGAACGGCACGAACACCTTTAATCTTTAAGATATCGTGTGGATTAACACTACCCTCTGTAAGCTCATCGCCTGCCTCAAGTACCTGCCCGTCCATAATCTTAATTCTTGAACCATAAGGAATAAGATATGTCTTAGAGTTACCTGTCTCATTATCTGTAATGATAACTTCTCTCTTTTTCTTAGTATCTTTAATTGTTGCAACGCCACCGAACTCTGCAATAATCGCAAGACCCTTCGGCTTTCTTGCCTCAAAAAGCTCCTCGACTCTTGGAAGACCCTGTGTGATATCATCACCGGCAACACCACCGGTATGGAAAGTACGCATGGTAAGCTGTGTACCAGGCTCACCAATTGACTGTGCCGCAATAATACCAACAGCCTCACCAATCTGAACCGGCTGACCTGTTGCCATGTTGGCACCATAACACTTAGCGCACACACCGATATGTGAACGACATGTAAGCACTGTACGAATCTTAACCTTATCAATACCGGCTTTGATAATCTTTGATGCACGCTTAGGTGTAATCATATTATTAGCCTTAACAAGCACCTCACCTGTTGAAGGATCAGTAATGTCTTCACATACAAATCTTCCACGGATTCTGTCTTCAAGACTTTCAACCGTCTCGGCACCATCCATAAATGCCTTAACTTCCATTCCCGGAATAACATCTCTGTCCTCAGAACAGTCAACTTCTTTGATAATAAGCTCTTGTGATACATCTACAAGTCTTCTTGTAAGGTATCCTGAATCGGCTGTACGAAGGGCTGTATCTGAAAGACCCTTTCTGGCACCATGTGCAGAAATGAAGTACTCCAAAACGTCAAGACCTTCACGGAAATTAGACTTAATAGGCAACTCGATTGTACGACCCGTTGTATCAGCCATCAAACCACGCATACCTGCAAGCTGCTTAATCTGCTTATCAGAACCACGGGCACCTGAATCGGCCATCATGTAAATGTTGTTGTACTTATCAAGTCCTGAAAGAAGTGCCTCCGTAATCTCATCATCGGCATTCTTCCATGTTTCAATTACTTCTTTATATCTTCCTTCCTCTGTGATAAGACCACGGCGGAAGTTCTTTGTAATTCTTTCAACAGTCTTCTCTGCATCAGCAAGAATTTCCTTCTTCTTAGGCGGAACTGTCATATCTGAAATAGAAACTGTCATGGCAGCACGTGTTGAATACTTATAACCCATAGCCTTGATATCATCAAGAACCTCAGCTGTTCTTGTTGCACCATGTGTATTAATAACCTTTTCAAGAATCTTCTTAAGCTGTTTCTTTCCTACGTGGAAATCAACCTCAAAAGCAAGTGCATTCTTCTCGTCAGTACGATCTACAAAGCCAAGATCCTGTGGGATAATCTCATTAAAGATTACCTGACCGAGAGTAGTTCTTATTATGCTTGAAATAGGCTCTCCATTAGCATTAACACCCGTACGGCGGACTGTAATTCTCTGATGAAGTGTAATATCACCATTCTCATATGCAAGCATCGCTACATTTGTATTATGGTAATACTTGCCAAAAAGTTCTGCCGGTGAGCAAAGTACTGCTCTGCCAAGAGACTTATAGTTATGTGCATTAACCTTAACAATTGTATTTTCTTCAATCTCGCCCTTAGTAAGAGCCTCCATTACAGCTTCCTCTGACGGATAAGCTTCGGTATCCCAAAGCTTTGCACGAATCGCCTCATCTGAATAATGATCTACAAGCTTCTCCATTGTAAGATAGTAAATACCAAGAACCATATCCTGTGAAGGTACGGCTACAGGTGCACCATCTGAAGGCTTAAGAAGGTTATTCGGTGAAAGAAGCAGGAAACGACACTCTGCCTGCGCCTCTACTGAAAGCGGCAAATGCACAGCCATCTGGTCACCGTCGAAG
>CAZBHM010000081.1:0-9138 GCA_964491975.1 uncultured Lachnospiraceae bacterium | reverse complement strand
GGTTATATACTATCTGCTCATCAACCGGTACCTCTATCACTTCACCATTTAAAAGTCTTTCAAACTGCTTCTTAATGTCAGCAGAACCTTCACGCAGAAGCTTTCCAACAAGACCGTTCGAGCTTGTGTTCGCCCAGTAGGTTGCCAGTTTCCCAGTATCAAGATAATTAATAATTGACCACGGATTATATATATCCTTGTGCTCACCGAATACGAAACCGTCATACCAATATTTTACATCTTCTTTTTTATCAGAAAGTCCGTATTCCGAAAGTGCCGCAAATACTTCCTCTTCCGTAAAACCAAATGCCGTTGCATATTCATCAGAGGTTGTAGTTACCACCTTTAAATTATTCAAATCAGAAAAGATGGACTCTTTACTAACTCTTGTAATTCCGGTCATTATGGCGCGTCCAAGCCACGGATTTGTCTTAAACGTGGAGTTAAAAAGGCTTCTTGTAAAAGCCACAAGCTCATCCCAGAATCCATTAACATACGCTTCCTGCATCGGTGTATCATACTCGTCAAGAAGAATAATAGGCTTTTTACCATAATAACGGTAAAGATAGTCTGACAGCTGGTATAATGCCGAGGTCATATCTGCCTCGCTTGCAGTATCAGAAAGTATTTTTTCAAAAAAGACTTTATCTTCTTTTCTCAGTACATCACTTTCAAGCAAAAACCTTTTCTCTATAAATGCATTCCGTATAATTTCCCTGAGCTTTTCCATTGCATTACTGATATTTGTTTCCTTTACCCTTGCAAAGCTCAAAGCAATCACCGGATAAGTTCCCTGAAGCTTGCGGTACTCTTCATCTTCCCATATGGAAAGCCCCTCAAACAAATCTCCCCTGTCTGCATAATCCACTGAGAAAAAATCTTCTAGCATGCTCATGTTAAGTGTCTTTCCAAAGCGGCGTGGGCGGGTGATTAATGTAACACTGTCCCTGCTTTTCCACCATTCCTTAATAAAATCCGTCTTATCTACATAAAAACAATTCTGCTTTCTTATTTCCTCAAAGCTCTGTATTCCTATCGCTACCGTTCTCGCCATACCGTTCTCCTTTCCAAAACCCGTTATCATGCCGCCATTTTCCTGCGTTCATCCGAACCTGACAGACAGTCTGATTTATGCAGACATAATAATCCTGTTTACCGGGTCACAGCCAAGCTCTGCACCAAAATAAAACTGCCATACTCCTTTATAAGTATAGCAGTTTTATTTATATATTACAAATGTTTTCTTCGTTCAGTCTTATATTTCCCAAACATTTCAACATTTACTTATTTATTACTCAAATATTCATGTATACCCTTAGCACCCTTCTTGCCGGCTTCCATTGCAAGAATAACTGTAGCTGCACCTGTTACGGCATCGCCACCTGCGTATACACCGTCTTTTGTTGTTTTACCTGTTTCTTCTTCAGCTACGATACAACGATGCTTATTAACATCAAGCCCCTCTGTTGTAGAAGAAATAAGCGGGTTAGGTGATGTACCAAGAGACATTATAACTGTATCAAGGTCTAAATCGAATTCGGAATTTGGAACCTCAACAGGTCTTCTTCTTCCTGATGCATCCGGCTCGCCAAGCTCCATTCTCACACAACGCATTCCTCTTACCCAGCCATTCTCATCAACAAGAATTTCCTTCGGGTTAGTAAGAAGTTCGAAAATGATTCCTTCTTCTTTAGCGTGGTGAACCTCTTCAAGTCTTGCAGGAAGCTCTGCTTCACTTCTTCTGTATACTATGTATACCTTTGCTCCAAGACGAAGTGCTGTTCTCGCAGCATCCATTGCAACATTACCGCCACCGACAACTGCAACTCTCTGTCCTCTTGCAATAGGTGTGTCAGCATCTTCCCTGAATGCCTTCATAAGGTTATTTCTTGTAAGATACTCGTTAGCTGAGAATACACCGTTGGCCTGTTCGCCGGGGATTCCCATAAACTTAGGAAGTCCTGCGCCTGAACCGATAAATACAGCCTCAAAGCCTTCTTCTTCAAAAAGCTCATCAATTGTAACCGATTTTCCTACAATAACATTAGTCTCAATCTTAACGCCTAATTTTCTAAGGTTTTCAACCTCATTCTTAACAACTGTTTCTTTTGGAAGACGGAACTCCGGAATACCATACACAAGCACTCCGCCAGCCTCATGAAGTGCTTCAAATATTGTAACTTCATAACCAAGCTTTGCAAGCTCTCCTGCACATGTAAGACCTGCAGGACCTGAACCGATAACTGCTACCTTCTTACCATTAGTTACAGCCGGCTTCTCCGGTGCTATTCCATTTTCTCTTGCCCAGTCTGCAACATATCTCTCAAGCTTTCCTATAGAAATAGGCTCACCCTTAATACCACGTACACACTTACCCTCACACTGGCTTTCCTGTGGACACACACGTCCGCAGATTGCAGGAAGAGCTGAATCCTCTGAAATAATATCATATGCCTTCTTATTGTCGCCCTCGCCTACTGCACGGATGAACTCAGGAATATTAATTGATACAGGACAGCCTTTTCTACACTGTGCATTCTTACATTTAAGACATCTTGAAGCTTCTTCCTTAGCTTCCTCATCATTATAACCTAAACATACTTCATCAAAATTAGTTGCTCTAACCTTAGGGTCCTGTTCCCTGACAGGTACCTTCTTTAATACATCTGCCATTATTTGTCACCTCCGCAGCCGCAGCCACCATTCTTATGTGTATCGCCTTCTCTAAGCTTAAGCACTGCACGGCCTTCCTCTGTCTTATACATCTGCTGACGTTTCATAGCCTCATCAAAATTGATTAAATGTCCGTCAAATTCAGGTCCGTCAACACATGCAAACTTAACCTCATCGCCTACAGTAACACGGCATGCACCGCACATACCGGTACCATCAACCATAATAGGGTTCATACTTACAATAGTGTGCAAATTATACTGTTTTGTGAGGAGGCATACAAACTTCATCATTATCATAGGTCCGATAGCCACACATACATCATAGCTCTTTCCCTGATTATCAATAAGATCCTTAATTACCTCAGTAACCATGCCCTTGCGCTCATATGAACCGTCGTCTGTTGTTATGTAAAGGTTGCCTGCAACCTTTTTCATCTCATTTTCAAGAATAAGCAAATCCTTTGTCTTTGAACCAACGATTACATCTGCATCAATGCCGTGCTCATGAAGCCACTTAACCTGCGGATAAACAGGTGCTGTACCTACACCGCCTGCAACAAAAAGCATCTTTTTGCCTTTAAGTGTTTCAATATCCTCATTAACAAATTCAGACGGCATTCCAAGAGGTCCTACAAAATCCTTAAAACTGTCACCAGCCTTAAGCATACTCATACGCTCTGTAGAAGCACCTACTATCTGGAACACGATAGTAATTATTCCCTCTTCACGATTATAATCGCAGATAGTAAGCGGAATCCTTTCACCATTCTCATCCATTTTCACAATAATAAACTGTCCCGGCTGACAGGACTTTGCAACTCTCGGTGCCTTAACATCCATTAAGAATATTTTGTCAGCGAGCTTTTCAGCCTTAGTAATCTGATACATCTCCATCCTCCTAACGTATTTATGAGTTTATGGAATTAACTTCCAATAAAACACCATCGTCCACAGATACGCAATAATATCCGTCGTAATTTTGAATAAGACCATTATATTCGGATGTTATATTAAAAATATAATATTCCTTGCCGGTCTCATCTATAGCAGCAATATCAATAAAGTTTATCTTTATAACTATTCCTTCACCGGTATTGCCATCCATATCAGTCATTATCTTCTTGTCGATAAGCTTATTTTTTAGTATATATAATGCCATCTGGTACGTACAGGAATATCCCGGATCCACATCATATATACGCCATACCACATCACTTAAAAGTCCTGATTCATCTGCCACGGCAACACCCATTACAAAATTACCGCATTTTATCATAACCGGACCCGTATATTCTGTGGACTCCGTAGTAGGAATCGTACCGTCAAGTGTGTAATACGCCTTACATTCCTCGGCAATATCGGTAATCTCAACAATCATCGCAGAGCTATATTTTCCTGTCTCCGGCAACACCGTAGGCTTCATTGGTTTGCCAAGGGTAATAACATAGGTTTTGGTAATCTCTTCACTTAACACACCCTTTGCATTAACACCTATAGCCCTTAAAATACATGTGCCTTCTGTCGAAAATACAATACTTCCATTATAAATATTACTTTCAACAGTAGGTTTAGTACCATCAGTGGTATAATGTATTATAAGATCCGGTTTACTTGCGGTAAGTTCAACTGTCACAGCAGAATTATATTCGCCATCGTCAACACTTGCCGACACACTTCCCACCATATAATTTTTATAAATCTCATAATACTCTGTACCTGTAAGACTATTGCCAAGTTCTTCAATTTGTGCATAATTTCCCGTGCGTGAATACAATTCCAAAAGGCTTGTATATCTCTGCATGGTGGGATTTTTTTCAATCATCTGAAGCAATATCTTAATTGCTCCATTATAATCTTTCTTGGCAATATAAACGGAATACTTAAGCTGTATTGCAAGCTCAAGCTTTTCTTCATCATCTCCAAGCTCAATTGCCCTGTCAACATAACTTATTGCCTTGTCATACTCTCCGCCTTCATAAGCCATAACGCTCGCATTATACTGGTATTCAAAAGTATTCCGGCTGTTATATCCCGACAAAAGATAGACTGCAACTAAAATTCCTATAATAGTAAGCAATAAGATAATTGCCAATAATAGAAACTGTACTTTTCGATTTTGCCTTCTGCCCGGGGTAACCTTTTTTGAATTATTCTGATACATTGTTATTTACATAACCTCCATATGCGTCACGCGCACCATATTACTCTTTGTAATCTCCGAAAACAAATTCATGAAGCGCTTTGGTATTAGCTTCAAAATCAATATCAAGCACTGACATTCCCTTATACTTTGCAGCCGTATGTGCATTATTCAAAGGTATTCTGCTCTGCTCCATCTCTCCAAGACCTGCTTTAACAGCCTGTGTGGCAAGCGAAACCATCTCTGTAAATTTTATGTCTGTTGTTACATAAGGAAGTACATCTTCCATAGCCGCAAGTATCTTGTCAATACTGCTGGTTCTGAACTTCTCATACAAAGCATTAAGTGCATAACGCTGTCTCTTTGTTCTTCCAAAATCTGCATCGGCTGTTGTCCATCTCTGTCTGCAATATCCTACAAACTGATATCCATTAACCTGTTGCTTCTGGCCGGCCAAAAGATTTCTTGAAGCTTCATCCTCAATATAATTAGAGGTATTAAGAAATTCTGCTTCGTCTTTGCTTATAAAAAGCTCAACTCCGCCAAGTGCGTCAACAGCATCAACAAGTGCAAAATAATCGACTGCGACATATCCATCAAGCTTAATCTTAAAGCTCTCTTCAAACACCTGGTAAAGAAGTGTTATTCCTCCCGTCTGATATGGTGTGTTAAGCTTGTTAGGATTATGTCCCGGTATCGATACAAGAATATCTCTCATTACCGATGTAAGTTTAACCTCGTTACTTCTCGTATCAAGTGTCGCAATCATAATTGTATCTGAAAGGCGCTTACCTTCCGTAGTGTCAAGTCCCAGAAGTAATATGTTGTATACACCGTCCTCATGTCTCGCTTCTGTTTTGTCATCATCGGACTTATCATCAGCTTTAATCGTAACTGTCGGCAGATGTGCAATATCATCCGGATTCTCCACCGTTTCATAAGTAGTACTGCCGGCTTCACCCATAGCTGAGGTTTCCTTGCCATCATCATAATTCATAAGTCCATACAAATGTATAACATATCCTACTGAAATACATATAATAAGAACTATAGCCGCAGCCACACCTGTGAGCAGTTTAAAGCCAATGCTCTTCTTTGCCTTTTTGGCAGTGGCCTTCTTTCTGTTAACTTTCTTCTTTTCAGCCATCACTACTTCTCCTTACTAATTCCGTTAATCATTGGCACCATACATAAAATCATGGATGGCGTTAACATTCTTCTCCATATCCCACGCAATAACACTCTTATACCTGGTTGCTCCAGGCGGTGTATACTTATATTCACCATAAGTACCCTTTATCGGAATACGCATTTCTTCAATATCATTTCTGGTACCTGCAAGTACCTTCGCCGCCATTGTAAGTATCTCACTCTGATCAAGATCAGTCGTAACAAGCGGAAGTACCTTTTCTAAGAGTCCCATTATTGTCAGCGCACTGCTGTTACGAAACTTATCATAAATTGCTATAAGTGTCTCTCTCTGTCTTCTGGTTCTTGCAAAATCATCATTTTCACCGCCATGCTTTACATATCTTAATCTGCAATAACCAACAACCTGATAACCGTTCATCTGCTGTGTCTGCCCCGGCAAAAGATTTCTTGAAGCTTCATCTTTAATATAGTTAGATGTGTTAAGGAAATTTGCTTCTGCTTCGCTTATATACATCTCAACTCCGCCAAGCGCATCTACCACATCAACAAGTATATTATAATCAACTGAAACAAATCCATAAAGTTCTATTCCAAAGTTTTCCTTAAAAACCTGTTTAAGGAGCTTCATACCACCATTTTTATACACTGTATTAAGTCTGTTCGGATTATATCCCTCAATATTCTCTATAAAAAGGTCTCTCATAAATGATGTAAGCTTTATGGTGTTGTTATTGTGATTAATAGTTGCAACTATCATCGTATCTGCAAGTCCCTCAGTAGGGTCTATTCCGAGAAGTATTATATTATATACATTCTTCTCAGTCCGAAATACTGCCGTCTCTCTGCCCGTATTTTCACCTTCAATAGTTGATGGTATCGTAATCTCCTGAAGATGTGACAAATCCTCTGTAGTCTCTTCAGTAGAGGTTGTTTCCGTAACATCCGTGCCATTATAAGTTGTCTGCATCAGCTGATTCGTAGTCGTAACATTGTATGCAGGAGTCCCATCATCAGGCACAATATCAGGAAGGCTCAAAAGATGCAGAATATAACATACAACTATTATAACTAAAAACACTATGGCTCCTGCAATGCCAAAAAGTATCTTTGCAAGAAGTGACATCTTCTTTTTACTTTTTTTGCTGTCCTCGTTCTTAGCATTAATCTCCGTATTTTTATCACTCATAATGTACCTCCAAATACTGCATCAAAGTTTTTCAATAATTGCAACAAGATAATTCCAAGTACGTGCAACCGACGAAATACAAAGTTTCTCTTTTGTAGTATGAATATCCACTATATCAGGTCCAAACGATACAGCATCAAGCCGTGGACATTTTTCAAGAAGTATTCCACACTCAAGGCCGGCATGTATTGCCTCAACCTTCGGCTCACTGCCGAACATCTCCTTATATATCTCAACCATTCTTGTTCGAAGCTTAGAGTCATGTCTGTAAGGCCATGCCGGATACTCACCATGCACCATATACTCTCCGCCAAGAAATTCCGTAAGATACCGTACCCTTTCACTAAGTTCAGTCTTTCGTGAATTAACACTGCTTCTTACTGATACCGTAACCCTAAAGCTATCCGCAGCACATGCAGGCAGTACAGCTATTCCAACATTCATTGAAGTCTCTACAAGTCCCTTAATATCAACCGAATTATGTGTAACACCACAAGGTATATTCCTGAGCAAAAATACAAGCTTTTCAAATGCCTCCTTTTCAAGAACTCTGGTATCATCCGCAGCCTCCACCTTAGAAGCCCTGAACAAAAGTCCCGAATCTGAAGTTACATATTCATTCGCATAAATCTCTGCCTGCTCTTCTATGCATTCAAGCAGCTTCAATTCTTCAGATGACTTCGCACAAATAACCGCCCTGCAGTCCTTTGCTATCGCGTTATCCTTCTCACCGCCCTCAAATGATACCAGCGAAATATCAAACTTACTTTTAAGCTCATAAAGTGCCCTGCCCATAAGTACGATGGCATTACAGCGTTCCTTATCAATCTCTGTTCCGGAATGTCCGCCAAGAAGCCCTTCTATCTTAAGCTCATAAAAACTGCTGCCGGCGTTGTCCACCGCTATCCTTGGAGCTGGGAGACTTATCTCACCGCTAAGACCGCCTGCACAGCTTACAAGAATACTTCCTTCCTCTTCAGAATCTATATTAAGAAGATATTTTCCTTTTATCTCTGACATATCAAGAGCCGCAGCACCCAAAAGTCCTATTTCCTCATCAACAGTAAGAATAACCTCAAGTGCCGGGTGACTTATGCCATCTGCTGCAAGCACCGCAAGCGCATAAGCTACTGCAATACCATCATCCCCGCCAAGTGAGGTTCCATCTGCGTAAAGAAAATCTCCGTCAACCTTAAGCTTTAATCCGTCTTTAGAGAAATCATGTAAGGAATCCGGTTCTTTAACAGCAACCATATCAATGTGCCCCTGTAATATAATTCCTTCATCATTCTCTCGTCCCTCAGACGCATCCTTAAAAATAATAACATTCCCAAGCTTATCCTGCAAATACCTCAAACCATGCATTTTCGCAAACTCCACACAATAATCGCTTATTGCCTGCGTATTGCCCGAACCATGTGGTATCGCACATATCTCTCTAAAATACCTGAAAACCTCTGTCGGCTCTAATCTATCCATATTATTCATATTTTCCCTTCCACATTACATCAAACCTATTATAACACTTTTACTATTGTATCACATCTTTGTCAAAAATCAACTCTTATCCCGTTATATTAAAATTTTTTTAAGAATATATTAAATAAAAGCACTGCAAGGTTCATCAACTTTATGAAAAAAATTGTTTACTTTATCCTCACCTGCATTACCCTTATAATATTTTTATTAAATTCACAAACAGTACTAAAAGGTGCCTCGTCCGGTCTTCTTCTATGGTTTAACACCATTATACCCACATTGCTTCCATTTACCATTCTCTCATCGATACTTCTCGACCTTAACATGGAAAAATTTATATCAGGATGGCTCACTCCGATAACAAAGCCCATATTCGGTATTTCTCCTGCCGGGAACTACGTATTGTTCATAGGCTTTCTGTGTGGATATCCGCTTGGCGCAAGAACTGCCGACACACTGATTCGCGAAGGCCGTTTAAGTCCCGCCGAAGGTCAGTATCTTGTGAA
>CAZBHM010000080.1:0-9145 GCA_964491975.1 uncultured Lachnospiraceae bacterium | reverse complement strand
CTCTTGTAATACCGGTCATCATACCTCTTTCAAGATATGGATTAGTCTTAAATGTGGAATTAAAAAGACTTCTCGTAAATGCCACAAGCTCATCCCAGTATCCTCCCACATATGCTTCCTGCATGGGGTATCATATTCATCGAGCAGGATTATTACCTTTTTGCCGTAATATTCATTTAAATATGCTGAAAGCTGATATAATGCTGATGTCATATTTGCTTCACTTGCCGTATCTGACAGTATTTTTTCAAAAAATAATTTATCACTTATTTCTAATTTATCTGTTTCAAGCAAAAAACGATTTTTTTTGAATAAATCTCTAATAATTTCCCTGAGTTTTTCAATTGTATTAGCAAGATTAGTTTCTTTTATTCTTGCAAAACTTAAAGCTATCACCAGATAAGTTCACTGAAGCTCCCCATACGTTTCTTCATTCCATATATCAAGTCCCTCGAACAGGTCACCCCTGCCCGCATAATCCACAGAAAAGAATTTCTCAAGCATACTCATGTTAAGTGTCTTACCAAAGCGGCGCGGACGCGTTATTAATGTTACGCTGTCATTGCTTTCCCACCATTCTTTTATAAACATGGTCTTATCTACATAAAAACAGTTTTTTTCTATAATCGTTTCAAAATCCTGTATACCAATCGCTGCCACTCTTCCCATATGCCCGATACCTCCCATACTTTTAAAATATCAGTATATAGCGCTACTCAAACTATTACTTCGGTATAACAAAATTTAGCCATAATTACAATATTCATTTTGCGAAACAGTAAAACTGTTTGAAATAGGAATATTACTTGCTTGACTTTTGCAGTTTTTTGATATACGCTATATACGAAAATAAAAAAGGACGGTGTGATGTTGAAAGAAGACAGAAAAGAAAAATATAAACAATTATTTCTTTCCACACTTAAGCTTAGTGCATGTACCTTTGGCGGGGGATTTGTTATAATTCCCCTGATGCGGAGAAGATTTGTGGAAGAGCTTGGCTGGATAGAAGAACAGGAAATGATGGATTTGGCTGCCATAGCACAGTCCTCACCGGGAGCTATAGCTGTTAATGCATCGATTCTTGTGGGATATCATGTGGCAGGGGTGGCAGGAGCACTGCTTACGGTGGTTGGAACGATACTTCCGCCGCTTGTAATTATTTCGATAATATCCTTTTTTTATCAGGCATTTCGTAGTAATGCAATTGTAAATATGGCAATGGCAGGTATGCTTGCGGGCGTTGCCGCGGTAATTTTTGATGTTGTCATTAATATGTCAAAGACTATTATTAAAAAGAAACGTATTCTGCCGCTTATTGTTATGGCAGGAGCTTTTGTGGCTGCCCGCTTTTTTGACGTTAATATCATTGTCATTATACTCGTATGCGGAGTAATTGGTGCAGTTGATGTGTGTTACAGGGAGAAAAACGGAAAGGAGCATGATGAAAAATGATTTATCTTGAATTGTTCTGGAGCTTTTTTCAGATTGGACTCTTTAGCATCGGCGGAGGCTATGCAGCCATGCCGCTTATTGAGGAGCAGGCAGTTGACATACATTCTTGGCTTAGTATGACACAGTTTGCGGATATTATGGCCATTGCAGAGATGACACCCGGACCTATTGCCATTAATTCGGCAACATTTGTGGGGATTCAGGTAGCAGGTATTCCGGGCGCAATAATCGCAACACTTGGCTGCGTATTTCCGTCATGCGTAATTGTAATGACACTGGCTTACATATATTATCGTTTTCGTGGCCTGAATATTATACAGGGGGTACTTGCGGGGCTTAGACCGGCAGTAATTGCAATGATAGCATCGGCAGGTATTTCGCTTTTTATTCTGGCGGTGTATGGGCAGAGAACATTGCCTGAAAATCTGGCTTCCTTTGATATTATAGCCGTACTGATATTTGCGGCAGGTTTTTTTGCAATAAGAAAGTGGAAGATTAGTCCACTCTGGATTATGGCAGGTTCAGGTGTTGCCGGAATAATACTTTATTCAATTTTTTAACTTGATAAAGTAACAGCAGTCTCCGTAGAATGGTTATTAAGCCAGCTGCGGAGACTGCTGTTATTCACTGCTTTGTTATGTGCTTTGTACAAACATCATGTATCAAATTATTCCGGAAGATTAACCTGTGTTCCGCCGGGTACTTCTACGTATTCACCTGCCACGTTAAGCCATACTGACTGTGCTGACGGATTATAAACGAAGCTTAAGTCAGCAGCATACTGTAAACGTCTGGCAGCATCCATGTAATCTACAATCTGAATATTGGTTGCGTACCAGATATCATCACGATTACCGACAAGTTCACAGAAATTCTCTATTAAATCCCAGTTATCTGCATTGGTAAATTCATAGCTGTGTCCCCATACATACATGAGGTAAAGGTACTGCTTCTTATTAAGATTGATAAATTTCTCGCCATTTTCCATAAGCTTGTGGTTATGATGGCATGTAGCCTGCCATTCGTATAAATCCTTAGGCATGGCAAAATTGTCACTGCTGCCAACCACACGTGAATATTTAATGCCAAGATGTGGAAGAACTTCCTTGATTTCTTTGCTGTACGAACCGTTAGGATATGAAAGTCCGCGCACAGGATAGCCGGCTATTGCCTCAAGCTCCTTTCTGTCCTCCATAACCTGCGCCACAACCTCTTCCATAGGACAGCGTTCAATGGTAGGATGTGTATATGTATGGCATGCTATTTCGTGACCTTTGTAAAGCTCTTTAAATTCATCAGAAGGGATTCTTTTGGGGTCACCCTTTATTCCTGCATTTATATGGAAAGTACCCTTAATGCCGTATTTGTTAAAAAGAGCAACAAGTCTGCGGTCTTCTTCCTTTCCGTCATCATAGCTTAAAGTAAGTGCTTTGTGTTTTCCGCCCGGAAAACATGTGTAAATATTTTTCATGACATATGCCTCCTCGTAAATTAGCATTGCTTTTTTGTCTTACTAAATATCAGTATAATACTTTTCACAAAAAAATACAATTGCAAAAGAAAAATTGCCATTGTATTTATTGCTCAAAAATGATAGACTGTATAGAAGAAAAGTTTGACAAGGAAGGGCGAGGAATATAGTATGGGAAGCAGAATTGATTTGGCAGGAACATGGAGGTTCCAGACCGATGTACGTGGTGACGGTGAAGCGGATAAGTGGTACATATATCAGCTTAAGGACAGCGTAGTAATTCCGGGTATAATGCAGGCACAGGGGTATGGTGCAGATATTAATGAGGACACATGCTTTATGTCATCACTGCATGATGAACTCTGGTACATGAGAGAAGAATATAAAGGTGCTCAGGAAAACGGTATAAAGGTACCATTTCTTTCGCAGCCGCCGAAGCATTATATGGGTAAAGCATGGTATCAGACAGATTTTAACGTGCCGGCAGCAAATGATGCTTGTTTGCATGAATTGTTTATTGAGTGTACGAGATGGAAAACTAAGGTATGGGTGGATGATGAGTGTGTTGGTGAAGAGATGAGTCTTTGTGCGCCGCACAGGTTCATGCTTGGATGCCTTAAGGCAGGCTATCACAGACTTACCATATGTGTAGATAATGGATTTTTGCTGCCATACAGACCTGACGGCCACGGAGTGTCAGATGCGCTTGGTGCTAACTGGAATGGCATGGCAGGTGCAGTTTATATAGAGGCGAAGCCACAGGTTTATCTTGAAGATGTGAAGCTTTATCCTGATTATGATACGAGAACGGTTATTGTAAGAGGTGTTGTTAAAAGGAATGTCAAAGCTGCTTCTTTAGCCAATGAAGGTGAGGTTTCAATAAGTGCAGGTGATGCTTTGATAAAGCTTGTGCCTGCGGGAGCATGTACAGATTTTGAACTAAAGGTAAGCTATGACAGTAATGCAAAAGAGTGGAGTGAATATGAGCCTTTTGTACACAGACTGGACGTTAAGCTTGTTATGGGTGAGACGGAGGATGTTAAAAGTCTTACCTTTGGCTTTAGAAAAATAGAGGTCAAGGACGGGGCATTTTATGTAAATGACCGTATGACATATTTCAGGGGAACACATTTTGGAGGAGAATTTCCAAAGACCGGATACCCGTCAACAGATGTAGAGTATTGGAAGCGTATATTTGACATTTGTAAAAAATGGGGCATTAATTTTATACGCTGTCATTCATATTGTCCGCCTGAGGCTGCATTTACGGCTGCTGATGAGGTGGGTATGTATATACAGGCAGAATGCGGTATGTGGAACCGCTTTAATCCGGAAAATGACATGCTTAGTGTGCTTAAGGATGAGACAAAACGTATTCTTGACAGCTTTGGCAACCATCCGTCATTTGTTATGCTTTCACCAAGCAATGAGCCTTCAGGCAAATGGCATGAGCCACTTATGGAGTGGGTAAGATTTGCAAAGAACCTTGATGAAAGAAGACTTTATACCATGCAGTCAGGCTGGCCGATACCATGTCCCTCAGAGGATATAAAGGATACGGATTATCTCTATTATCACCGTTCAGGCCAGGGACCCTTTAGCGGAGGTACGATAAGAAATAAGCCGGGCTGGTTTGACAAGGATTATTCACCTTCGCTTGAGGGGGTAAATTTACCTGTTATCTGCCATGAGATGGGGCAGTGGTGCAGTTATCCTGATTTTGATATTATCCATAAGTTTAAAGACTGTTATCTTATTCCGGGTAATTTTGAGGTGTTTAGGGCGAGGGCTGAGAAGATGGGAGTGCTTTCACAGAACAAGGAATTTGTACAGGCTTCTGGTAAATTTCAGCTTCAGATGTATAAGCAGGATTTGGAAGCTAACTTTAGAACGCCTAAGATTTATGGTTTTGAGCTTCTTGATCTTCATGATTACCTGGGGCAGGGAACGGCACTTGTAGGACTTCTTGATGCGTTCTGGGATGAAAAGGGCTATGCTGCACCATCGGATTTTGCACATTTTTGTGCACCGACAGTTTTACTTTTAAGAATGCCAAAGGCTGTATATAATGATAAGGAGAGCTTTTTGTCGGAGCTTGAAATGGCACATTTTGACAAAGAGCCGTTTGAGCAGGTTGTAATAAAATGGCAGACACGTGACAGGGCAGATGGTAAGGTATACAAATCAGGAAGCTTTGAAATTGAAGCTGTACCGCTTGGCAAAAATATTCCTGTCGGGAAAATTGAATTTGATTTTGGGAATATGCCGCAAGGCAGGTCATATGAGATTGTAGTGTGGCTTGAAAAGGCAGGGGAAAGTTTAAGCTTTGATACTGCCCGGATAAGTAATTATTGGAATTTCTGGTTCTATAAAACAGAAGAAAAGATTAATACTGAATGTAAAACAGCGATATTTACACGCTCTTACCGTGAGGCAACAGAAGCACTTAAGAAAGGAAAAAAGGTGCTCTATATGCCGTCGCTGTCGGTGCTTGAGTGGAATTGTCCGCCGCTTAGTGACAGACCTGCATTTTGGAACAGCCAGATGGGACCGCGTTATAGCAGAGGAATGGGACTTCTTATAAATAAAGAACATCCGGCGCTTAAGCATTTTGCGACTGAAAGCTATGAAGAATGGCAGTGGGAGCAGATTGTAAGATATGGCAAGGGCTTTAATATTTCAGACTTTCCGGCAGATTTTAAGCCGATAGTACAGCCAATAGATGAATGGAACAGAAGCTATCGCATGAGCCTTATTCTTGAAGCTAAAATAGATGATGGCAGACTTTTAATGATTAGCGCTGACCTTTTTAAGGCAGCAGAAAAATCAGCTGCTCCGGCAGCACTTTTTAAGTCGCTTCTTGACTACGTTGATTCTGATGAATTTGAGCCGGAAGTTAAACTTTCATGGGAGCTTTTTGAGAATAATTTTGCAGATACACTTTCTCTTAAACGTCATAATATTAAGGCTTTGTTTGAAAGCCCATGCGAGCCAAAGCGTCCGCTGACAGAAGAAGAGCTTATTAAGCTTACGGAAGGAGACCCCGGAAAGATGTTTATGGCAATAAACTGTGAGCTGCCTGCGGTTATTACGCTTACGGCACCAGAGGCTGTTATGGTTAAGGGGCTTAAATATATGCCGGGACAGTTTCACAGGTCTCATCTGGGTGACATAAAAAATATTGAGATAGATGCATTTATTGGAGACAGGTTTATAACCATTTACAGGGAAAATGAGCTTCCTTCTTCATTCGACCTTAAAAAGCTTACATTTTCAATGCCGGTTAAGACAGACAGACTGCGTATAAGGATTCTGGGTGGCTTTGATAAGGCGCGCTTTTATGACTGGGAGGAAAAGACAGAGGGCTGGATATGCAAAAAGATAGATTTTGTTGACAAAACAGTAGCAATTGGAGCACTGGCACTTGATATTGATGATGATTCTTGGCAGGATATGACAAGTGACGAGATTGTTTACAGGGAAGCAAAGACTATTACTGTCGAAATAGACGACTAATTGCGATTAAATTTACTTGCGTTTATCCGGTCAGGTGAACTAAAATGGAGAGAAGATATGAGTATGAATTATGCACAGATAACAGATTATTTATATAGTATACCCAAATTTACACATGAACCGTCGCTTGAACCGGCAAGAGCATTACTTCTTATGCTTGGAAGTCCGAAGCAGGATAAAAAGATTATCCATGTTGCCGGAACCAATGGTAAGGGCTCGGTCTGTGCATATCTGTCTTCAGTACTTATTAAGGCAGGGTGCAGGACAGGACTTTTTACATCGCCGCATCTTGTGGACATAGAGGAACGTATCAGGATAGACGGCGTAAATGTATCGAAGGAGTTGTTTGCTGAAAGCTTCCATGCAGTACGGGAATGTGAAGAAAAGCTTGAAGAAAGGTACGGGAAATTTTCGTTTTTTGAGTATCTGTTTGGTATGGCAATGTACTGTTTTGATAAAACAGGAGTGGAATATATAATTCTTGAGACAGGGCTTGGCGGAAGACTTGATGCAACGAATGCGATAGATAATCCTGTAATGACGATTATTACTCCGGTAAGCCTTGACCATATGGCAGTGCTTGGAAATACCATAGAACTGATTGCCGGGGAAAAGGCAGGAATAATTAAAAAAGATGTTCCGGTTGTTTACTGGGGATCAGATGAAAAAGTGGCAGGTGTTATCAGAGATACTGCCGGGGTTAAGGGTGCACCTGCATTTGAAATGACATCAAAAAATTATGAAATTTTAGAAGTTAATGATAAAAGTGTTGATTTTTTGGCGCAGAATATGTATCATGGAAATGATAAATACAGGGTGCCGTTTTTGGCAGTTTATCAGGCAGAGAATGCTCTGCTTGCCATTGAAGCGTTGTGGATTCTTTCGGATAAAGATAAGAGAATTACGTATGATGCTGTTTATGCAGGTATTGAAGCTACATGCTGGGCAGGGCGTTTTGAAGAGGTGGCTCCCGGAATAGTTGTGGACGGAGCACATAATGAAGCAGGAGTTTTAAGTTTTATTGAAGCTGTCGCTACGAGAGATAAGAAGAGACTTCATGGAAAGAAGTATCTTTTGTTTACGGTAATGAAGGATAAGGACTATCACAGGATGATAGAGCTTATTTGTGCTAACATAGATTTTGATAAGGTGATTGTGACAAGAAGCGGTGGCACCAGAGGCCTTAATGCTGAGAAAATCAGGTCTGAGTTTGCAGATTTTAAAGATACACCGGTTGTTGTCATTGAGGATTTTAAAGAGGCTCTCGCATATGGAAGAGGGCTTATTGACGGGAGCGACGTGGCGGCAGAGGATACACTGTTTTGTGTGGGTTCACTATATCTGGTTGGAGATGTGCTTAAGGAAGCAGGAGGTAGGAAATGATTAACTTTGAAGAAGAAATCAAGAAGTTTCATCCAAGTCTTGAGGTTGAGGAGGCTGAAGATGCAATATATAATAATGATTTAACAGACATGGTTGATATTATGAAAGAACTTTTAAAAGATGCAAAGGACGATGAGGAGTAGCTGCATGAAATGCTATAAATGTAATGCCACGTTGTCAGAACATGATTTTTGCAACAAATGTGGTACGGATGTCAGAGTATATAAAAAGATTATGAGAAGCTCCGAAGCGTATTATAACATGGGCCTTGAGCGGGCAAGGAACAGAGATCTTACTGCTGCGGCAGAGCTTTTAAGAAGAAGTATTAAGTACAATAAGCATAATACAAATGCAAGAAATTTGCTTGGTCTTGTTTATTTTGAGATGGGAGAGGCTGTGGCGGCTTTGTCAGAGTGGGTAATCAGTCTTAACCTTCAGCCGGACAAGAATATAGCGGATACTTACCTTGATAAGGTTCATCGCGATACCGGCCGTCTTGATGTAATTAATCAGACGATTAAGAAGTATAACCAGACACTTAAGTATGCCAGTGAGGAGAGTGAGGACCTTGCACTTATACAGCTTAAGAAGGTACTTGCGCTGTATCCTAATTTTATTAAGGGGCATCAGCTCTTAGCACTTCTTTATATAAGAATGGGCGATTACGAGAGGGCTCTTAAGCCGATAAAGAAGGCACTTAGCATTGATAAGAGCAATCCGCTGTCAATACAGTATTATGATGAAATCAAGAGCATACTGGAAGCAAACGGAAAGAATGTTTCTTCTCAGAAGATTGGAAAGAATAAGCATATTCCGGATAATGGCAAGCTTGCTTATGTTAATGTTCCGGAAACTGATTCTAAACCGCAGGGAGAGGATTTTATTCTTTCACAGACAAAGTATAAGGAGGCCGGAAATACCGGAGGACTTACAATTCTTAATACTATTTTGGGCATTGTGATAGGTCTTTTGCTTGCATGGTTTTTAATTATTCCAAACAAAGTTGCAGAAGAAAGCGACAAGAATAAGGAAAGAATTAATGAGCTTAATACGATGCTTGACAGCAGGGCCGGTACAATCACGAATCTGCAGGCACAGATTAAAGAGCTTGAAAGCGAGCGTGACAGGCTTAAGGCTGCTATTGATGCAGTAGAAGATGAGAACGGAATAATACCAATGTATGATATCCTTATTGAGGCAATAAGGTTTCATATGTCAGGCAAGTACATGGCGGCAAACGAGCAGCTTAAGCTTATAGATACGGCACTTATAACAAATGAGAACTATCTTGTTGTATATGAGCTTATTAAAGATGCAAATAAT
>CAZBHM010000079.1:0-9265 GCA_964491975.1 uncultured Lachnospiraceae bacterium | reverse complement strand
TTCTCAGACGGCTTCTTATACTTTGCTCCCATATAAATCTTACCTGATTTAATAGCGATACAGTCATCACCTACTGAAAAATGCACACCTATAATGTCAACATTTTTACATGACTCAGGGTCAAGGCCATCCGTATTAGGTGAATCCTTCGGACCAAGTATGTTCATGTCATAAAAATGAATATCTTCACAGAAATATGGATGAACATTCCATGAAGGACTGTTCTTTACTGTAATTCCATGCACTGTAACATTCTTACAGTTATTAAGGAAAAGCATACGTGGTCTCCATGCTATTCTTTTCTGCTTTGGATTCTCCCACCAGTTATCAGTGCCTGCATTGCCGTTTACAGTTCCTTTACCTGTAATAACCAGATTTTTAAGATTTATGCCCGTAATGATTCCTGCGAACATGTCCTCCGGATTACCTTCCCATGTTCCAAGAAGATATTCCTTCCGAATATCATTACATATTGTACGTCCCGGAAGAATCGGAAACATATTTCTGTCAGTATATGCCAAAAGTTCTGCACCCTCTGCTATTTCAAATGTCATATCACTTTTTAAGAAAATGGGTGTAATCCTGTATACACCTGCCGGAACAAGTACACGTCCATTCTCAGGGCATGCCATAACCGCCGCCTGAATTGCCGCAGTATCGTTATTCTCACCATCACCCTTTGCACCAAAATTCTTAACATCAAGTGTTACATATTCATCCTTGGTCTTAACTGTAAGCTTATCTGTCTCATCCTTGTGACATACCATAATGTCGTAACCTGTATCCGGTAAAAGTCCGTCTACCGTCACAATATTCTTCTTAGTCTCCACACAAAGCTCACCGTTTACATAAACCCTGTGAGCCTCCTCTGCTTCATAATAGCCGCATCCCTTAACCTCTAATACGGCACTTCTTGCCGATGTCCATAATAATTCTGCTTTCATATTGTCCTCCTTTATTTGTAATACCCTGCTGCCACGTCAAAGTTATTGCGAAGCAAGCTCTGGTTATTAAGATTCTTTACATTAAGTGTACGCCTTGCAACAAAGCCCTCAAGCTTTTCCATGTATTCATCAGGTGTTATCTCACCGTCCGCCACAAGCGTAAGCCCTTTCTCCCAGCTTGCAGTAAGCTCAGGATTAAGAAGGTGCTTTATAGATGCATTTACCACCTCATAAACCATTTCTCCAAGTAATGTCGGCATAAGAATCTGGGTCTTTTTATTAAGCCTTATATACTCGATACTTACAAGCTTCTTAAGAATTTCAGCCCTTGTTGCACTTGTTCCAATGCCGCTTCCCTTAATCTGCGCCCTGAGCTCCTCATCCTCAATAAGCTGTCCTGCATTTTCCATAGCGAGAATCATGGAACCTGAATTATAACGTTTGGGCGGTGATGTCTCGCCCTCCTTTATTACAAAATCCCTGATATCAAGACTGTCACCCTTTTTTAGCTTACCAAGACTTGCAAGCATCGCTGCATCACATTTTACATCTTCTGCCTCATCATCACTCTTATCCTTATCATCCTTCTTCTTTTCATAAGGACCGCCCAGTACTTTAAGATATCCTTCGCTTACAAGCACCTTAAAGCTCGCGAAAAATGTCTCTGTCTTCACCAAAAGCTCAACCGACAGCTTACTGTACTCAGCCGGCGGATAGAAAATGCATAAAAATCTCTGCACAATCAGCTCATACACATTTCTCGACATATTAGAAAGTGCCCCTGTCATATTAACTCCCTGGCCGGTCGGAATAATTGCATAATGGTCAGTAATCTGTTTGTCATTGACATATTTAGTTTTCTCAAGCCCTTTATACATCCCATTATCAAGTATTTCCGCTGCAAATGTGCCCAATGTCTGATGATTTCTAAGGCCCCTTATATTATTGTAAATAACCTTGGCTACTGCTGTTGAAAGTACTCTGGCATCAGTTCTTGGATAGGTTACCATCTTCTTTTCATAAAGCTCCTGAGCTATTTTAAGTGTCTCATCAGGACTAAGCTTAAATCTTTTTGAACAGTCATTCTGAAGCTCTGCCAGATTATAAAGAAGCGGTGCTGCCTTTTTTTCTTTTTTACGCTCCACCTTATTAACCAATGCCTTATATGGCTCTTCTAAAGTAAGATAGCGGATAAGCTCCTCTGCCTTCTCTCTTTCCTTAAAGCCGTTTTCCTTGTAAAGACAGAGACTGTTAAAATAAATCGACTTCTCATTAACCCTCCATTCAGCCTCGAAGCCGCCATTTTCAAGCTGCGCACCCACAATAACCCTGTAAAACGGTGTTTTAACAAATGCCCTTATCTCACGCTCTCTTCTTACAATCATTCCAAGCACACAGGTCATAACCCTGCCGACGGATATTGCCGTAAAACGTTTATTGCTCTTTAGATAATTATTGACATTATCACCATACTTTAATGTAAGCACTCTTGAAAAATTAATACCCATAAGATAATCTTCCTTAGCCCTTAAATATGCTGAAGCTGACAGATTATCATACTCTGACAAATCCTTTGCTGTTTCGATACCATGAAGTATCTCTTCTTCCGTCTGTGAATCAATCCATACTCTTTTACGTACCTTGTCCTTAACCCCCGCCATCTGCTCCACCAGACGATATATGTACTCACCCTCACGCCCGGAGTCGGTACACACATAAATGGTTTCAACATCTGCCCTGTTAAGAAGCTCTTTTACTATATTAAACTGTTTTGCCACTGCCGGTATTACCTCATACTTCCATTCCTTTGGAAGAAATGGAAGCGTCTCTATACTCCAGCGCTTAAGCGCAGGGTCGTATACCTCCGGATAACTCATTGTCACAAGATGACCCACGCACCAGGTAACCACGGCATCATCAGCTTCAAGATAACCGTCTTTTCTCTTCGCATTAAGCTTAAGTGCCTTGGCAAATTCCTGCGCAACACTCGGCTTTTCTGCAATATAAAGTGATTTACCCATTCTGTTCCTACCTTACTTTTTTTCTATACTGCCTCTTAAATTATAAAGGCACTCATACGGCACATACAGGCTTCCCCTGCCTGTACCCATTTCTATATCAGGCTTATTGGCCCCATGAAAATCTGAGCCGCCGCTTATTAAAAGACCGCAATCCTTTGCAAGCCTTCGCATGTCACGTTCATCCGCTTCACTGTTAAGCGAATATATTGCTTCTATTCCCACAAGCCCTGCTTCCTTAAAGGATAAAACCGCCTGCCTTAACGCTTTCTTATCCATACCATACAAAAGTGGATGAGCAAGCACCGGAATACCGCCGCTTCTAAGAATAAATACTATGGCATCCTGCGGTGTAAGCTTCTTGCGCGGCACATAACAGGCGCAGCCATCTCCAATATATTTGTCAAAGGCTTCCTTCCTATCCCTGATATAACCATTCTCAAGCATAAATCTTGCCATATGTGCTCTCGTAATAACCGAATCAGGATATGCCTCACTAAGTGCCCCTGCCGTCATCTTTTCAAATCCGGCAGCCCGCAGTCTTTCGAGCATCTCTTCATTACGCACATCCCTCCGCTTACGAAATTGTTCTATATTTCTTTTAAACTCTTCATTTTCATAATCAATGTCAAAGCCAAGCATATGAACATCCGAGCCCATATACTCTGTCGATAATTCTATTCCCGCAACTATCTCAACTGCCTTGCCATTACATAAAGCTGCTTCCTCTGCCGCTGCCATCACAGCCTCATTTATCCCGTCAGTCGTATCGTGGTCAGTAATCGCAAATGCCGACAACCCTGCCTTAATTGCACGTTTAACAAGCTCTCTGGGTGTACATGTTCCATCCGATGCTGTTGAATGCACATGCAAATCAATTCTGTTTAACCTACTTCCCATTGTTTTCCCTCTTTATTAATCTTCTTATATGACTGAATTTGAGCGGATTAACTATTAAAGCTGATACATTAAGCAAAATAACACTTACCATAAGCTGTACTATTTCACCGTTAATTATCCATCTGCCTGCCGCATTATTTAAGTTCTGCTGCTGTATGCCATAAAAAACTATCTCGGTAAATCCATCAATTCTATCTAACTGTTCACTTATAATGTATACAAGAGGCGCAAAAGGATTTAAAAACAGCATAAAATAGTCATTCATGCCATTTCCTGCTATATTTATCTTCACTGCAAGATAAGTCATTGCTATAGTTATAAGCGTAACCGCAACGAGCATCCCATAGGACATGACAACAGCCGAGGTTGTTCTCCGACATATGCTTGAGCAGAAAATACCCATACTTCCAACATACATACCTGCTACCATAATAACAAAAAGCAGCCTGAAAAGATTCGTAAACCGCATTCCACCATACACAAATATCAATGCCAATACGGGTATGCTTGAAATCATGACCACCAGTATAATCCTTATATTGGATAGAAATTTGCCGAAAACTATTGTTCTTGCATGCCTGCTTCCCACCAGCATGACATCCAAAGTCTTCCGCTCCCTCTCTCCTGTAATTGCTCCGGCAGTAGTTGCAGGAATAATAAGCATTACCATTCCTAACTCAATATATGCCATAATCGTATAAAGCTCCGTCAGACTGCTGTAATCAAGCGAGCCCATATTACTTATTCCGCTGAATGTACTGTAAAGCATAACAAAAGTAACCAGTGCAAGAATGCTGTTAAACGCAACTATTATAAGAAACAGTCTGCCAACTTTTGAATCTGTCCCTATTTCACGCTGATATACCGGATTTTTTCTAAACATGTCTTTTTGGCTCCCTCCCATCATTCTGCTCAGTAAGGCGCACAAATACATCCTCCAGATTATCGCGCTTTCTTCCAAAAGCTGCTATTTTCACGCCAGCAGCCAGCAGCTCAGAGAGTAGCTTTGCTTCTTCCTCACTGTTTCCCATAAACGCTATCTGGATATTATTGCCATCAATACTGACAGATTGTGTCAGTTCGTTACTTCTAAGCAAACTTATCGCCACATCCTTATTTGCCAGCACTCTTAATACCAGCGGATTCGATACATTAACTGCATTAACTATATCATCAATACTGCCCTGATAAAGCATTTCGCCCTTATCAATGATGCCGACACTGTTACACATCTCTGAAAGCTCCGGTAAAATATGCGAACTGATTATTATGCTTCTTCCATTAACGGCAAGCTCCTTTAAAAGCTTCTTAAATTCAATGCGCGACTGCGGGTCCATACCGGAAGTCGGCTCATCAAGCACTAAAAGTCTGGGGTCATGAATAAGTGCCCTTGCCATGCAAAGTCTCTGTTTCATACCTCTTGACAAATCATCAACATACATATCAGCAATGTTGCCCACATCAAGCATGTCCATAAGCTTGATGCAGCGCCTCTTAACCTCTTTACCGTACAAGCCCTGCATATTTGCAAAAAACTCCATATATTCCTTTGCTCTTAGCTTATTGTATACGCCAAAATAATCCGGCACATACCCGACTATGTCTCCGATACGCTTATAATTTTTTATAAAATCTATACCGTCAAATTCTACTGCTCCCGAATCTGCCGCCAAAAGTCCTGTAATAATTCTCATTGTCGTAGTTTTTCCTGCACCATTCTGACCAACAAAGCCAAATATATGTCCGTTCTGGACATCGAAACTTATACCTTTAAGCGCCTGAAATTTACCATAATTTTTCTTTAGGTTCTTAACTTTAAGCATTATCAAGTCTCCTTATAACCGAAACGCGCGGCATCTTAATTTCAGTGTAACGATATTTGCCTTCCATCTCAAGATTATACTGCACTGTAAGGTTATATCCTCCATCTGCCGTGGCATGCAGATATTGTGCTAATTCCGATACATCAAAGTACTCTCTTTCAATATCTATCAGGTCATATTCAAGCGTTGTATAGTTATAAAAATACACCTGACCGCTAAATTTGCCGTAATACACCGTATCGTCATCCAAAATGTCATTATCAAATATAATTCTGTACAGATTATCCCTGTTTTCCAAATTATACTGAAGTCTTACACTTGAACTGTAGGTAGTATTTGAATATGCATCATAATTGGTATTATTATTCTTATTCTCTATATTTTCATATCCGACAGGCTCAAACATAAGATTTCCAAGAGTTGTATCAACCAGCAGCTCCTTACGGAACATGGTATAACCATAGGCTTCATAATCCGCGGCAAAATCCATGATATCCTCTGCAAAGCCTATAAATACCGGCTTAGTTTCTCTGTCTTCAAAATACCTGTTAACAACATAATCTACGCACGCTCCTCTGCCCGTAATACCTGCCAAAGCTGCCACTCTGCTTTTTGCAGGTGAATCCTTTACTGTATCATCATCAACAATCACACCTGCAACGTCTCCTGAATGATAGGGCAATGTAATTTTTCTGGCACTGCTTATGTCTACAACCTCTTTATCCTTAATATCACCGACAATAATCAGATAATCGTATAAAATAAGTGCCGTATCTTCTAAATCCTTACCGCTATTATTTGTAATTGTTCCACTCACATTTTTATAATAATATGATATATCTACATCTATGTCCCACTCATTTATATCATCGGAAAGGTTCTTTGCTTCAAAATGCTCCTTAGAAAATGGTACATTTTTTCTTAACACCAGCTTTGTAATATCTTTATCATATATTATTTCAATATAATTCTCACCGCTATCCTCTTCCTGCACCTTAAGGAGCGGTTTTATCTCATAATCTGAGTTAAATTTCATGTAATAGGTATCGTTATATGGCACATTAATACTAAAATATGTGGTCTTGTCAAAATCATCTCCGCTTATATCCACTATATTGGCATACTGCAAAAAGATATCGGTGAATCTTGACTCCTCACCCTTCTTATATATAATTGCTGAAAACACTGCTGACACAGCCATTACACAAACCAGCAGATATCGTTGTTTCTTCGTTCCTGAAAGAACCAGAAACAACACCGGTCCGACTAAAATTATATATATGCATATTATAAATATATACTCTTTTATATTAGGAATGTCTTTGCCATTCATTGAACCAAGCATGTGCTCAATTGCATATGAAAAATCATAGTTCATATAATATGTGTCATGATTAATTATTTCATCAATCATATCAAGCGTACAGGCTTTTCCCAAAATAAGTCCCAAAAGTGCATTATTATTATCTGTTGTATATGAAAAGAAATCTCTTCCTGCTCCGGGATTGATAATCCCTATACGCCCCCTTTTATAATCAGAGGAATAAATCCAGAGTCCGGGACTTAATTCATCATTGGATTTTCTTTCTTCATAAGCTATATTATATATCCCAAGAATCTCTTCCAAAGCTCCAAGGTTATATCTTTCATAAAAATCTTTTGCAGATTTTACTCCATATGCATCATATATTTCTTTTATTTCATCCGCCATATCAGCCTGGATGATATCCATTTCTTTCCATCGTTCAACCCTCATGAGGGTATCATATATATTTCCGTATTCATCCACAAGTGCACTGTTATACTCTATTATCAATGTTTTCTCAGCTGCAGCCCATTCAAGAAGTGCCTTTATCTGCTCCCTGTCAAGCTCCATCAAAATATCCCAGCTGACCACAATAATATCAAGGCAGTCAAGTGAATATAGTGTATTATCTCCGATATCCTCTCTGGCAAGTCCAAAGCTCCTCGTAAGAATATATGGAAATGATATATCCGAGTACTCTCCAAGATTAATGTCATCAAACATTAACAGCATCTGATTGTTATTGCTTAAAACCCCAACAAAAAGTTCCGTATTGTCATCCTCAATCACATCCGGTCTGACACTTTTATATTTAACCTCTTCACCTGCGGCATTCTTCAGCGAAAAATACATCTTATTATTATATATGGTAACATATGTGCTTACCTGCTTATATTCCCCGCCTTCAAGCTCTACGGGATATGATATGACCTGCTTGCTTCCGCCATCAAGTTCCACGTTAACAGACAACATACCCTCAAAATCTTCCTCAGAATATAATTCTATTTTTACCGGGACATATCTTCCATATTTGGCCTGATTATCGAAACCAATGGACAGGTTAATCTCATAATACGATGCCTTTACTGTTTTTGTATGGGCACATATCATAATCATTGCCATTATGGCGATAACTATAAGCTTAACATATCCGCTGCCTATAATACTGTATTTACGCACCAAACACTTCCTCCTCAACATTAAACTCTTTAAGCAGAGTTACCACAAATTCAGTTCCATTTAAATCGCTTCGCACCTCAATATTACCTTTATGCATATCAACAATATTTTTAACAATGGCCAGTCCAAGACCTGTTCCGCCGGTATTAGCGGACCTTGACTGCTCTACCCTGAAAAATTTGTTAAAAAGCTTGCCGACATCCTCCTTAGGAATAACATATCCGTAATTTACTACTGAAACCACTACCGTATCTTCTTTCTCTTCAATAAAAATACGTATATACTTGCCTTCTTTTCCATATTTAATTGCATTATTTATAAGATTATCAAACAATCTGGCAATAAGGTTGCCGTCGGCATTTATAATAATTGAAGACTTTTTACAGATAAGCTCACATTCTAGCCCTTCTTTTTCAAAGCTTGGATAAAAATCATCAAGCAGCTGATTGGTAAGCATAACTATGTCTACCCGGCTTACCTTCATGGCTATTTTACCATGATTAAGCTTTGTAAAGCTAAAAAGATCCTCTATAAGCTTCTCTAATCGCTTGGCCTTTGAATAAACCATCTGGATATAATTATTGCGTTCCTCTTCCTTTAAATCCTTTCTGGTTGTAAGATATCCCATATATCCTATAATCGATGTAAGCGGTGTTCTCAGGTCATGTGCAACATTGGTAATAAGGTCATTCTTGGAACGTTCAGAATCTCTTTCCTTCTCCATTAATACAAGGAGCTTCTCTGTCATATCGTTAAGACTTGCCGCAATATATGCAAGCTCATCTTTACCTCTTACCTCAACGACCTCATTAAGATCTCCTGCCGCTATCCGCCTTACGCTCTTTGTCATTTCATTAATATAGCTTATTATATTCTCGATAAGAAACATGAAGCTGACCATAAATACAATAACACCCACTATAATCATAACGGCTATCTGCCATTCTGCAAGATATGGCTCTGATACATACCCGGTATTAACATACTTAACCTCACTCATATATTCTGCCACCAGCCAAAAATTGTAAAACGTGAAAACTTCAACTATGAATGTATTAATAAGACTTATTATAAAATAAAAGAATATTCTGTTTC
>CAZBHM010000078.1:0-9330 GCA_964491975.1 uncultured Lachnospiraceae bacterium | reverse complement strand
GTATATGAATGAAGAATGATGTATAGTATTTGCGAGATGCACCTTCTTTCAAGAATGCTGTAAATGTTTGTTTGACCACTTTCATTATACAACATAATCGAATTAAGGTGTCTTTCTTTTATGCAAAATCACGAACTTGCTCATTTATAGATAGGATATTTATTTATTCGAAGGTATTTTTGTATTCGATAAACAAAAACGGTGTATGTTCGAAAATTCAATTGGTTTGGATTTTGTATTATAGGGAAGGAATATGATGCTTTTAAACAAAAAAACATCGTACATATAATTTATGCAAAAATGTAAAATTAGAAAATTGGATATTTGTTTTCCGCCACCTATGTATTATAGTTTGCATGTTGCAAATTCATTGTCAATCATTATGGCAAATGATGAAAATAAAGAATGGTTTTTTAATAATTTTATTCAGGTTTCTTATTATAATGATTATGCACATGGTGGAAATGGTCATGCATACGACATTTATCCGGCTAATGAAACAAGGGCTGGACAGTTTGCAGCGAGTCAGTTTTTAGTGGAAAAACATATAGATCAAAGAGTAGTAAGATTTAAGAAAAAAGATTTAATTTCAACTATTATTGATTTTGTAAATAATGGATATTATGTTGTCTGCATTGCAGATGTTGCAAAGCTAAAAGGTACACGCTATGAAGGAGAGAAGTTTTTTGAACATGGTATAATGATTTTTGGATATGATTTAACAAAAAGAATTTTCAATATATTGGATTTTGATAATAAAGATAGAATAAATATTGTAAAGGAGAAAAGCTTATGATGACAAAGAGTCTTAATGAAAGAGTAAAACTTGTTAAATCGAAAAAAACAAATAAAGAAATTATTATATTGATACTTTGGCAAGCCTGCAAAAAAAGAGGGCTGACAGGACGTTTATATTTTACCTTGTGAGTTGCCTTTTTGATTTTGTGCAAAGAATAGCCGTTTTTGCATATGTTGCATATCAGTGCTATACAAAAGCGATATCAATAGCGGATTTTTCCATGCTTACGATTGCAATAATTACTATTTCTGCCTTGGGAATCAGTGTTGGAAAAGATTTCGTACGTATCGGTGAGGCAACAAAATATGTGGGGGCATATGCCGATATCATAAAGAATGAAAATGTCCGGAAGGTAAAAGAAGAATTATCGGAAAATGAGACTGTCGAATTTAAACTGGATTTTGAAAATGTAAGTTTTGCATATCCGGGAAGCAATGTCATGGCACTTGATAATATTTCGTTTAGCTTTGATTCAAAGAAAAGGTATGGCCTGGTTGGAGCGAATGGTTCGGGAAAAACTACTTTGGTAAAGCTGTTACTCAGATTGTACGATGTTACTGAAGGTGAAATACTTGTTGGCGGAACAAATATAAAAAATATAGATTATTCATCATATCTTAAAATTTTTGCACCGGTATTTCAGGATTATATACTTCATTCATATTCAGTAAGGGAAAATATATCATTTGAAGAAAGAGATAATGATGCGTTTATTTGGACACTTTTGGAAAGACAGGGGCTTTATGAGGAAATAAAAAATAGTCCGGATGGGCTTGATACCTTTATAACAAAAGAACTTGATGAAGACGGCAGGGATTTTTCGGGCGGACAAAAACAACGCCTGGCAATGGTACGTGCTTTATACAAAAATGCAGGTATTTTTGTGCTTGATGAGCCTACATCTGCAATTGACCCTTTGGCAGAGTTTAAATATTTTGAAAGTTTGAGAAATGAGACACAAGATAAAACGGCTATTTATATCACACACAGAATGGCAAGTGCAAAATATTCAGACAGTATTGTTGTTTTAAATGCAGGAGAAGTCGTTGAACAGGGAAATTTTGAAGAATTAATAAGTGCGAATGGGATTTTTGGAAAGCTGTTTGGCATTCAGGCATCATATTATGAATTATAAAGCTTTGGAGAAAATGTATGGATAGGACAAGAATAGTAATTATTGATTCGGGGGTTACAAATGTGCACAGCCGAATTGAGAATGATGTAATAAATGGAATAGGAATTAAGAGTATTGGAAAAGATATATTTGTTTCAGACGATATTTCTGATTGGGCAGATCATGGAACAGGTATATATGGTATCATTAAGTCTCATGATATTAATGCGGATATTTTTGTGATAAGGATAGGGGATTCGGATAAGCATAAGAGTGATATATCTGAGTTATTATTTGCGTTAGATTATGTATATAATAATGTTTCATGTGATTTAGTTAACTCCTGCTTATGAAGAGTTCATAAAAAATGGAACTGTCAGAACCCCCCCGGGTCACGACTGGAGACAATCTTACTGACGACATTCATCAGATAGGACTGATTTCCAGCCGGAGAATGTCAGCACAGGAAATCCTGGAAACTAAAAGAAATCACTGGAAAATAGAAAATAGTCTGCACCATGTATTGGACGACCTCTTCAGAGAGGACAGATCTTCGGCACGAAAAAGCAAGAATAATCTGGCTGTCATTAGAAAAATAGCTTATAATCTGCTTTGGATTGCTATCCTTCGGGAAAAAACAGAATCAGGTCCGACTGAAATGCGCGACCAATTCAATGACGACCTGACTCTGATAGAAAAATATGTGTTCAGAGGAATAGCGCACCTCTGATAAATGCATTATAACATGTTAAAAAAAAGATGACACCGACAATAGGGGGATTTTGCGCTTTTTTAGTAAAAAAGAAAGATTAATTGTTTTGAAATAGTCTGAAATACGCAGATGAGGACTGGTAATAGAGTCTAGGAGCATTCGTGAAACAAACCTAGCGTTCATTCTGAAAATGTTGGCAATAACATAAAAAAATGATAAAATAAAGACAAAAATACTGATAAAATATAAAAATTCAGGAAATCATAAGCGGGTGGCGATTACATGAAAAAAATTGGAGCATTACATACCTTATATATCGACAATACCGGAGCATACTAATATAATGTCATTGGTGCCCGAGAATGATACAAATCGCACATGGTTTTTAAATTATTTTATATAGTTAATGATTAATAGAAATACGAAATATTCGCTGGATTTAAATTTTTGCACAGGTGATAATTATCATTTGTTAAAAACCATACCTATTTTAAAGGAATATTCAATTCCACGCAATATTATAGCATTAAGCTATAGTATTGATGGTTTTATAAAAAAGGCAATAGATTTGGAATATTTTGTGTATTTTTCAGTTGATGTTTATGAAATAGAGGCATACACTGGTTGGTATCATAACATACATATGAATCATGATTTAATGGTTATTGGTTATGATGAAAATGAGTTCTACATTGCTGATTTTTTCGGTATGAAGTACTCTGTAAAAAAATGTTTGATAGAACAACTTATTGCAGGATATACAGGATTTGATGAAAAAAGAGGAAATTCCGGATTTGCAGATATATATCTTTTGCAAACAGACAAAGATTATATACATACATTTGATGTGAAATTTGCAAAACTACTTATTAAAGAATACTATGAAGGGGTAAATTCAAATATTCATTTTCGACCGGTAAGGAATTCTATTATACTTAATGAAGAATTGTATGCATTTGGTATGGATATATATCCTGTGCTTAAAGAATATATCCGTAATGCCAAAGGTTGCGAGTTAAGAATACGAAGCTTTCATATATTATATGAGCATAAGAAGATGATACTGTATTTACTAGAATATTTGACGGATATAAATTTATTAGAAAACAGTGACGTGCACATATCACGTGCAGAAATTATTTTAGATATTGCAAAATTGATAAGAAACATGGTTATTAAATACAACTTGAAAAACGAGACAGAACTTATGGGTGAAATAATAACTATGATAGAAAAAATAGAGAAATGTGAAACAGAATTACTGGAAAGATTGGTAAATGATATTCGGGATGTTCCACGGAATTATATTTGTGAGAATGTAAGAAGTAGCTGTTCTGGCAGGAGTATAACTTATATAGGGGAATGGTTAAGAGACAAGGATGGAACGATGTATTCAAACTCAGAAAAATCAAGTCTGGGGTATATATTTAAGGGAACAGAGGTTGAAGTTTCACTTAGAAGTACAGATTATAGAAGAAAAGTTAATATTGTATGTGATGGAAAAGAAATAGAGTATTGTCTAGAACCACAAACAAATAATATAATAGTGAAGAATTTGAAATATGGATATCATTATTTAACAGTATACAATAATAATCGAGATATTAAAGTTTTAGATATTGAATGTAAAACAAATGATATGTGTATTACCCCAGGATATACAATATGTGAGTACAAGGGCATTGATTTAGCAACAGAAGGACATTGGAAATGTCGATACGGAACCAATGGATATGATATATACGGCTATAAACAAAAACTTAAATATTATTCAAAACTTGTATATGTTGGCTTTTCTGATAAAATATGGAATCTATCTGAGGAAAATGATAAAGGGCAAGCGTTGGAAACAGATGAAAAAGGGAAAATAGCGGCATGTAGGTTTTTTGGAAAAGAAGCATCGATAGATATTATTATGGCAGGAGAACAACAAAAAAAGATTTCATTTTATATTATGGATTGTTATGGATTTGAACGTAAAATGAAAATAAGAGTTGTTGATGCGGATAATGACAATATGCTGGATGAAAGAACGGTTGGAGTAATATCTGCAATATTCATTGACTAGCTGAGAAGGGTGGAATAATACAATGAGAGAAAAATGTAAAATGATAAAGGAGGCAACTTTTTTTTGCTTAGGTAGGATTTTTAGATATTCGCCGATATGGAGTACGGTGTTGATAGTTGTTTCACTTATATCGTCGTTTAGTGTATTGGTTAATGCGAAAGTATTAGAATTGATGATTAATACCCTGGCTGAGTCAATGGAGATACATAGAGTTTATTCGCTGGTAGTGATGTGGATATTAAGTATATTAGCAATGAATTTATTTTTACTGTTGAATAAATATATAGTTATACATATAAATGCAGAGGTTGAAAGAAAATTTCTTCCATCTGTTATAGAGAAATATAGCAGGGTTGAATATTGTCAGTTTGAATGTGGTGAGTCTCAAGATCTTTTTAGGCATGTAAATGCATCTTCGTTTAAAGAAATTGTGTCTATGATGAATGTTTTGATAAATACAGGTGTATCTATAATTACGATTATAGAGGTTGTATATATTCTTTCAAGTTCTATATGGTGGTTTGGAATAATAACTGTTTTACTAACATTTCCGCTGATTTATTTTAATATTAAAGCTGCATACATAGAGATGAAACAGCGTTGGACTATGACCAGGGATATCAGAAAAAGATATTATTTTCAAAGTTTATTTGCAGATAAGAATGCATTGCAGGAGATTAAGACGTTTAATTCGAAAGATTATTTTATAGATGAAAGTGAAAAGCTTACACAGAATATTAATGATGAATTAAAATTTAATATAGGGAAGGTTACAAAATTAAAGCTGCTCTTTGATATCACAGTGAGTCTGTTTACGGTTTTAGTTATTGGTATATCTTCATTGATGCTTGTGAGGAAAGGAATTCAATTAGGTACATATGTTATCTTACTCAATAGCATACCAATATTTGTTAGTTCAACCGGGAAATTGGCAGACAATATATCTGAAGCTGTCAGAATGACAGAAAGCATAAATAAGATTTTCGAATTTTTCAAACTTGATGAAACAGGTATGGATAGCTTATGTGGAAATACATTCATGGAAAGCAAACTCAATGAGAATGTTGCCATAGAGTTTGAACATGTGTTTTTTTCATATCCAGGTTCAAAAAATATGGTATTAAATGATATATCATTTAGCTTGAAAAAGGGTGAGATAGTATCATTTGTCGGAGTAAATGGTTCGGGAAAATCTACAATTATAAAATTGATGTGTGGGTTGTACAAGCCGGATAAAGGAATAATACGTATTAATGGAGCAGATATTTCAAAAATGTCGCAAGAGCAAATAGGGAATGCGTTATCGATAGTATTTCAAGATGGGCAACATTATATGTTGTCATTAAGAGAAAATGTTGGACTGGGTAATATAAATGAGATGAATGATGATAATCTTATTACACAGGCGTTAAAGGCAGCAGGAGCTGATGAAATAAGTAGTGGACTAAAAGATGGACTTGATCATGTTCTTGGAACGATACATGAAGATGCAACCGATTTGTCTGGTGGACAGTGGCAAAGGGTTCTGATTGCAAGAGCATTTGCCGGAAAATCAGATATAATTATTTTTGATGAGCCGACATCTGCGTTAGATCCAATAGCCGAATGTGAACTATACAATACGATATATGATTCGTTGACTAAGATAAATAAAACATCTATATTAATATCACACAGATTAGCATCATGTGTTTTTTCTGATAAGATTATGGTAATAAAAGATGGAAAAATTCATGAAACAGGTTCACATAACGAGTTGATGAATAGTAACGGATACTATGCTGAGATGTTTCAAAAACAGAAGTCATGGTACGAATAATGAAACATCAGTCTTGGAGGATATATGGAAAATAAATATCAAAGTAATGCTACAATAATAAAAAGAGCAACTGGAGATTTATGTGCGATTATGCCGGGAATTGTACTCATTAAAATTGCATTTGGTATTTTATCGGCAATTATATCAATATTGAATATATATCTTTTTGCAGATATAATCGACTATGCAGGGAGAGTGCTTGCATCCGGTGAGGAGAGTACAATTAGCATATTTGCGACAAGAGTGGTCTGTTATATGATATGTTATGTAATTCTCAGAATAGGAGGAGTTGGTATATATTATATAGATAATATATTAATCGTGCCCAAAATGGAATATTTTCATCATCAATTATCTGAACAACTGGTGAATATTTCGTTAGAGGCAACGCATAGCCCGCAGATTCAAAACATGTTTTGGAGAGCAAAGGATGCAATATATCAAGATAGAATAATGTCAGTTTTTATGACGGTATTTAATATAATTCCTATCATTATAGGCTTGGTCGGTGCAATGTCTGTGTTGTATAATTATAGCCCGATTTTGGTGGCCCTTGCATTTATGAGTGTATTTCCATCAGCAATGATTTCATTTTGGACAGGTAGGAAAGAATATAAATTTTCAGTTGAACAGACTCAGATAAACAGATTTAGTGCATATCTATGGGATGTGATGACCAAAAAAGAGACGATAAGAGAGAACAGAATATATGGTTTTATGGAGTATCTTAGTGAAAAGTTTTTCGCAGTACAGCGAAAGTCATTGACAGCAAGAAAAAAATTGCTGATAAAAGAGGATGCAGGAAGAAGCTTTGCAGAATTTATCAAGGATGTTCTTTATATTGCAGCATTGGTATTAGCCGTGAGCTTAGTAAAAAATGGAGTAATTACCGTTGGTATGTTTGCGGCTTGTATAGGTGTTTTTTCTACAATGCAGGAAAGTGCATCTAAATTATTTTCATATTTTTCTGGAATAGATAATATATGCAAATATGCAGGAGATTATTATGTTTTTTTGGATTTGCCAAAAGAAAAAAGTGGTGAGGGTCGATTAGATGATGAAATACAAAATATTGAATTAAGTAAGGTATCATACAGCTATAATAACGGGCAAAGCAATGCGGTTGATGGTGTAAATGTAAAAATTAATAAAGGTAACCTGGTTGTCATAGTGGGAGAAAATGGCTCAGGTAAGACAACACTTTCTAAATTGATTATGGGGTTATACAAACCACAGACCGGAAATGTCTATGTTAATAAAATACCACAGGATGAAATAAAAAATACATCATATCTTGGAAAGTATTCAATTGCTATTCAGAATTTTGAAAGATATGCCATTACAATGGGAGATAATATTCGTATTAGTGATATTACAGATACTGAGAAAGATATGGATGAGTTTTGTAAGATTTGCAATCTTACGGATATAAAAGAAAAACTTGGTAGCTATGATACGATGTTGGGAATAGAATTTGGAGATAAAGATTTGTCAGGTGGAGAGTGGCAGAGAGTTGCCTTGGCACGTGCGATGTATAAAAGTGAGGCAGAGATTGTTGTCCTGGACGAACCGACAAGTGCGATTGATCCGTTGTTGGAATATGATTTATTAAATCAATTTATGGAGATTGCAAAGAATCGTACATGTATCGTGATATCACATAGAATTGGGCTTTGCAAAAAAGCTAATCAGATTATAGTAATGGATAAAGGAAAAGTTGTAGAAACAGGTACACATGAGTCGCTTATGGAGAAAAATGGAAAGTACAGTGAGTTGTGGAATGCACAGGCAAAATGGTACAGTTAGGAGAAGAAAATGTTATATTGGACAAAATATAAAATAATAGATGAATTGGATGAAGGAATATTAATATGGAATACACGAACCTCAGCCGGAATAAATGTAGGCGGTAATGTTAAGTTGCTTATGCAATAAATTAAAGATGGCGTGTGGAATGAATTGATTGATGCTGGGTTAAAACAATTACTGATTGAAAGTGAAACGTTGATTACATATGAGCAATATAATACAGAGGAGTTGTTAGTTAAAAATTTTAGAGATTATCAAGTATTTGATAATTCTTTCATGTCGCTTACCTTGATTCCAACCGACAAGTGCAATTTTAATTGTTTATATTGTTATCAGTCAGATACGGTTCACGATATGTCAATTGAAACGGCGGATTCTATAGTGAAAATGATTGAACGTAATAGGGCATTGAGAACATTACATATTAGTTGGTTTGGGGGCGAACCATTGTGTAATAAGAAGATTGTATTTTATTTGATGGAAAGGATAAATGAAATTTGCAGAAGAAATAAGGTTGTGTTGATGGGAGATATGACGACAAATGCTAGTTTGTTGGATTTAGAGACGTTTTCTCGTCTATATGAGTTGCGTGTGCTTAATTATCAGATTACGATTGATGGTTGTCGTAAGACGCACAATCAACAACGACCGGCTAACGGTGGCGCACAAGGATGTTGTCCTGGCAGGGTATGACGTTTTGAATGTTGTTATATGGTTGGTATAATAATACCAACCATTATACATTAAATAAGTGGAGGGCAATGATGAGTATTATAACAATAATTGATACAGGTATATCTAAAATTTATGAAGAAAAATATTTAAGAGGAAGAGTACTTGGAAAATATATATATAATGAGTTAAGCAACGGGGTTGAGAAAGCTGATAATTTAGACGATGAAGTTGGGCATGGAACAATGGTTTGCAGCGCAGTTAATACCATATATAAGGACGTTAAATTAAATTTTATCAAAGCCTTTGGAAAAAATTATGAAACAAATGAGGGTAT
>CAZBHM010000077.1:0-9385 GCA_964491975.1 uncultured Lachnospiraceae bacterium | reverse complement strand
CGCTGAGTGCTCCGTAAATATCAACCTCACATGATACCGGAATGCCCATACCTGTAAGACGGCTGTTCACATAGCATGGCACAAAGCCAAACTGTGTCTGGAATGCCGGCCAGCATTTGCCGGCGATGGCAACATATTTCTTATATCCCTTATGTTCCTCTACCCAGTCAAGAAGTGTAAGCTCGTACTGCGCAAGCTTAGGTAAAACCTCCGGCTTATTATTGCCTGCGCCAAGCTCTTCTTCCATCTCTCTTACCTTAAGCGGTATTCTTTCATCGCCCTCATGCTTCTTAAACGCTTCAAAAAGGTCTAACTCCGAGTTTTCCTCTATCTCTATGCCAAGGTCATAAAGCGGCTTAATCGGTGCATTACATGCAAGGAAATTAAGCGGTCTTGGACCAAAGCTTATAATCTTTAAGTCAGAAAGTGCAACAAGTGTACGTGCAATTGGCACAAATTCATTAATCATGTCAGCACATTCCAGCGCCGTTCCCACCGGGTACTCATGTATATATGCCCTGACACCACGAAGCTTAAGATTATAGCTTGCATTAAGCATACCACAATATGCATCACCTCTGCCGCCAATCAAATCATTCTGTGTTTCCTCAGAAGCCGCACAGAACATAACAGGACCGTCAAAATGCTTCGCAAGAAGTGTCTCTGATATCTCCGGTCCAAAATTGCCAAGATATACACAAAGTGCATTACAGCCTGCCTTCTTAATATCCTCAAGTGCATTTACCATATGTATCTCACTCTCTACTATACACACCGGACACTCGTATATGTCAGCACTGCCGTACTTATCCTCATAAGCCTTGACAAGTGCCTTTCTTCTGTTAACTGAAAGTGACTCAGGGAAACAGTCCCTGCTTACTGCTACAATACCAATCTTTACTACCGGTACATTATTCATATTATCTGCCGCCTCTCTTATATTAATTTTAAAAACAACTCCCTGCATGCAGGGTAAATTTCTCTGAATTTATTATACTGCTTTTCATACTTTTTAACAAGTTCATATTCAGGTAAAATTACATTTTTCACCTTAACAATATTCGCTGCTGCTTCTGATACAGTCTTATACTCGCCACAGCCTACCATCGCAAGCATTGCTGCCCCAAGCGCAGGTCCTTCCTCTGCCTCTAAAATTTCAACCTCAAGATTAAGAATATTGGCAATCAGTCTCTGCCAAAGCTTGCTCTTTGCTCCACCACCGCAAAGTCTTGTTTTTGTCGGCCTGATTCCAAGCTCCTCTGCCACCCTTAACGAATCCTTCAATGCAAATGTAACGCCCTCAAGCACTGAAAGTCCCATATCCGCTCTTGTTGTATCCATCGTAATTCCGGTAAATGTACCCCTTGCAAACGGGTCATTTATCGGTGAACGTTCACCCATAAGATACGGCAGAAAATATACATGATTATCACCAAGCCTGTCCATTGACTTTTCTTCCCCCTGATAATCATTCGTTCCAAGTATCTCTTCATTCCACCATTTATTACAACTTGCCGCACTTAACATACACCCCATAAGATGATATCTGCCATTGGCATGCGCAAATGAATGCAGTGCATTAAATCTGTCCACGCAAAAGCTGTCCGCCGCAATAAAAATAGTCCCGCTTGTACCAAGTGAAATATTCATGCTTCCCGAATCTACCGTGCCTGTACCTATGGCAGCTGCTGCATTATCTCCTGCGCCGGCTACAATCTTACACTCTGCCGGTATACCAAGTAAGGCTGAAAGCTCTGGTAAAATACTGCCGATAACCTCATAGCTTTCAAAAACCTTGGGAAGCGCATCTTCACTGATACCGCAAAGCTCACACATTTCTTTGGACCAGCAACGGTTCTTTACATCAAAATAAAGTGTGCCTGATGCATCTGACACATCAGTTGCGAATACCCCTGAAAGTCTGTAGGCTATATAGTCCTTCGGAAGCATGATTTTTCTGATTTTCTTAAAATTTTCCGGCTCATTTTCACGAACCCACAAAAGCTTCGGCGCGGTAAAGCCTGCAAATGCAATATTAGCCGTGTATTCCGACAGCTTATCCTTACCAAATCTGTCATTCAAAAACTCACATTCCCTGACACTTCTTCCATCATTCCAAAGTATCGCCGGCCTTATAACCTCATTATTTTCATCAAGCAGAACAAGACCGTGCATCTGCCCGCCAAAACTTATACCCGATACCTCTGACTTTTCCGCACCATAAAGAAGCGCCTTAAGTCCATCCACCACCTGCTCATACCAGTCATACGGATTCTGTTCAGACCAGCCGGGCTTCGGAAATGAAAGCGGATATTCTCTTGAAATGCTGTTAAGAATCTGCCCATTCCCATCTGTAAGAATAAGCTTAACAGATGATGTTCCCAAATCAATACCAATGTAATACATAACCTTCCTCCTAAAAAGCACTGCCATTTACCCTTAATCGGGCATTACCACCCTTCTGCACGCAGTAATTACTATTCTCTTAACAAGAACGATTTTACCACATATATGGCACATTTGGCAATATTGCATATTGTTTTTAAATAAATTGTAGTGTATAATGTTTACTGTTTAAAGTCAAATATGTATTCATATGGATTTTCGCATTTACCTGTATAAAACCATACGAATATATCAGATGTGCAGGGATTCAGACCGGAATTATGTCAGCATAGCTTACCCTAATCCCGCACCGGGACTTGCAAACAGGTCCTGAATAAAATATTAATCGGAGGAAATCATGAATAAGAAAGTATTATTAGTTGTTATGGATGGTATCGGCTTTAGTAAGACCGGTATCGGTGATGCTGTTTCAAAAGCAAACACTCCCGTACTTGACAGACTGCTTAAGGAATGCCCTAATACAAGACTTAACGCACATGGTGTTGCAGTTGGTCTTCCATCTGACGACGACATGGGCAACAGTGAGGTAGGTCACAACGCTCTTGGTTGCGGTCAGATTTACTCACAGGGCGCAAAGCTCGTTAATGAATCAATTGAGAGCGGCAAGCTGTACACATCAACGGCATGGAATGAGGTTGTTGATAATTGTAAGGCAAATAACTCCACTCTTCATTTTATCGGTCTTCTTTCAGACGGTAACGTACACTCTAACATTTCACACCTTATTGCCATGCTTAAGGAAGCAAAGAATGCAGGTGTTAAAAAGGTTCGTATCCATGCACTCCTTGACGGACGTGACGTGCCTGCAACAAGCGCACACACATATGTCGAGCAGCTTGAGAATGTTCTTGGCGAATTAAATGATACCGGTTTCGATGCCAAAATAGCAAGCGGCGGCGGACGTATGAACATTACCATGGACCGTTATGAAGCTGACTGGGATATGGTTAAGAGAGGCTGGGATACACATGTACTCGGTCTTGGCCGTCAGTTTGACAGCGCACTTAATGCAATCGAAACATATCGCAACGAGTTAAATGTAATTGACCAGGACCTTCCTGCTTTTGTTATTGCAAAGGACGGTGAACCTGTCGGCAAAATCATTGACAAAGACAGCGTAATTCTTTTCAACTTCCGTGGTGACCGTGCATTAGAGCTTTCCATGGCATTTGACAATGACGAATTTACTGCATTTGACCGTGGCGCACGCCCAGACGTAGTATATGCAGGTATGCTCCAGTATGACGGTGACCTTAACCTTCCTAAGAGATACCTTGTTAATCCTCCTGAAATCCATGATACCCTTTCAGAGCTTCTTGTTAACAATAAGCTTAACCAGTATGCAGTATCTGAAACACAGAAGTATGGTCATGTAACTTATTTCTGGAATGGTAATAAGAGTGAGAAATTCAGTGAAGAATTAGAGACCTTTAAGGAAATTCCTTCAGACAACGTATCCTTCGATGAGCGTCCATGGATGAAGTCCGCTGAGATTACAGACGACTTAATTGAGGCCATCAAATCTGAAAAATATGACTTCATCCGCTGCAACTTCCCTAATGGTGACATGGTTGGCCATACAGGTAATATGGATGCCGTTATCACTTCAGTTGAGGCCGTAGACCTTGCCCTTCAAAGACTTCTCAAAGTTGTCGATGAGCACAATATTACTCTTCTTGTTACAGCAGACCACGGTAATGCTGATGAGATGTTCGAGAAGAATAAGAAAGGTGAATTACAGGTTCGTACTGCACATTCACTTAACCAGGTTCCTTTCATCATCTATGACAAGAACACTAATTATACAATCAAAGAAGGTAACTTCGGTCTTGCAAATGTAGCACCTACGGTTGCTGCAATATTCGGACTTAAAGCACCTGAATGTTGGGAAGACAGCATGATTTAATAATTTAGAAAGCATTTTATAAAATGTGGTGTAACCTCAAAACAATGGGGTTACACCTTTTTTCTTTGTATTGATTTAGATATTGTTTGTTTTTGATTTTGCAGTTTCCAATCGCCTGTAATTAAAGAAAAAGGCTCTGACATTTAAAGTCAAAGCCTAAATTTCTCCCTTTGCAATACCACTTATATAATAAGTTTTCCATACTGCCTTATTAACCCGCAGCATATATCCGGAGACTTGTTATTTGTCTGATTAAAGCTTAACCACGTTAGCTGCCTGAGGTCCCTTATCACCATCTACTATATCAAATTCAACAGCCTCTCCCTCTTTAGCTTCCTTGTAGCCATCCATATTAAGAGCAGAGAAATGAAGGAAAACATCATTTCCATTCTCATCTGAGATGAATCCATAACCTTTTTTTGCATTAAACCACTTAACTGTACCTTTCATTACTAAAATCCTCCCTAAAACTAAATATGTTACTTTGTAACTTAAAGTTACACTACCACAATTAGCAGACTTTGTCAATATATCTGTAAAAAATTTGTCAAATTTTTCTGCTCATAAATTTTTCTTCAAAATCCACAAGTGTCATAGGCCTAGAGAATAGATAACCCTGTGCCAAATCACAATTGCTCTCCCTTAAAAACTTCGCATGCTCCTCTGTTTCAACACCTTCTGCAAGAACTTCAAGCTTAAGCTCCTTAGCCATTGCTATAGTATGGCTTATGACAATCTTTCCCTTTTCATCATCGAGCTTTTTATCAAAAAATTCTTTGTCAATCTTTATAGTGTCAACAGGAACATTACGGAGCATATTAAGCGACGAATAACCTGAACCAAAATCATCCATCTCAACCTTAAAACCAATATTTCTAAGCTTTTCAACAATATCAATTAGCGCATCCATATTGGTGATAAAAGAGGTCTCTGTTATCTCAAATCTAAGATAATGCGGTGGTATGTTGTATTTCTCTATCAGCTCTAAAAGATATTCCACTATTGCCCCATTATATACATGAAGTCGCGACAGATTAACAGAAATAGGTACTATTCCTCTTCCTTCTTCCATCATTTTATGTAGAAACCTGCAGACCTCTTCGCACACATATCTGTCAAGTTGCATAATAAAGCCGTTTTTCTCAAATATAGGCACAAAATTGTCAGGTGCAATCACACCCTTATCGGGATGCTTCCATCTTATGAGTGCCTCGGCACCGATAAGTCTCTCTGTACTAAGTGAAACCTTAGGCTGGAGATACACCATAAACTCACCCTCTTTAAGGGCTCTGTACATATCTTTCTCAACATCCTGCTCCATGATTATCTCATTGCTGAATTCATCGGTAAAGAAAGCATAGTAATTAACTGCTTCTCTTTTAATCATGGCTTTTGCGATAAGTGCACGGTCCTTCATCGTTCTGACATTCATAAAAAGCTTATCGGCTGTATCAGCAAGAAAGATTCCATACGACGTAAGAACTGCAATATTATATGGTGTAGTCCTGATTTTGTCATACAAAAGCCTAACAAGTGATACTATATCCTCTTCCTTCTCATATTGCATAAAAATACCATAGCTGTCCGCATAGAGTCTGGCGCATACAGCATTATCAGGAATTGTGTTCTTCACAACTGATGCCACGTATTTCAATATGTTATTACCATTTTTATAGCCATACCGCTCGTTAATAGCCTTAAACTTATTAATATCAAGCATGATTATACAATATTTAATATCTTTATCAAACCTGATTAATGCACGAGCTGCCTCTTCAAACTTCTCTTCATTATAAAGTCCGGTGAGGCTGTCATATTCCTCATATTCCTTTATCCGCTTAAAGGCTGAAAATTCACTGTCTACATCCTGAAGCATTCCAATACGGTGCGCATAATTACCATAGGCTGCATCATAAAAATTGCAAATGGTAATTCTGAACCATCTGTAGCTCTTGCAATCTGCACATAAAATTCTGCAGATAACGCTTCTGCACTGGTTTAAATCCATCTTCTCAAAGAGCGTCATAACTTCCCTGACATCATCAGCATGTATCATTCTGCCGATAACATCAAAATCAGCCAGATTAACCCCCTTTAAGTCAATCTTAACAAGCTTGCTGTCAGGAGCTGAATTGGTAAAAATAAGTCTGTTATTCTCATCCAATTCAAAAGCTATTATATCCGCTGTCCGGGCAATAATTCTACTGTATATGTTCTCTAAAATATTTGTCGTCGTCATGCTAAGTATCCCCTTCGCATTTTCTAAAGACCGCATATACATATATTAAAATCAATGACTGACAATGTCAATAAATCTAACTAAATTGTTATATTTTCTGTATTAGAGAGCTGCAATAAATCTGTTAAATGCCACTCTTCCTTCCTCTGTACACTTATACACTCCTGCATCTTCAAGCACATTTTCAAACACAAGACCGATTTCTTTCTTAATAATATCATCAATATTTGTATCATTAATATCACTATATTTCGGCATAAATTCATCCACCCAGTCTGCATGCTTTGAAAGCACCTCATCCAAGCGGATATCAGCATGCTCTAAAATAGCTTTTTTAAGAAGCTCCATCTCATCTTTAAGACGTGCCGGAAGCACTGCAAGCCCCATTACCTCGATAAGACCTATATTCTCTTTTTTAATATGATGGAGCTTTGCATGCGGATGATAAACTCCAAGCGGATGCTCATCAGTAGTAATATTGTTACGCAGAGCAAGATCCAGCTCATACTTACCGTCTCTCATTCTCGCTATAGGTGTAATTGTGTTATGCGGCTCGTCATCCGTCTTTGCAAAGATAAATGCTTCCTCATCCGTATAGGCTCTCCATCTGTCCAAAATATGGTCTGCAAGAGCGATGAGCTTCTTATCATCCTCTGCACGAAGTCTTATTACCGAAAGTGGCCATTTTACAATACCTGCCTCTACATCCTCATAGCCTTTAACTGTAAAGTCCTGCTCAATTGGAGCCTTAGCCATTGCAAATGTATAATTACCGCCCTGAAAATGGTCATGACTTAAAATCGAGCCGCCAACTATCGGAAGGTCAGCATTAGAGCCCAGAAAATAGTGTGGAAACTGCTTTACAAAATCAATAAGCTTCACAAACGCACTATGATCAACCTTCATGGGTATATGCTGTCCGTTAAATACTATACAATGCTCATTATAATATACATATGGAGAATACTGGAAGCCCCATTTCTGTCCATTAATCGTAATTGGAATAATACGGTGATTATTACGTGCAGGGTGATTTACCCGTCCTGCATAGCCTTCATTTTCCATACAAAGAAGACATTTCGGATATCCGCTCTGTCTGGCAAGCTTCGCTGCCGCAATTGCCTTAGGGTCTTTCTCTGGTTTTGACAGATTAATTGTAATGTCAATCTCTCCATACTTTGTATCAACAGTCCACTTCATATCCTTCTTCACCCGGTATGTACGTATATAATCTGTGTTTCTGCTGAAATTATAGAAATAGTCTGTTGCCTTTTCGGGACTTTCTTCATAAAGCGAATTAAACTTCTTAAGTATCTCGCTCGGTTTTGATAAAAGACAGTTCATAAGCTTTGCATCAAATAAATCACGATATACAACGCTGTTATTCTCAATTAATCCGTTCTCTGCCGCATAGTCAAGCATTTCTGCAAGCACCGGTTCAAGCTCCACATCTGAATATTCTTCCTGTGGCTCACTATATTCTTCTATCTTAAGTACCTCTAAAATCTGGTTGGTTGTATAAATTATGTCTTCTTTCTCTATAAGCTGCTTCTCAAGTCCATAAGTTACAAGCTTCTTAATCGCATTTTCTATCATGTCTTCCTCCGTAAAATTTTAATCTTATAACAGCCTTCCTGCACCATCGCCAATTTCAACCACATAAAAATCTGCCGCATACCCGATTGTCTCAAGGTAAACCTTACCCACATTTTCAATAAAAGCCGCAACTGCTGCATCCTTAACAATGCTGACTGTACAGCCGCCAAAACCTGCGCCTGTCATACGTGAGCCGATAACACCCTCCTGCTCCCATGCTGTCTCAACAAGTGTATCAAGCTCCTTACCTGTCACCTCATAATCATCACGGAGTGATACATGCGAAGCATTCATAAGTCTGCCGAATGTTGCAATATCTCCCTCATTAAGTGCATTGACCGCCTTAATTGTACGCTGATTCTCGTAAACGGCATGTTTTGCCCTTCGTACTCTGCATTCATCCTTGATAAGCTCTTTATTTGCCTCAAATTCTTCCTCTGTAAGCTCACCAAGACTATTAATTTCAAGCTTCGTCTTAAGCTCTGAAAGTGCTGTTTCGCACTCACTTCTTCTTTCGTTATATTTTGAATCACCAAGTCCACGCTTTTTATTACTGCACGCAATTACAATTTTAGCCCCGTCAAGCTTAATCGGAGCATATTTGTATGACAAATCTGCAGTATCCAGAAAAATAGCATTATTCTTTTTACCCATTGCAATTGCAAACTGGTCCATTATACCACAATTTACACCGTTAAAGTTATTTTCAGAATACTGTCCAAGAAGGGCAATATCAATCATATTCACATCAATATCAAACATATCCCTGAGGATAACTCCCATCAGCACTTCAACTGAAGCTGAGGATGACAGACCTGAGCCGTTAGGAATATTTCCATAAATAACCATATCAAGACCGTAAGGAATTTTGTAACCCTTTTCCTTAAATGCCCAGATAACTCCTTTCGGATAATTAGCCCAGTCATCTTCTTTACAATTAACCAAATCATTGATATCTGACTCTATAACCCCGAGCTTTTCAAAATTCATTGAATAAAATCTAAGTTTCCCATCTTCACGTTTTCTTGCAACACCATATGTTCCTATTGTAAGTGCGCACGGAAATACATGCCCACCATTATAATCTGTATGCTCACCGATAAGATTAACCCTTCCCGGTGAAAAATATGAACGAACATCTCCCTCTCCACCAAAAAGTTCTGTAAATTTGTTAAGCGTCATAGTTCTCATAACAGCTGCCACTCTCCTTGTTAAAAAATTATCGTACTATTTATTAT
>CAZBHM010000076.1:8928-9493 GCA_964491975.1 uncultured Lachnospiraceae bacterium | reverse complement strand
AAATGAAAGCACATCCCCTGCCTTAAGTGTAAAATTACCTGACGGAATATAGACCTCACCATCACGCTCAACTGCGCATATAAGTACATTTTTAGCTATATTCCTGCCAAGATTCGCTATTGTCGTATTATCAAGACAATTTCCCTCCGGAATACTAAACTTAGTCATCTCTGCCTGACCGTGTGCAAACGAATTAATCTCCAGTGCAGACGGAAGATAAAGAATACGTGCCGCCTCCTTTGCCGTTTCAAGCTCAGGGTTAATAATCATGGCAAGACCCAGCTGCTTTCGCAAATATTCTGCCTCCTTCGCATAATCGGGTGTGCGCACCCTTGCAATCGCTGCACATCCGCCCACACGCTTTGCAACCGTACAGCACAAAAGATTAAGCTCATCTGAATCCGTTACCGCAATAATAAGGTCAGTCTCCGCAATATTTGCCTCCATCTGCACACTGTAGCTTGCGCCATTGCCGACAATTCCCATGATATCGTACATATTGGCTATATCCCGCCCACACGCTTTGCAACCGTACAGCACAAAAGATTAAGCTCATCTGAATCCG
>CAZBHM010000076.1:0-8828 GCA_964491975.1 uncultured Lachnospiraceae bacterium | reverse complement strand
GTAGCTTGCGCCATTGCCGACAATTCCCATGATATCGTACATATTGGCTATATCCTGAATCTTCTCAGCACTCTTATCTATAATTGTTATGTCATGTCCTTCTTTAATAAGCTGCTCTACCAAAGTCATGCCAACCTTGCCACAGCCAACTATAATTATCTTAAGTCCCTGTTTTGCAGTATTTTTTTCTCCAAACATAAATAACCTCCCAAAGTTTCAATTACTCATACTGTAATACATTTTTATATATATTGCAAGCCAATCACTTAAATATTTATACTATATAAACAGCCTGATATGGCGCTTTGGCGAGATACCATACTTCTTTTTATAAGCTTTTCCAAGGTGAAATTCGTCGCAGAACCCAAAGTTGGCCGCAACTGCACCGAGCTTGGCATCGGGTGTCGTGAAAAGATACTGTCTTACCATCTCAAGCTTTTTATCCATCTGATATGCCGGAAATGTCTTTCCATATGCATTCTTAAACATATTGTTAAGCGTACGCTCACATACAAAAAATCTTGCCGCCATTTCTCCGCATGAAAAAAACTTCTGCGGCTCTGCCTGCATAAGCATAACCGCCTGCGACACAATATTTTTACCGGAAGCCTCATCATTATTCTGCTGTCTGTACAATTCGCATAAAAACATTCCAAAAAGGAACTTAAGTCTTGCTTCCTTTAGCTCATCTTCACTCCATACAGCCGATATAATATCCTCAAAAAGCTGTTTTATCTTAGGATTATTCCGGCAGTGTATAAGCGAATCGAATGCTCTTAGCTCATCCAAAGCATAATTATCCGGCTGCTTTTTTACTGTTGCTGCGTGTATGTACATATGCCTGTTGCCTGCCGAACAAGGCTTATTACTATAGTGATGCCTGCCTGCCGCAAGTATAAGTAAATCTCCTGCCTTAAGATTATAAGCTTCCCCGTCCTCCATAATCTCCCACTCCCCGTCAAGCATGTACAAAAAATCATGATATTCCATAATCCTGTCAGGATGAAGCATCGGATTAACACATGTTATGTAATTGGCAGATTCAAAGCTGTAATCCGCTAAAATCGGCAATAGAACACTCATTGATGTCACCTCGCATATTTTTTCCTTTTCCACATTATACATTTTTCTTTCCACTTTAACAATAGATAATATTATTTATAAATGTTATTATTAATTAAAGTATTTTTATAATCAGGAGGATATTATGAAACCTACAACCGTAAGCAGACCGTTATCACTTAGAAATGTCACTGTTACTGACAGCTTCTGGAAGCATCAGATGGAACTTGTAAGAAAAGAAGTTATTCCATATCAGTGGGATGCCCTTAATGACCGTATTCCCGAGGCTGCCCCAAGCTTTTGCATGCGTAACTTTAAAATTGCAGGTAAAATTACAAATAACAGGCGCAGGCTTGGTGATAAATACACCGAGAAAATCTGGCCACTTAAAACCTTTGAAACTTTACCTGAGGATATGAACCACCTGGAAGACCGCTTTTACGGCTTTCTTTTTCAGGACAGTGATTTTGCAAAATGGATTGAAGCCGTAGGTTATTCGCTTACACAGCATCCTGATGCCGAACTCGAAGCCATTGCTGATGAAGCCATTGACATCGTGTGCGCTGCCCAGCAGGATAATGGCTATCTCGATACATACTATATAATTAATGATATGTCGAAAATTTTTACCAATCTCCGCGACAACCACGAACTTTACTGCTTTGGCCACCTTACAGAGGGTGCTGTCGCTTATTATCAGGCAACCGGAAAAGATAAGCTGCTAAATGCTGCCAGACGGTATGCTGACTTTATCTGTGATAACTTCGGTTATGAAGCCGGTAAGCTTAAGGGCTATCCCGGACACGAAATTGCAGAAATGGCGCTTATACGCCTATATGAAGTCTGCGGCGATAAAAAATATCTTGACCTTTGTAACTTTTTCTTAGACCAGCGCGGCTTAAAGCCCTACTATTTTGACAGCGAACATCCTGAAGCTATCAAAAAGGGACACGAAGAAGAGCTTCGCTACCACTATCATCAGGCGCATCTTCCTGTCAGAGAGCAAAATGAAGCAGTCGGACACGCAGTAAGGGCAGTATATCTTTACTCGGGCATGGCAGATGCCGCACGACTTAACCACGACGAGAAAATGTGGGATGCCTGCGAAAAGCTCTGGGACAGTATAACCAATAAGAAAATGTACATTACAGGAGGTATTGGCGGCACGCATCTTGGCGAAGCATTTTCATTTGACTACGACCTTCCAAATGACACTGCATATGCCGAAACCTGTGCATCCATCGGACTTGTATTTTTTGCAAGAAGAATGCTTGAAATGAAGATTGACAACAAATACTCAGATGTTATGGAAAGAGCATTTTTTAATGGCATTTTAAGTGGTATCGCACTGGATGGCAAAAGCTTTTTCTATGTTAATCCCCTTGAGGTATACCCTAAGGCATGCCGTGAGGATGCAAGAAAATTTCATGTTAAACCCACCCGTCAGAAATGGTTTGGCTGCGCCTGCTGTCCTCCTAACATTACACGACTTATAAGCTCGATTGCTTCATATGCTTATACAGAAAATGATGACACTCTTTTTATTCACATGTACATGGGCGGCGAGATTACCAAGAAGCTTGGCAGTAATACTGTAAACATCACCATAAATTCTGAATTTCCGTGGAACGGCAATGTAAGTATAAGGGTTAAGTCTGATACTCCTCTTACATACACACTTGCTTTAAGAATCCCCGGCTGGTGCGATTCCTATAATATTACGGGAGCTTCGAATGCCTCCTCCACACTTAAAGACGGCTATCTCTACCTTACTAAGGAATGGGCTTCTGATGATGAAATCACACTTGCCTTTGACATGCCGGTTAAGCTTATTAAAGCTAACTCAGCCGTCCGCGAAAATGAAGGCAGGCTTGCTGTTATGCGCGGTCCCATTGTTTACTGCCTTGAGGAAGCTGACAATGGCAAAAACCTCCATAACCTCTACCTTAATCCTTATGAAAAGGGTACTATCTCTGCCGTTTCTGACGATATTGGCATGCCGGCAGCAATTACCATGATTACAATGCAGGGAATACGCTACCATGATTCTGCGAGCAATGCCGGTCTTTACAGTGATTTTTCGACTAATGACTATGATAAGGTTTCACTTAAATACATTCCATACTATGCATGGAACAATCGCGGCGAGGGTGAAATGAGTGTCTGGACCAATTATATACATAAGGCTTGACCTTAATCCTTTATAAGTGTAAAATAAAAGAAACTACTTTTCAGAAAGGCTGGCACAATGATAAAGAAATCTTTTTATCGGGCATTTAAATTTATGACTATTTCAACTTTCGCAGCAGCCATGCTGCTTGGCACCAGTTTTTTGGGTTGCCGGAAGAACAATGGCAGCACATCTTTTGAAACATCAACAGACCATAATGTCTATGACGAAACTTCTTCTTTCGAAGCCCTTGTTTCTTCCGGTACGCTTACCACGGCTGACATGCGGGTAACGGTACATGACCCGAGTATAGTATATGACCCTGCTGATGCCACTTATTATATTTTTGGTTCACACCGTGCGTGGGCATCCAGTAAAGACCTGATTAACTGGGCTTATGAGGAAAATAACATAAACAACGATTATGCATCTATCTTTAAGACTAACGGCGAGTGGTCTGCGCGCGGCTCAAAAACCTACGATATAAGCGGCAACTGCTGGGCGCCTGATGTTTTTTATAATGAAACGATGAAAAAATGGTGCATGTACATGAGCATCAACGGCAGCAACTATTATTCGTCAATTGCTCTTGCAACCGCTGACTCCATCAAAGGTCCCTACACCTATGCGGGAACGGTTGTTTATTCGGGCTTTACTAACGAGGAAGAGGCGGCAATGACTGACTATGCAAAGGTAACCGGCAGCAATACCGTTGACCAGAGATATCTAAACGGCAGCAAATCCTGGAACTCTGCCTACGGAACAAACTGTATTGACCCATGTGTTTTTTATGACAAGGCCGGTGACATATGGATGTCCTACGGCTCATGGTTTGGCGGCATTTTTCTCATAAAAATAGACCCTGCCACGGGTCTTAGGGATTATACATATACCTACGCTACCGAAAAGAATGTTTCTGACCAGTATCTTGGTCTCAAATTATCAGGCGGCAACAGCTGCACCGGTGAGGGCTCGTATATAGTCTGGGACGAAGACAGCGGATACTATTATTTATACCTTTCTTACGGCGGACTTAATGCAACTGACAGCTTCAGCGGCTACCACATAAGACTTTTCCGTTCTAAGGAGGTTACAGGCCCTTACGTTGACATAAAAGACAATACCGGTATCTGTGAACGACCGGGAACAGCCCAGCGTGAAAAGGGAATCAAGCTTTTTGGCAATTACTATTTAAGCTCACTTGCCACCGCACCTGAATCAGACAATTCCTATAAGGGTTATATGTCAGGCGGCCATAACTCAGCCATTATAACGCCTTCCGGCGACAGATTTCTTATCTACCATACACGCTTCAATCTTGGCACAGAATGGCACCAGGTTCGTGTACATCAGCAGTTTTTAAACGAAGAAGGCTGGCCGGTAACCGCTGTCTATGAATATCTTGGCAGCGCAATACGTCCTGCCGGCTATGATATGGCTGAAATTGCCGGTGAATACGAATACATAAACCATGGCCTTAACTACTCTGCCAGATATACCGGAATGTTAGATACACTAAAAGTAACGCTCCACAAAGACGGTACGATTAGCGGTGACGTAACCGGAACATGGGAGCAGAAAACAGGCTCGGACGGCAACGGCTATTATGCCACCATGGTTATTAATGATATTACATACAGGGGCATTTTCTTTAAACAATACGATGAATCTGCTAAACACAATGATGTTATGACATTTTCCCTTATCGGTGATGATGACAGCTGCGTATGGGGTTCAAAATTAAATTAATATACATTCATGATATTAAAAAAGCACTAAATGACTCGGTAAAATCATTTAGTGCTTTTTCAGTTGAAATTTTATAAATGTACATTATTTATCAAACGGATATTCACATACCTCATTTACCGTCTGCTCCTTCATGTACTTTCCGGCATCCTTCATAAAGCTTATTATAATAAGCACAAGTACCACTCCTATCGGAAATGCCGCTACTATACTTACTGACTGCAGATTATTCATGGAGCTTTCCGCAAATACAAGCGCAATAGGAAGCAGAATAAGAAGTATGCACCACATAAGCTGTATCCACTTATTTGGTGTTTTACCTTCTTCAAGGCGGTGATAGCTGTAACAGGATGCTGTCAGTGCAATTGAATCAAATGATGTGGCATAAAAGAGCATCATCGTCACAAGTACTACCACAAGAATCAGTGTTGCACACGGCATTGACTTAATCATTGAAATAATCGTTCCATACATATCCCCGCTTTCAGTGTACTGCGCAATAAAATCTGCTTTTTCACTTACCTGCTGACCCATTGAATAATTGCCAAGACCTATAAAGCTTACTACTGTCGAACCCACACCAAAAGCATAACCTCCGAGAATTGTCTGGCGAATTGTTCTTCCCCTCGAAATACTTCCGATGAAAAATGGAGCAGCCACACACCATACCATCCAGTAGGCCCAATAATAAATAGTCCAGTTCTGAGGAAAACTGCTTTCTCTTAATGGGTCCGAAAATGTTGACAATTCAAAGAAATTCTGTACCATTCTTCCAAATGACTCTACACCTGTTTCAATAATGTATCTTGTCTCGCCTCCAAATAACACTACAAAAGCAATCAGTCCAAAGAAAAGATAAATGCACATTTTAGCTAATATACTTATCCCCTTAAAGCCATGTAAAAGTGAGTATGTATACACAATACATGTAACCACAAGAATAATTATGGTGATAAGTGTGCGGCTTATTTCTATACTGAATAACTCCTCAATTATACTTGCCATAAGTGGTGTCGCAACACTAAATGTGGTTGCTGTTCCCGCAAGGAGTGCAAATACCGCAAGCAAATCAATAATTTTGCCGCAAATGCCATCCGTATATTTACCAAGCACCGGTCTGCACGCTTCAGAATACTTCTGTCTGTCTCTTTTTCGTACATGCAGCATAAATCCGAATGCCACTGCAAGCACAAGATAAAATCCCCATGGAATAAAGCTCCAGTGAAAAAGCGGATATACGCCTGCCCACTCCTGAAGTGAACCCATTTTTGCGATATGCGAATCTGTTCCATAATAGATCCACTCTGAGAACGAATAGAATAATATATCTGCCGCAAGTCCGCATGTAAACATCATTGAGCCCCACGCAAAAAATGAATACTTAGGCTTTTCATCCTTGCCGCCAAGCACTATATTACCATATTTCGACATTGCAATATAAATTGAAATAAGAAAAACCCCAAGTCCTATAATAAGGTAATACACCCCAAATGTATCACCAAAGAAAAAACGTATCCTGCCAAGTATTACATTTGATTCCTCCGGCAAAAAGAAAAATACAAAACACAGCACAATTACAAGTGCAAGCGGCACAAGTGTAATCATCCAGTCTATCTGATTTTTTTTAACCATTTTATCTTTCATCATCTAAACCTCCAAGCTCCTTAACTATTCTGTAATAATCCTTCGCAAACCTGTACTGACGGAGTGAATACTCTCCGAACTCTATACCAAGCTCTCTCTTATATTCACACCAGTTACTCCAAAGCAGACCACAGGCAGCAATATAGCAATATATTTTGATACGGATTTCTTTAGTGCAACCCTCTGTAAAATATGCATCTATGAGTGCATCTGTCTTAGTGCGGTCGTACATTGCATATATACAAAACATTGCCAGATCCACATGTGCATCCTGCATACCTGCATATTCCCAGTCAATCAGACGTATTTCCTCTTTACCATCGTCACCCTTCACAAAAAGGAAGTTATCGGGTACCGCATCTATATGTGTAAGAATCTCCTCTCCTTTATGCTTTTCTATATAAGTCCTTAATTCAAACACATGCTCTTTTGTTTTTTTATAATCGCGATATACTGAGGGTCTGCCATTCCAAAGTGACTCGTAAAAATCAATCTGTCCGAAAATGTCAAATCTGTGTTCCACCTTAAGCTTCTTTTCATGAAATGCCCTTAAGCGTTTCATGCATTTCTCAACATCTGAAGCATTAAATGCATCACAGCATCTTGCATCCGGTAGAAATTCAGTTATCTTATAACCATTAGATGGGTTAATATAGACTATATTGTCACAAATATTTTTATCTTTAATTGCTTCATATACCTTAGCTTCTTCCCTGCGGTTTATAAGCTTATCCGTACCTTCTCCCGGAATACGCATGATATATTTCTTCTCGCGGCATGAAAAAATAAATGAGCGGTTTGTCATGCCCTTTTTCAACAAATTGATATCAACTATTTCATCCGGTCTGACGAAAAGTGTATTACATATTATATTAATTGCCTCTGTTTTTAAATTATTCGAACCACTGTCAAGCTCTCGCAGCTGCTCGTAAGTATTTATCTCTATTATCTTCTCTCCTGAAACTACCTTCGCAACTACAGCAGTCATACGGTCTTTTTCAACAAGTGCTTCTTCCCAAAAAACATTATCATATAAAGGATTATCACTCATCTTTAATATTCTTTCCCGCAAAAAGGCTGCATCCTGTTCTCTTATATATGCAATTCCTATCATGGTATTACCGCCTGCTGCGGCACCATGTTCAGCATCAGCCAAAGCTAGATTATTAACAGTGACAAGCTCCATTTTACGATTTACACGCACATTACTGTCCTTATCCATAATATCACTAACCATATACCATGAATACAGCTCATTTTTGCTAAAAGGATTAATTCCGCACCAGATGTCACAAGGAATAATATAAGTGTCAGAAATCTTATCTGCCACAAGCTTAATGGAATGCAGGTTATTCTTTCTGGCATATTCTTCGCATACCACCAGCTCCACACCATATTCGTCTATCAGATACTCATAACACTCCTTCATATAACCAACAACCACATAAATATCGCTTATGCCTGCCTCGTTAAGATACTTAATTGTTCTCTCAATAAGCGGCTCTCCGTCTACCTCCAAAAGTCCCTTAGGCACCTCTGTATTAATCGGAACCATGCGCATACCATAACCCGCTGCAAGTATTATAGCATTCTTCGGTCTGTGAGACTCAAATTCATGATATGCTTTATCCGTAAGCTTCATATCAGAATCAATGTAACCATTCTCTGCAAGACTCTTTATACAACGGTTAACAACACCCAATGAATGCCCCGTAAATTCTGCCAGCGCACGTTGTCCGGAATAGCTTTCTGCATATAATGCGTTCAAAATATCAGATTCTTGTTTGTTCATGTACTCACCTCTTAATATTTTCGTGAACTATGGTTTATAGTATAACACTGAAATTAATATATGTCAACTTAATATTTTATAACAGTTCAACCATAAGGTTTTATTTACGCATTTACACAGTATGAGGAATAGCATAGGCTGAACTGCTACTAATTCAGACAGCAAAAAACCCCTAAGAGTACATACTCTCAGAGGCTTCTTAAGAGGCGCGAACCGGATTTGAACCGGTGATAACGGTGTTGCAGACCGGGGCCTTACCACTTGGCGATCGCGCCATATCAAATATTATAAACTAAAAATAGGAAAATGTCAATATCCTTCTATCCTATTATATGCAATAATCCTAAAATTATTACAATGACTCCAAGGGGATTTGAACCCCTGTTACCGCCGTGAAAGGGCGGTGTCTTA
>CAZBHM010000075.1:0-9658 GCA_964491975.1 uncultured Lachnospiraceae bacterium | reverse complement strand
ATGTAAAGTAAATGCATATGAAACTGAAGCAATGCAGCAGCGGATGGAGCAGGCGGGTTATACTGTTGTGCCGTTTGGTGATGAGGCGGAAGTATGCATTATTAATACGTGTACGGTTACTAATATTGCAGACCGCAAGTCACGACAGATGATTCACAAAGCTAAGAAGGCAAATCCCGCGGCAGTAATTGTGGCAGTGGGCTGTTATGTGGAGAGCGGATTTAAGGACTGCGAAAAGGATGAGGCAATAGATATAGTGATTGGCAACAATCGTAAAGCAGAAGTTGTGGAGATTGTTGAAAAGTACATCGGAGAAAAAAATGAAGAACAGAGAAGAGTTTTAAAGACAAATATGTCAGACATGTCAGCAAAATCGGTGGATTATGAGGATATGCCGCTTACACGTGTTGAAAATCATACAAGGGCATATATTAAAATTCAGGATGGATGCAATCAGTTCTGCACATATTGTATTATACCTTATACGAGAGGTCGTATACGAAGCAGGGATAAAATGTCGGTTATTTCTGAAGTGAAGAAACTTGCGGCTGAAGGCTATAAAGAAATTGTACTTACCGGAATACATTTAAGCTCTTATGGCAAAGATTTGAATAATGGTGACAGTCTGCTTACTATTTTACAGAGCCTTAATGTTATAGAGGGTGTGGAAAGAATAAGACTTGGCTCGCTTGAACCAAGAATTATTACTGACGAATTTCTTGAGGCAATAAGTGTGCTTAAGAAGGTATGTCCGCATTTCCATCTGTCACTGCAAAGCGGAAGTGAAAGTGTGCTTAAGAGAATGAACAGGCATTATACGCCCGGTGAGTATTTGGAGAAGTGCGGACTTATTAGAAAATATTACCCGGATGCGGCAATTACAACAGATATAATAGCGGGATTTCCGCAGGAAACTGATGAAGAATGGAAAGAAACAGTCGAGTTTGCAAAGAAGGTCAATTTCTTCGAGATACATGTATTTAAGTATTCAAAGAGAAATGGAACAAGAGCAGCTGCGATGTCAGGCCAGGTGAGTGAAAAAATAAAAAGTTTAAGAAGTGATGAGCTTATAGCTTTGGCAGCAAAAATGTCGGATGAGTTTCGGATGCATTTTATTGGAAGAAATGTTCCGGTGTTGTTTGAGGAAAAAATTACTTTGGATAATGGCACAGAATATTTTGTGGGTCATACGAGTGAATATGTCAGGGTAGCCATTTTGGCAGAGGATGCACAGGGGGATATTTCAGGTGAAATACACATGGTACGACTTGAAAATATGGCCGGTGACATGATAGAAGGTAAACTTGTGTAAAAACAGCTTGCCGAATAGAGAAAAATGTATTAAAATTAAATCTATACAGATTATTTGCATCGGAACTATATCAGGGTGGGTGAAGACATGAGAGAATTATCAACTACAACAGCAACATCATCAGCAGCATCAGATACGCAGTATTTTCAGATAGTGCAGGAGCCGGAGCTTAAGGTTGACGAGGTACTGGCTTTGGTCTATGAGGCGCTTACGGAGAAAGGGTATGATCCGGTAAGTCAGATTGTCGGATACATAATGTCAGGTGATCCTACCTACATTACAAGTCATAAGAATGCCAGAAGCCTTGTTATGAAGGTGGAGCGCGATGAATTACTCGAGGAGACTCTTAAGTATTATATAGAGAATAAGTTAAAATGAAAGAACAAAAGAGAATATTAGGGTTGGACTATGGCTCTAAGACAGTGGGGGTGGCGGTCAGTGACCCCTTTTTGCTTGTAGCACAGAGTCTTGAAACAGTCAGGCGGGAACGAGAGAATAAGCTAAGACAGACACTTGCAAGAATTGATGAGATTATTGCAGAATATGAGGTCGGAATGATAGTGCTCGGATTTCCGAAAAATATGAACAATACACTGGGGGAACGTTGCGAACGTACACTCGAGTTTAAAGCCGTGCTTGAAGAACGAACCGGACTTGAGGTCGTTTTGTGGGATGAGAGACTTTCGAGCATTGAAGCAGAGAGAGTTTTGATGGATTCAGGCGTAAGACGGGAGAATCGTAAACAATACATTGACAAGATTGCCGCATCATTTATTTTGCAAAGTTATCTTGAGTATCTTCGCAATACGGAATGTGGCAGAACAACAGAAGAATAATGAATTTTGGAGGTAATAGCTATGGAAAAGCTTACATTTACAGTACCACAGACAGGTGAAGAGGTTACTTTTTATATAGTTGAGGAGACAAAAATTAACGGATACAATTATTTGCTGGTAACAGAAGAAGATGAAGCTGAAGGTGAGTCAGAGGCATATATTCTTAAGGACACTTCTAAAGCAGAGGATGCTGAGGCAGTATATGAGTTTGTGGAAGATGATGAGGAACTTGAGATAGTATCTGACGTTTTTGCTGAAATACTTGATGACATTACTCTGGAATGATGGGTTCAGAGTATTATATGATATAATGTAACAGTCAACTGTTACAATACAATTAATTTATGGAGGTGTACATTTTTTGAGGTATAAAAAAGAATATGGAAAGGTGAAGATTATCCCACTTGGCGGCTTGGAACAAATTGGAATGAATATGACTGCTATAGAGTATGAAGATGATATAGTGGTTATTGATTGCGGCCTTTCTTTCCCGAGCGATGATATGCTTGGAATAGACCTTGTAATTCCGGATGTGACATATCTTAAGGAAAATATTGACAAAGTGCGGGGCTTCGTTATTACACACGGACATGAGGATCATATCGGTGCCATTCCGTATGTGCTTAGAGATGTTGATGTGCCTATTTATGCTACCAAGCTTACCATTGCACTTATTGAGAACAAGCTTGCAGAACACGAGCTTGCAGAACACGTAAGAACACAGGTGGTAAAATATGGACAGACACTTACGCTGGGAGCGATTAAGGTTGAATTTATCAGAACCAATCATAGTATTGCAGATGCAGCGGCACTTGCAATATTTACTCCTGCAGGTGTGATTGTGCATACAGGTGACTTTAAGGTTGACTATACACCGGTATTTGGTGATATGATAGATTTGCAGCGCCTTGGCGAGCTTGGCAAAAAGGGTGTGCTTGCCCTTATGTGTGACAGTACTAATGCCATAAGACCGGGATTTACAATGTCAGAGCGCACGGTTGGCAAAACATTTGACAATATTTTTTCGGACAATGTAAGAAGCCGTATCATAGTAGCAACGTTTGCTTCTAATGTTGACAGGGTACAGCAGATAATTAACTCCGCTTATAAGTTTAAGAGGAAGGTTATTATAGAAGGACGCAGTATGGTTAACGTAATAGGTACTGCGAGTGAGCTTGGATATATACGGATTCCTGATAATACACTTATTGACATTGAACAGATGAACAATTATACGGATAACCAGATAGTGCTTATTACAACGGGCAGTCAGGGTGAGTCGATGGCGGCACTTTCAAGAATGGCACAGGATATTCATAAAAAGGTTACAATTAAGCCTAATGACACGGTTATTTTCAGTTCTACCCCGATACCCGGCAACGAGAAAGCAGTTTCTAAGGTTATAAACGAGCTTTCGATGAAGGGTGCCAATGTGATTTTTCAGGATACACATGTGTCAGGTCATGCATGTCAGGAGGAAATAAAGCTTATATATTCATTGCTTAAGCCCAAATATGCAGTTCCTGTGCATGGCGAATTCAGACATCTTAAGGCTCAGGCAGAGATTGCAGAAAGCCTTGGCGTGGCTAAGAAAAATATATTTGTTATGTCCTCAGGACAGATTCTTGAGTTATCAGCAAGAACAGCTTCCATTAACGGTGAGGTTCCGGTAGGAAGCGTATATGTGGATGGTCTCGGTGTTGGAGATGTTGGTAATATTGTACTTCGAGACCGCCAGTGTTTGTCAGAGAACGGTATAATTATTGTGGCAATTGCATTTGATAAAGTTGAGAACCGGATAGTTTCAGGACCGGATATTATCTCTCGTGGATTTGTTTATGTCAGGGAATCTGAGGACTTTCTTGTAGAGGCAAGAGCAGTTGTAAGTAATGCAATAGAGGCGTATTTAAGCCATCGCACAGCAGAATGGGGACGTTTTAGAAATCTCATAAAGGATACTTTGAGGGATTTTGTATGGAAAAAGATGAAGCGAAGTCCCATGATTCTGCCTATAATTATGGATGTAAGCGACTATTAAGCAAAAGAGGTACTTAAATGATAAGAAGAATGTCGATGTCAGTTATTTCAGCTTCAATAAAAATTGTAATTGCAGTTCTTATATGTATAGGACTTTTCTATGTTGCAGGTAAGGGCTTTGAATTTGGTGAATCTTTATTTTCGCCTGTAGCCGTGGATGAGGCGCCGGGCAGGGATATAAGCATTACAGTTGCGGCAGGTACCGGCACTAAAGAAGCAGGAGAGCTTCTTGAAAATGAAGGACTTATAAAGGACGGGCTTGTTTTCTACGTACAGTCACTGCTGTACGGATATGATATAGCTGAGGGAACTTATGAACTTAATACGTCCATGACTTCTGAAGAAATACTTCAGACTATAGGCTTTGAAAAAGAGGAAAAATAGCTGCAATGATAGTAAATGAGAGAATCACTACGTATATTAATTCGCTTGATACAGGTAATAGTGAAGTTGTCACTGCCATAAGGCGTGAGGCACTTTCGGAAGGTGTGCCGATAATCAGGCAGGAGAGTGAAAGTCTTCTTAAGGTTATGCTTCGGCTTACTAAGCCGGGGCATATTTTGGAGGTAGGTACGGCAGTAGGCTATTCAGCTCTGCTTATGAGTGAGAATATGCCGCAGGGCAGTACAATAACGACAATAGAGAAATATGAGAAGCGCATACCGGTTGCAAAGGCTAATTTTAAACGGGCAGGAAAAGAGGATGTAATTACCCTTCTTGAGGGTGATGCATTTGAAATCTTAAAAGAACTTGATGGAGCATATGAATTTATATTTATGGATGCTGCAAAAGGGCAGTATATGACATTTTTTCCGGAGATTTTAAGATTGCTCGCACCGGGCGGAGTGCTTGTTTCAGATAATGTATTGCAGGACGGAGATATTATAGAGTCACGTTTTGCAGTTACGAGACGAAACAGAACCATTCACAGCCGTATGCGTGAATATTTGTATACATTAACACATCATGATGAACTTATGACGACCATTCTGCCAATAGCAGATGGAATGGCAATAAGTGTAAGGAGGTAACATGAGACATCCTGAATTACTTGTCCCGGCAAGCAGCCTGGAGGTTTTAAAGATAGCGGTTATATACGGCGCGGATGCCGTATATATTGGCGGCGAGGCTTTTGGGTTAAGAGCCAAGGCCAAGAATTTTTCTGCAGAGGATATGAGAGAGGGCATTAATTTTGCACATGAGCATGGAGTAAAGGTATATGTAACAGCCAATATTCTGGCACATAATTATGACCTTGAGGGTGTAAGGGCATATTTTGAGGAGCTTAAAAGCATAGGACCTGATGCACTTATAATATCAGACCCCGGAATTTTTACTATAGCAAGAGAAGTGCTTCCTGATATGGAGATTCATATCAGTACTCAGGCAAATAATACAAATTATGGCACATTTAAGTTCTGGCATGCACATGGTGCCAAAAGAGTTGTGACAGCAAGAGAATTGTCACTTGCAGAAATTAAAGAAATCCGTGAAAATATTCCTAATGATATGGAAATAGAAACATTTATACATGGAGCCATGTGTATTTCATATTCGGGAAGATGTCTTCTTAGCAGCTTCCTTGCAGGAAGGGATGCCAATCAGGGAGCATGTACACATCCGTGCCGCAGATGGAATGGCAATAAGTGTAAGGAGGTAACATGAGACATCCTGAATTACTTGTCCCGGCAAGCAGCCTGGAGGTTTTAAAGATAGCGGTTATATACGGCGCGGATGCCGTATATATTGGCGGCGAGGCTTTTGGGTTAAGAGCCAAGGCCAAGAATTTTTCTGCAGAGGATATGAGAGAGGGCATTAATTTTGCACATGAGCATGGAGTAAAGGTATATGTAACAGCCAATATTCTGGCACATAATTATGACCTTGAGGGTGTAAGGGCATATTTTGAGGAGCTTAAAAGCATAGGACCTGATGCACTTATAATATCAGACCCCGGAATTTTTACTATAGCAAGAGAAGTGCTTCCTGATATGGAGATTCATATCAGTACTCAGGCAAATAATACAAATTATGGCACATTTAAGTTCTGGCATGCACATGGTGCCAAAAGAGTTGTGACAGCAAGAGAATTGTCACTTGCAGAAATTAAAGAAATCCGTGAAAATATTCCTAATGATATGGAAATAGAAACATTTATACATGGAGCCATGTGTATTTCATATTCGGGAAGATGTCTTCTTAGCAGCTTCCTTGCAGGAAGGGATGCCAATCAGGGAGCATGTACACATCCGTGCCGCTGGAAATATTACCTCATGGAGGAGAACAGACCCGGTGAATATATGCCTGTGTTTGAGAATGAGAGAGGTACGTATATTTTCAATTCCAAGGATTTGTGTATGATTGAGCATATTCCGGAGATGATGAATGCCGGAATTGACAGCTTCAAAATTGAAGGCAGAATGAAGACAGCTCTTTATGTGGCTACGGTTGCAAGAACATACCGTCTTGCGATTGACGATTATAAAAAGAGTGAGGAGTACTATAGAAGCAGAATACCTTTCTATCGTGAGGAGATAGCCAAATGTACTTACAGACTGTTTACAACAGGCTTTTTCTTCGGAAAGCCTAATGAAGAAACACAGATTTATGACAATAACACATATACGAAGGAATATACCTATCTTGGAATTGTAGGTGATGTTGATGAGAGAGGCTTTGCATGTATAGAGCAGCGCAACAAATTCCTTGTCGGTGATGTTATTGAAATAATGAAACCGGACGGCACAAATGCAAGTGTTACGGTTAAGGCTATTTATGATGAAGAGGGCAATTCTAAAGAGAGCGCACCGCATCCGAAGGAGAAGCTTTTTGTGGAGCTTTCGGGTGAAGCTAAGCCCTGCAGGTATGATATTTTAAGATGTAAGGGCTGAAATTTATAACAGTTCAGCCACCGGTTACTAAATTTTATTTATAAGTTGCCAGGCACTTTAAAACCTGACCGTGCATAAAATAATAACAAACCCGCTAAGAGGTATGTTTGGTGAAAGCATTTCCGGACCCGCTTACTTTAGAGGAGGAAAGGTATTATTTAAGAAAGTGCAGGGAAGGGGATAAAGCGGCAAGAGATCTGCTTATTGAACGCAATATGCGGCTTGTGGCGCACATTGTAAAAAAGTATAATTATGCTGACAGGGATATGGAGGATTTAATATCCATAGGTACCATAGGCCTTATTAAGGCTGTTAATACATTTAATGAAGAGAAGGGCAGCAGACTTGTTACATATGCGGCCAGATGCATAGATAATGAGCTTCTTATGATGCTTCGCGCAGAGAAAAAACATTCAAGGGAAACCTCCATTTACGAGCCGTTAGGCACAGATTCAGAGGGCAATTTTATAAGTCTTATGGATATTCTTGAAAGTGAAGAGGTTGATATTGCCGAACAGCTTGAACTTGAGAGCAATATCAAAAAGCTTAAGCTGCTTGTAAAGACAGTGCTTACTGACCGAGAAAGGCAGATAATAGTATTAAGATATGGTCTTCATAATGGCAGGGAGGTTACGCAGAGAGAGATTGCAAAAGCCTTCGGCATATCGAGAAGTTATGTAAGCAGAATAGAGAAAAAAGCCCTGCTTAAGCTTAGGAAGGGCTATGAAAAAGGATAAGGCGGAGGCAGTTATTGCCATCCGCCGTCTATATTTATAACCTGTCCTGTAAGATACGTGTGTCTGCCGGTTGCCAGCATGTATACAAGTTTTGCTACTTCTTCAGGCTTTCCCACTCTTTGGGCAGGAATTTCTTCGCATATCGCATTAATCTCAGCTTCTGAAAAACATTTATTCATATCTGTATCAATTAATCCACATGCAATTGCATTTACCTGAATATTAGAAGGGGCAAGTTCCCTTGCAAGAGCCTTGGTAAAGGAATTAAGCCCGCCCTTGGAGGCTGAATATACGGCTTCGCAGGATGCACCATATGCACCCCACACTGATGAAATGTTAATAATTACTCCGGCTTTTTTTCGTACCATGTCAGGGACGGCAAGGTGAGTACAGTTCATGGGTCCTAAAAGATTGGTGTCTACAACATTTTTAAATTCATAAGGGGTCATGTCCTGAAAAAGTCCTATGTGGGATATTCCGGCATTGTTGACTAAAATGTCCACGCTTCCAAGTTTCATGCGGGCTTCGTCGAAAATATTTTTAACGCTGTTGTAATCCTTTATGTCACAAAGAAAGCTTAAGCATGGCACTCCGAAGGAAAGAACTGCCTCCTTTGTTTCGAGTAAAGCCTGTTTGCTTTGGGAAGAATTTATTATGACAGGATGTCCGTTTCCGGCAAAATAAAGTGCGATGGCGCGGCCGATTCCGCGGCTGGCACCTGTTACGAATACAGTTTCTTTTTTCATGGCGGTTCCTTTCTATGAATAATAGTATTGATATAGTATAACCTTAATTTTGCGGAATGGTCAAGAGATATTGATTTTATGGTGGATTTTTGGTACAATTTTATAAGAAAAATGACATGTTTGTGAAAATGGAGGATATATAGATGGACAAATTATATGATTTAATTATAATAGGCGGTGGCCCTGCAGGGCTTGCAGCTGCCGTATATGCCGGCCGTGCCAGACTTGACACACTTGTTATCGAACGTGCGCCGATTGCAGGCGGCCAGATACTAAATACCAGCGAGGTGGATAATTATCCGGGGTTGCCGGGGATTAATGGGTTTGAGCTGGGGGTGAAGTTCAGAGAGCATGCGGAGCGGTTTGACATTCAGTTTGCAGACGGGGATGTTACGGGAATAAGCTTTGAAGGCCGAGAGAAGCTTGTTAATACAGATAAAGCTTCATATAAAGCAAAAGCAGTGCTTATTGCTACAGGTGCAGCCCACAGACATCTTGGTGTGCCGGGAGAAGCGGAGCTTTTAGGAATGGGTGTATCGTACTGTGCAACCTGCGACGGCATGTTTTTTAGGGGAAGAACAACAGCAGTTGTAGGTGGCGGTGATGTGGCTGTCGGTGATGCGCTTTTCCTTGCAAGGATGTGTGAGAAGGTATATCTTATCCACAGGCGTAAGGAATTTAGGGCGGCTAAGGTGCTTGTGGATTCATTAAGCCGTTGCCCGAATGTAGAGCTTGTTATGGAAACTACAGTAGAGGCAATAGAAGGTGAGGAGCAGGTTGAGGCTGTTGCTGTTAAGAATGTGAATACCGGTAAGACTGACAAAATAGCCGTTGATGGTGTTTTTGTTGCGGTAGGTATGATACCTAATACGGAAAGCTTTAAAGAAAACATCTGTGTGGATGAAACGGGATATATTGTGGCAGGTGAAGAAGGTGCGACGGATGTGCCTGGTGTATTTGCGGCAGGTGATGTAAGAACTAAACAGTTAAGACAGGTTGTGACAGCAGTTTCTGATGGAGCCAATGCGATATATTCAATTGAAAGATATTTAAACAATTATTAAGAAATGTTAAAATAATTATAAAGAGGTGCCATTTG
>CAZBHM010000074.1:0-9731 GCA_964491975.1 uncultured Lachnospiraceae bacterium | reverse complement strand
TCAGAAGAAAATATAGAAAAATGCATAATTACTAAAGAAGTGGCTGAAGGATTAGAAAAGCCGGAACTTATTTACAAAGAAGAAAAGCCTAAGAAGAAGATTACACATAATCTTCGTGGTAAAAATTCTGATGAAACAGCATAAGGAGGATTTGCAGTGAGTAATCAGATTAAAGAAATGCCGCTCATTGCGCTTCGAAAAATTACCATTTTTCCTAACATGCTTCTTAATTTTGATGTTAATCGTGATAAGTCTAAGGTTGCGCTTGACAGAGCCATGGCCATGGACTCACAGGAGATATTTGTAGTAATGCAGAGGGATCCGGAGGTTTATGATCCTTCATTTGATGATTTGTGCTCTATCGGTGTTGTGGCTAAGGTTAAACAGCTGGCAAAGCTGCCGGGTAATGTGGTGCGTGTGCTGGTAGAAGGAAAGGTAAGAGCGGAGCTTATAAAAACGGATGATGATGGTGAGGCAAAGAACTGTGTGGTAGCTGTATGTGATGAACAAAAGCTTCCGGAGGAACTTGTGGAAGAGGCTATGTGCCGCACGGTAAAAGAGCTTTTTGCATCTTACAGTGTGCTTAATACAAGAATTAATAAAGAGCTTGTAAAGGTATTACAGGATACGCAGAGCCTTGATTACCTGCTTGACCAGATAATGATTCAGATGCCGGTTGATTATGAGGTTAAACAGAAGATACTTGAGCTTGTTGATATAACAGAACGCTATGAAGCTGTTGTGGAGATTCTTAGTCGTGAAAGAGAAATTCTTCGGATTAAGAAGGAATTTAAAGATCAGGTAAAAGAACGCATTGACAAAAATCAGAAGGATTACATCATGCGTGAGCAGATGAAGCTTATTCGCGAGGAACTTGGCGAGGATGATGCCAGGGAAGCAGATAAATACTCCAAGGAGCTTGCAAGACTTAAGGCGGATAAGGCTGTTAAGGATAAAATAAAAGACGAGATTACGCGGCTTGAGCATATGGGCATTAACAATGCTGAGAGTAATGTGATAAGAAGCTACATAGAGACTTTGCTTTCACTCCCATGGAATAAGGCTTCGAAGGATGTGCTTGACATAAAAGCGGCTGAGGATATACTTGAGAAGGAGCATTACGGACTTTCCAAGGTGAAGGAAAGAGTACTTGAATTTCTTTCAGTGAGAGCATTTGCAAAGAAGGGTGACAGTCCGATTATATGTCTTGTCGGACCGCCGGGAACAGGTAAGACATCCATAGCACGTTCAATTGCTAAAGCGCTTAACAGAGAATATGTAAGAATATGTCTTGGCGGAGTAAGGGATGAGGCTGAGATAAGAGGACACAGGAGAACCTATGTCGGAGCAATGCCCGGAAGAATTGTGACGGGGCTTAAGAATGCGGGTGTAAGAAATCCCCTTATGCTTCTTGACGAGATAGACAAAGTAAGCAGTGATTATAAAGGTGATACTTCATCAGCACTTCTTGAGGTGCTTGATTCAGAGCAGAATAATAAATTCTGTGACCATTATGTTGAAATTCCGGTTGATTTGTCAGATGTAATGTTTGTGGCAACAGCCAATTCTGCAGGTGATATTCCGAAACCACTACTTGATCGTATGGAGATTATAGAGCTTAGTGGTTATACAGAAAATGAGAAAGAGCATATTGCCAGGGACTATCTTGTTCCACGGCAGATAGAAAAGCATGGACTTAATGGGAAGATAACTATTTCTGATAAAGCAATAAAAGATATTATTCACAGCTATACAAGAGAAGCAGGTGTAAGAGGTCTTGAGAGAAAAATCGGTGCTGTCTGCAGAAAAGCTGCGAAGGAGCTGCTTGAGGGTAAGAAAACAAAGGTTCGTATTACTGAGGCTAATTTAAAAAACTATCTTGGCAAGGAACTACATAGATTTAACCCGGCTAATGAGAAGCCTGAAATTGGTATAGTAAGGGGACTTGCATGGACCAACGCAGGTGGAGACACACTTGAGATAGAGGTAGCCACAATGCCGGGTAAGGGCGAGCTTGTGCTTACAGGAAAGCTTGGCGATGTAATGAAGGAATCGGCAAGAATTGCTCTAAGCTATGTAAGATATGCTGCATGCAGCATGTATGATGTAAAGCCTGAGTTCTTTGAAAAAAATGATATACATGTACATGTTCCGGAGGGCGCTGTTCCGAAGGATGGCCCTTCAGCAGGTATTACGATGTCACTTGCAATCTTGTCAGCAGTAATCAAGAAGCCGGTAAGAGCAGATGTTGCCATGACAGGTGAGGTAACACTTCGTGGCAGGGTGCTTCCGATAGGAGGACTTAAGGAGAAGCTTCTTGCGGCAAAACTTGCAGGTATTAAAACGGTGCTTGTACCAGATAAAAATAAGAACGATGTAGAAGAAATTTCTGCTGAGATTAAGAATGGCATGGAGATAATTTTTGTATCTTCCATGGATGAAGTAATCGAACACGGATTTTATAAGGCAGTTCAGTCATGACCAGATAAACAGGATAATCATTTTTGTATGAATTATTACAATTTGATAAGCAGGAGGATATTATGATTATTAAGAGCATAGAATTAGAAACAGTGTGCGGTATTACAAGTAAGCTCCCGGATAATAAGCTTCCGGAGATAGCTTTTGCCGGTAAATCAAATGTGGGCAAATCTTCACTGATTAATGCACTTATTAATCGTAAGTCATTTGCCAGAACTTCGCAGCAGCCCGGAAAGACCCAGACCATTAATTTCTATAATGTTAATAAATCCATGTATTATGTGGACCTGCCGGGATATGGTTATGCCAAGGTATCAATGCAGGAGCGTGAAAAATGGGGTAAGATGATAGAACGATATCTTAGAACCTCGAAGCAGCTTAAAGCGGTGTTTTTGCTTGTAGATATTCGTCACGAGCCCTCACAGAACGACCGTGACATGTATGAGTGGATAACCTATAATAACTTTGAGCCTATAGTTATTGCAACCAAGCTTGATAAGATTAACCGCAGCCAGATACAGAAGCATGTGAAGATGATGAGAGAAGGTCTTGGTGCTAAGAAGGAGACTATAATTATACCATTTTCTTCACAGACCATGCAGGGCAGGGAAGAAGTGTGGGAGCTTATTACAGAGCTTACGACGGAGGCTGGCACTGATTTATTTTGAGAAACCGTAGCATTTTAGGGGAAAAGAAATAGAAGATATGCACCAAAAGTATCATTGAAAATATAATGAATACAGGAGGTGCAATATGGATAATTTTGTTTTGATGGCGTTGGTGGCAACGCTTGGAACATGGTTTGTGACGACCCTTGGAGCGGCTATGGTTGTATTTTTCAAAACGCCTAATCCTAAGTGGCTTAATATTATGCTTGGCTTTGCATCAGGAGTTATGATTGCAGCAAGCTTTTGGTCATTGCTTCAGCCTGCCATAGAACGGGCGGAAGTCTCGTCCGGAGTTCCGGCATATCTTGTGGCAACAGCTGGTTTTTTGTGCGGCGCTGTATTTATGTGGGCATCAGACAAAGCGGTTACATTTTCGAGAAAAAAAGCGGATGATGTGCAGAATGGGCAGAGTGAACGCTTACATCGGATAATAATGCTGGTTCTTTCAATCACACTTCATAACATACCTGAGGGCCTGGCGGTAGGTGTGGCCTTCGGTGCTTTGCAGGGCGGCGGATATACGACTGAAAGTCTTATGGGGGCAGTGTCAGTAGCTGTGGGTATAGGACTTCAGAATTTCCCGGAAGGTGCGGCAGTGTCGGTTCCACTTAGAAGAGAAGGGTATTCAAGAAAGAAGAGCTTTCTGCTTGGTCAGGCATCAGGCATGGTAGAGCCGGTTGCAGGTCTGGTGGGTGCGCTGCTGGTTGTGCATGTTGAGGCGATTTTGCCGTATGCGCTTTCATTTGCGGCAGGAGCGATGATTCTGGTTGCCGTGCATGAGCTTATTCCTGAATGTCAGCGAAATCAGACAAAACAGCCTTATTCTGCTACAATGGGCATTGTTATTGGCTTTGCAGTCATGATGCTTTTGGATGTTATGTTAGGATAATATATGCAAGGCAGACGGTAAGTACAAGGTGTGAGTTTGCGATTATAAAAGGCACTTCCCTATTTCGGGTGAAATTGGGAGTGCCTTTTTGGCAGGTACGCCTAAGGGCGCATACTGCATATTACGATGTTATAAAAGAGCCTTCATGGTATGTACATATATATTCTCACTTGCATCTCTCCACTTGCTGCACATTATCTCAGCCTGTTCTTCGGAAGGACAGGACAGATTAAGTTCAATAAGTATGGAATTACCCTCACGGATTATACAGTGTACTATATAATCTCCGGTTGTGGATTTATAAAAGTCAGCAGAAATACTGCTTTCCTTTTTGATTTCATATTTATTTTCTGCTAAATAAGCGTTGATATCCTCTTTTATGCTGTTTGAAAGCTTGCCTGAAAAATAATTTAAGGTTTCTTTACCCTGTGGGGTAATTTCGTAAATGGTAGCTTTCTGTGTATTCTCAGTAATTCTTAAGAAATCTGATTCGATAAGCTCTGAAATTATCTGCTGTAAATTGAAATAGTTTGTATACTCTTTCCCAAGAATAAATTCGGATATCTGTGTGTTTGACATTGGAAAATTAATTTTATTCAGCATATACAGGATTATCAGCTTGTATATGGTATTGACTTCAGTAGCCATGTGAAGTGTCATACTCCTTTCCTTGGTATGAACCACGAACCGCCAGCTCGTGATTAATAGTATTAAGTACGTGTTTTTTATTAAGACTCCAGGATGGAGCTATAAGCAGATTACGTGGCCCATCACCGGTAAGCCGGTGTACGACTATGTCAGGTGAGAGGTACTCTATACATTTTATAACAACATCTATATATTCGTCAAATGTTAATGTAAAAAATTTTTGATTTTTATAATCTTTTTCAAGGTCTGTATCTTTCAAAACATGTAAAAGCTGTAATTTTACACCATCAGTCTTTATAAAATTGAGATAGCGGATGGTATTTAACATGTCTGTTTCGGTCTCGCCGGGAAGGCCAAGAATAACATGTGTAATAACTTTAATGCCAAAGGAATGAAGTCTTTGTATGGCAGATTCGTAACAGTTAAGATTATAGCCTCGTCTTATATAAGCGGCAGTTTCAGGCTTTATGGTCTGAAGCCCGAGCTCTATCCAGACCGGCTTTATATGGTTAAGCTCATCTAAAAGCGCAACTATGTCATCACCAAGGCAGTCAGGTCTGGTTGCAATCGAGAGAACACGAATGTCAGGGTGGTTTATGGCTTCTGTAAAAATTCTCCTAAGATATGCAACGGGTGCATAGGTATTGGTAAATGCCTGAAAATATGCGATGTAATGTGAACCGTGAAATTTGTCACTTATTAGGGACTTGGCATTTTCAATTTGTTCTGTTATACTTAAGTGAGAAGAAGCTGCAAAATCACCAGAACCACCGCGGCTGCAAAATATGCAGCCGCGCGTATCTAAACGTCCATCACGATTTGGACAAGTCATGCCGCCATTAAGTGAAAGCTTATATAACTTCTCACCAAAGTGTTTCTGTACATATGAGTTAAGTGTATATATTTTATCTGCGGATGAGTTTTTTGACTTCATTACTTACAACCTCAGCAACACGTGGGTCAAATGCCTGTGGCATGATATTATCCTCGCTAAGCTCATCATCTGAAACAAGGCCTGCTATTGCGCTGGCAGCGGCAAGCTTCATTTCATCGGTGATTTGTTTTGCGCGGCCTTCAAGAGCACCTTTAAATATTCCCGGGAAAGCGACAACATTATTAATCTGATTTGGAAAGTCAGAACGACCTGTTCCTACAACCCTTGCGCCTGAGGCTTTTGCTACGTCCGGCATAATTTCAGGCACAGGATTTGCCATTGCAAACAGAATGGCATCCCGGTTCATTGATTTAACCATATCAGCGGTAACTGCATCAGGAACAGATACGCCTACGAAGATGTCAGCTCCTTTAAGTGCATCGGCAAGAGTGCCTGTCTGTCTTTCGAGGTTTGTATACTGTGTCATCTGCGACTGAACAGGATTCATGTCAGGTGAATCCGGAGACAGTATTCCGTGGCGGTCGCAGAGCGTAAGCTTAGGAAAGCCGTATTTAAGCAAAAGCCTTGCTATTGCTATACCGGCAGAACCGGCACCATTTATTACTATGCGGCAGTTTTCCTTTTTCTTGCCAACGACCTTTAATGCGTTGATAATTCCGGCGAGAACAACGATGGCTGTACCGTGCTGGTCATCATGGAATACAGGTATGTCAAGAAGCTCTTTAAGACGGGCTTCTATTTCAAAGCATCTTGGCGCGGAGATATCCTCAAGATTAATTCCGCCGAATGCGGGTGCTATACGTACAATGGTTTCGATGATTTCCTCAGTGTCTTGCGTGTCAAGACAGATTGGAAATGCATTGACACCACCAAATTCCTTGAAAAGCGCAGCCTTACCTTCCATTACGGGCATGGCTGCATATGGACCTATATTGCCAAGGCCAAGAACGGCACTTCCGTCTGATACAACGGCGATAGTGTTTGCCTTTAAGGTATAGGTGTAGGCTGCTTCTTTATTTTCAGCAATAACTTTACAGGGCTCGGCTACGCCGGGAGTGTATGCAAGTGAAAGTGCTTCTCTTGTATTAATTGTACACTTAGATTCAGTGCTTATCTTACCCTGCCATTCCTCGTGAAGTGCTAAAGCTTTTTCATTAATAGTCATAATGTTATCCCTCTTTTTTAAAAAATATGTGCTATAATATAATAGCACATAAAAAGCTTATAAGCAATCACGAAAAAATACTTTACTAACATTTATTAAATGGTGTATAATGTAACGTGTCAGTGGGCAAAGCGATGGCGATGCCGACATTTATTTTTAGTTAAAACAGTTGTTAGAAACAATCAACTTTTAATAAAGGAGTTTTTATATGAGTCAAAATTATGAAGCAATGCAGGTTGCAGAGCTTAAGGCTATGGCAAAGGAGCGCAGCATTAAGCATGCAGCAATTATGAAGAAGAATGAGCTTGTCGAAGCTCTGCTTAAGGATGATTTACAAAAAGAAAAGGATGTTAAAGAAAGAGAAGAAAAAGAGACAAAGGAACGTGATGTAAAAAAGCGTCCTGCAGCGGCTGCAACACCTCTTGCACCGGAGGACATTGCCAAGCTTGACAGCGGCGAGTCTGCACATGGCATTTTAGAAGTAATGCCGGATGGGTTTGGTTTTATCAGATCTGAAAATTATATGCCTGGTGATGCAGATGTATATGTATCTCCGATGCAGATTAGAAGATTTAATCTTAAGTCGGGTGATATAATTGAGGGTAATTTAAGAATCAAAAGCCAGAATGAAAAATTTGCAGCACTTCTTTATGTTAAGACTGTTAACGGTTTTCATCCGGAGGAGGCGCTTAAAAGGACAAACTTCGAGGACCTTACTCCGATTTTCCCTAACAGCAGGTTAAGACTTGAGCATCCTAAGGCACCTACGGCCATGAGGGTTGTTGATCTTGTATCGCCTATCGGAAAAGGACAGCGTGGTATGATTGTGGCACCGCCTAAGGTAGGTAAAACAACACTTCTTAAGGATATCGCAAAGTCCATTACGGTTAATTATCCAGACATGCACCTTATTATTCTTCTTATCGATGAACGTCCCGAGGAAGTCACTGATATAAAGGAGTCTATAGAAGGCAAAAATGTAGAGGTTATTTATTCAACCTTTGATGAGCTTCCTGAGCACCATAAAAGAGTGTCTGAGATGGTTATAGAGAGAGCTAAGCGACTTGTTGAACATAAAAAGGATGTAGTAATTCTTCTTGACAGTATTACAAGGCTTGCGAGAGCATATAACATTGTCATCCAGCCAAGTGGCCGTACATTGTCAGGCGGTCTTGACCCGGCTGCATTACATATGCCTAAGCGTTTCTTTGGTGCGGCCAGAAATATGAGAGAGGGCGGAAGCCTTACCATTCTCGCAACTGCACTTGTTGAGACAGGCAGTAAGATGGATGATGTTGTTTATGAAGAGTTTAAAGGAACCGGTAATATGGAGCTTGTACTTAACAGAAAGCTGTCAGAGAGGAGAATTTTCCCGGCCATTGATCTTCTTAGCTCAAGCACAAGAAGAGAAGAACTTCTTCTTACACCGGAGGAGCTTGAAGCTGTTACAATCATGCGAAGAGGTACCAATGGTATGAAAGCGGAGGAAGCAGTAGAACGTATTCTTGATACATTTGCAAAAACCAAAACGAATGATGAATATGTGCAGATGATAAAGAAGATTAAGTGGCTGTAAGATAAAGGTGAATACATTCAAGATAGACGGTGTGGAAATTCCGTTTTATTATATGTATTACAGAGTACAGTAGATTAGAGCTTGGTTTGGGGTGGTAAAGTGCAGTGTATCAGGGGAAAAGTAATTTCATGTGGTATTGTGGCAGAAGGGAAAGTTTTCTTTTACGACAATGAAGGAACTGCTGTGGCATTAAAAAGAGTGGATGATTCCGGTAATGAAATAAAGCGGTATCTGGGTGCAGTCAGGAAAGTTATGTCTGAGCTGGATGAGCTTTATGAAAAGGCAATTTTGGACTTGGGAAGAGAAGCTGCAGAAATTTTTATGGCGCAGAAACTCATAGTCTGTGATGAAGAATATAAAACAACAGTAGAATACATAATAAATAGTAAGTCAGTGTGTGCGGAGTATGCGGTTAAATGTACAAAAGACAAGTTCATGGCTATGTTTAATACGATGGAGGATGAGTATTTTAGGGCAAGAAGTGCAGATGTTAAAGATGCATCCGAACGAGTGATTAGTGCCCTTGCGGAAAATGAAAATGGCATTATGCTTACAGAACCATCCATAATAGTTGCAAAGGAGCTTACCCCGTCTGAAATTGTCAATCTTGATAGGAGGAAGGTGCTTGGATTTGTCTTAGAGAATGCTTCGGCAAATTCGCATGCTGCCATTCTTGCACGTGCGATGGAAATTTCAATGATTACTGATGTAAAGCCTGACAGGGACTGGGACGGCAAAACCGGGGTGATAGATGCAAAAAATGGTCTTTTTTATGTTGAACCCGAAGAAAAGCTGCTTGCTGATTTAATAAAAGCCAGGGGCATCTGTTGTCAAGGAAATTCTGCCGCAGAATATATACAGGCCACTGAAAGGATAACTGCTAAGGACGGCAGGAGTATAAGTCTGTGTGCCAATATAAACAGCATCTTTGATGCGAAGGAAGCAATTGCCGCCGGTGCTGATGGGGCAGGGTTGTTAAGAACAGAGCTTTTATTTCTTGGAAGAAAGGAATGCCCTACTGAAGAAGAGCAGCTGAGGCTTTATAAAGAGCTTGTGGTAAGCTTTGCGGGGAAGCCTGTGATTATAAGAACGCTTGACATCGGAGCTGATAAAACTGTCGGATACATCGAAGGTATTCATGAGAATAATCCGGCTCTTGGCGTTCGTGGAATAAGATTATGTCTTGAAAAGGAAGATATTTTTAAAACACAGCTGCGCGCAATTCTTCGTGCAGCACAATACGGCAGGGTCGGGCTTATGTTCCCGATGATTACGACGAAGGATGAGGTAATAAGAGCCAAGAAGCTTGTTGGCAAAGCAGAGGCGGAGCTTGCTTCAGAAAAGCTTAAATACGGAAAGGTAAAAATAGGAATAATGATAGAAACACCGGCAGCGGCACTTATGAGTGC
>CAZBHM010000073.1:0-9742 GCA_964491975.1 uncultured Lachnospiraceae bacterium | reverse complement strand
GGATTTCTAAGCGTTGCAGCAAGCGTTATGTTATCGTTTTCTTTTTTATTAATTACCCAGTTATGGTCATAACCTGCACCAAATTTAAGCTGATAATAATCATCGTCAATACGCTCACCAATCACCGTCTCAACATTAAAATCCATCGGTGTGCCTGTCACCGGAATCAGTTCTCCCGTAGTAATCGACTGCTCATTAGCTTCTGTCACAAACAAAGAATTAATCCATGCAAGCTGATTTGTAACTGCCGAAGTTTTGCTGTCATGTCCACCAAGATTAAAATACGAATGATTGGTAAGGTTGCATACTGTATCCTTATCACTTATTCCACTATATCTGATAATCAGCTCATTATTGTCAGTAAGTGTATAAGTAGCGCTTATATTAAGATTTCCCGGATATCCCTGATCCATATCCTTGCTAAAAAGCTTAAATGTCACACCGCTTTCATTATCATGTTCAAACGAAGCCGCATCCCATACTCGCTTGTCATATCCATCGAAGCCTCCATGTAAATGGTTGCCGTTATCGTTGGCATCAAGCTTATATGTCCTGCCGTCAAGTTCAAAAGAAGCACCGCCGATGCGGTTGGCATATCTTCCGACTACTGCGCCAAGATATGTATCATCCTTCTCATAATTCTCTACAGAATCATATCCAAGCACCACATCCCTAAGACATCCTTCCTTATCCTTTACCATAAGCTTTCTTAAAGCTGCGCCAAAGGTAATTGCTGAAAAGCTCATGCCACAGGCATTCTCTACCGTATATTCCTTAACCTCCACTCCGGCAGAGGTTTTCCCAAAAATCTTCTCTGTAACCATAATGCCCTCCTATTAAATAGTATTTGACTGCTCCATAAAAATCTCCATTAATTGTACTTGTCCTTCAATGCCTCAAGCTTAAGCGTTGCCACAACTGCAAGTGCGCCGTGACCGATATGACAGGCAACACTAAGTGAAAGCGGGTCAATTCGGAAATCTGCATCAGGAAAATGCTCCATAAGCTCTGCTTTCCATTCAAGTGCTTCCTCGTAATTACCTGAATATGCGATATCCAAATGTACAAGCTTCTTTGCCCAGGCATCCCCAAAACGGGTATCCAAATCCTTCTTAATGGCATCAATCATAGTCTTTCTCGCATTCTTTTTACCACGCACCTTGGCAAAAGCATCAAGCTTCTCACCCTGAATCTGTAATACCGGCTTTAAATTAAGTACTGTTCCAATAGCCGCAGCAGCCGGTGTAATCCTTCCACCCTTTTTCAAATATTTAAGAGTTTCAAGCGTAATGTAAATACTTGACTCAAATTTTGTTTTTTCAAGGAAATCTTTAATTTCCACAGCTGACATGCCAGAGTCTATAAGCGCAATAGCATCCATTATTGAGCGATATTGTGTAACTGATATTCTCTGATTATTAACAACCTGTACTCTGCCATCATAATCCATCGAGAGCATGTGCGCCGAATCACATGAACTGCTAAGTCCGCTTGACATCGGAATATGCACTATTTCATCGTATTCCTTAAGAAGCTCATCCCAAAGTTCAATAACGTCCGCAGGTGCCGGCTGTGATGTAGATATGTCAGTATCACCCTCAAGAAATTTATAAAATTCCTCCTGTGACAGTGTTAATTCCTCAAAATATAACTTTTCATTAATATAAAATGGCATCGGCAACACATAAATTCCCATCTTTTTTGCCTCAGCCTGTGTGATTCCGCTATTACTGTCTGTAACTACTGCTATTTTCCCCATAAATAGTTTATCCTTTCCTAAAATCTACATCAATTATATAGATTCCCGCCAAACTAGTCAAGCTGTTTTATTTCATCTGCTTCATTTCACCAAGAAAATATACTTCTTTATATCCCATATGGTCAAGTCTTTCCTTTGCCATATAACTTCTCTTTCCGGTTGCGCAATATACAATAACCGGCCGGTTCTTATCCGGCAGTACTTTATCTGATTTAAGATAAATGTCTGCATAAGGAATATTTACTGCGCCCTCCATATGCCCTTTTTCATACTCTGCGAATGTCCTTACATCAACAAGAATGCCTCCATTTAAAAGTAGCTCCTTAAGCTTTTCACCAGAAATACGCTCAAACTTTTCTCTGCCGGTCTTTAGATGTGCGTTACAATCCCTGTATTCGCATACAGCAGTGGATGTCACAAGATATACCGAAACTCCATGCGGCAAAACCATCGTACTGATTTTATCTGTCGGTTTAATATCCTTTCCCTGACATATATCCCTGATTGAAAGAATTTCACCACCCAATCCTGCTTCTTTTAAATCTATATCCATATACATCTCTTTTTCACTTCTGTTAAGAAATGCAACTGCCATCTTACATTTTGCTCTTTCATCATCACTTTCCGGCACTGTAAGCTTCTTAACCCAGACTTCAGCCATAAGCTTATCATCTGTCTTATACTCCTTTACTACGACCGCCTGTCTGCAGGCTGCATCCTGATTAATGGCTATAAGTTCTTTATTTTTGAGAATCTTAAGCGTTTCCTCAGAAATCTTTGTCAGGTCTCCGCCAATCATAAGCGGAGTTGATAACATACACCACATCGCAAAATGTGTCTTTTCTTCTTCCCGGGTCATCCCTGTACCAATCTGCATCATATCGGAATCATTAACATGTCCCGGTCTGCAGAAGCGGGCAAGTGGCTTCATATTGTCTATCTGATAAAGCACAGAGTCAAAACAAGGCGCAATATCCAGTCCTGTGCGCCATGAATCAGCTATCTTTGTCGCCCACTCTCCCGGAAACTCCCAACGACATATATTATAAATAATCGGTTTACCCGTTTCTTTTCTGATTTTTTCAATTACATTATAAATTTTGGTATACTGTTCTTCCTCATCAAGATTAAGTCTTAAGCCTCCGCACCAGTCAACCTTTAAAAAATCAAAATCATTCTCAACAAGAAGCTGTCTTAAGTCCTCTTCTTCATGACCATAACAGCCTACGTTAAGGCCATTTTCTTTCTCATTATCATAATAGTGTCCGCACGTATTATCACCTGCATCCGTATAAATTCCTGCTTTAAGCCCAAGACTGTGTGCATAGTCCGCAATTACCCTGATACCATTCGGAAATCTGTCCGGGTGAAAATTAAGTCTGCCATCTTCTCCCCTTCCTCCAAAAAATCCGTCATCCACGTTAAAATAAGTATACCCGCACTCTGCAAGGCCGGTACTTACAAGACAATCTGCCTGTACCTTAAGACGTTCCTCATTTATGTTGGTTCTAAAACAATTCCATGATGCCCAGCCCATAAGCGGTGTCATTCTTCTTTCTTCCATGCTAAAATACCTCCAAAGTTATTTTTTGACTTTCCAGTCTTCTCTCATTACCTATTATACGCTATTACAAATCCAAATTCAAGTATACTATCATGATTCGAAAATCCATTGATAAGAGCATGGATTTATGATACAATAATTCTGGAAAATTGATAGAAGGATGTGTTATGCATGCAGAAATATTTTAATGTGGAGTCGTATTGTGTTCCTGAAGAACATTATATGGTAAATATGGACAGCCGTCTGAAAGAGATTAAACGGATGGTCGATGCAGGTAAATATTTTATTATAAACAGAGGGCGGCAGTATGGAAAAACAACTACATTAAACCTTCTTACAGATACTCTTGGAGACGATTATGCTGTTATTTTTATGGATTTTCAGGGATTGAGCAGTGCCAGCTTTCAAAATTAAAAAACATTTTCGATTGGATTTATGGAACAATTGGAGATTGCCGTTAAGGTTCAAAAAAAATTAACAGGTGAGTTGGATGAACAGAATCTTCTGAACATAAAAAGAGAGATTTCCGAAAATGATAATTTCAATTTGACCACGCTTTTCAAATACTTAGTCGAATTATGTGCAACGGCAAAAAAGCCGGTGGTACTAATGATAGACGAGGTGGACAATGCAACGAATAATCAGGTTTTTTGGGATTTTCTGGCGCAGCTTCGTAATCTTTATAACAGCAGAAAAAGAATTTCAACGTTTAAATCTGTTATATTGGCAGGTGTGTATGATGTAAAAAATCTCAAGTTGAAAATTCGTCCAGAAACAGAACATAATAAATATAATAGTCCATGGAATATTGCGGCGGAGTTTGATATCAGAATGAGCTTTAGTGCAAACGATATTGAGGGAATGCTTAATGACTATGAGAAAAATCATCATACCGGCATGGATGTAGTATCTGTTGCAAAAACTATATACGACTATACCGCAGGATATCCATTCATGGTTTCATATATTTGTAAGCTGTTGGATGAGAAAATTTCAGCTCCGGCGTATGGTGAAAATATTTCCGGTGCATGGAATGGTGACGGTATAGCCGAGGCTGTCAAAATAATAGTTCGTTCCAAAATTGTATTATTTGACAGCATGAAGCATCAGATAGATATTTTCCCTGATTTAAAGGAAATGCTTAGAGAAGTAATATATCAGGGAAGAAAAATTCCATTTAGTGCAGATAACGAATCTATGGAAATGGGTGTGATGTTTAGCTTTTTAAAAAGAGATGAAGACTTTGTTACCATTTCAAACCGGATTTTTGAAATGCGTCTGATGGCATTGTTTGTATTGGAAAATCATAATACTTCTGCACAATTGTTAGGCGAACGAATGAAGCGTTTTTGAAGCCTATTATCAATGGAACCGGGCATTATTATCTTGAAGCAGAAACCCGGGACATGACCAGAACAGATGTAGTTGTCGATTATCTTGGCGAGCAGTTTATTATAGAAATGAAGCTTTGGCATGGAAAGGAATATAATGAGCGTGGTGAGGAACAGCTTTGTGAATATCTAAATTATTATCATAAGAACAAAGGCTATATGTTAAGCTTTAATTTCAACAAAAATAAGAAGTGCGGCATGAAAAAAATTAAGTTTGGCGACAAGACAATTGTTGAGGCAATTGTGTGAGTTGACATATGATTTTTGAAACAAAAGCTCTCCAAATCGGAGAGCTTTTGCCATATAATCATATAAAACATTACTTCTCTATGTATAAGCTGTCTGACTACTGAAGTAATGAAAGTACTCCCTGTGTAGACTGGTTAGCCTGTGCAAGCATAGACTGTGCAGCCTGCTGAAGAATGTTATTCTTGGAGTATGAAACCATTTCCTCAGCCATGTCAACGTCACGGATTGCTGACTCTGCTGACTGTAAGTTCTCAGCAGTATTGTCTAAGTTAGCAATTGTGTGCTCAAGACGGTTCTGTGCAGCACCCAATACGGCACGCTGCTTTGAAATCTGGTTAAGTGCATCATCAATAACTGATGTAGCGGCACTTGCCTTCTCATGTGAGCTTACATCAAGTGCATATTCAACATTGTTGGTATCTGAACCGCTGTTGACATTGGCAACCGTTGTATAGCTTGCAACATTACCGTCACTTGCCATAACCGTTGATGAAGAACCATCGCCTGAAATGTTCATTGCAAGGGCACGGTTATCGCTGATTTCAATTGTCATTGACTGACCTGCATTGGCACCAATCTGTAACTTAAGCTCGAAATCTCCCTTTGTGCTTGATGTTGCACTCATGCTTGGAGCTTCCTCATCAGCATACTTCTGTGTAAGAACAAGCTTTCCGTCTTCTGCCGTTGCAGTATATTTCTGGCTTAAGTTAGCATTCTTGTTGATTGCATCCATTAATGCCTCAAGCTGCTCTTCCTCTGTCTCTGCTTCCTTGATTGCAGTTCCAAGGTCATAGCCAACATGTGCATTCTTTGATGAAACTTCAATCTTCTCGCCGTCAATTTCAAAGCTTCCGCCATCGTTAACAAGCTCTGATACATCAATGCTGTACTGTCCTGCAACACCGGTAGCCACTACTGAGAGACCCTTATCGACAAGATTTGTTCCGGAAGCTGTCTGCTCTGTAAGAGTAACCTTTGCACCGTCAATTGTCATGTCATACTTCTTCATGACTGCATTGTTATTGAATGCGTTCTGAATGTTGCTAAGCTGTGATGCAATGTCTGTTCCTACGTTGAACTCGCCCTTGGTTGCATCTGCATTCTTCTCTACTGCCGTAAATGTCTGTCCGCCGATGTTAAGTGTCTCTCCTGCGGCAAGCATTGAAGAAAGGTTAAATTCATATACACCCTTTACAGCCTTAACACCGCCTGTCATTGTTGACCAGCCGTCATTAGCAAGCATGCTTCCATCTACATCGTTTTCCCATGCAGTGTTTGCCGTTACCTTGAATTTGCTGAAATCAACATTATCCGTAGTATTCTTAGCTATACCATTTATTGCAGCCTGAATGGCTTCAGCGGTATTGCTTCCTTTATTCTTTGACAATGTAATTGTAATGGTTCCGGTTGCATCAGTGCCGGTTGCTTCTGTATACTTAGCCTCTGGAACATTGGCATCGGTTAATGCACCGGTATTGCCAGTGCCAGGATCTTTTACAAACTTAATCTGAATATTCTGACCAAGTTCATCAGTGATGGTAATCTCTTCATCCTTACCTGCGCCTCTTGTTGTTACTGTAGAGTCGAGCTTAAGGGTACCTTCCTTGCCTGCAACTTCTTTAATTGTAATCTTACCATTAGCATAAGATACTGTTGCATTAGCAGCTCCAAGCTTATCCTGTAAGGCAGCTGCAATATCTGTACCCTGACAATTTAATGGTGAAAGAGGATTAGAGACCGTTGTATCTTCCAATCTAAAAGTAGTCTTATCAGCCTGAGATGTGGCCCCGGCTACTGCCTTAAATGTATATCCGGCAATTGTAATCGTATCGCCTACTTCTGAAAATGTTTCCTCAAGCGTAAACTCGTATACACCTGCTTCACCTGCTGCACCGCCTGAGAAGTTTGCCTTGGCTGATGATGACTTATCATTCTTAAGTGCCTGTAAATCTGCTGATATGTCCGCACTGCTGTCTGCTCCTTCAGGTATCTTAACTTCAACCGCTGTAACCGCTGTACCTGTTTTGTTAGTTTTTAACAGTTCACCAATCTTTGAATTGAGGTCACTTACTGTTGTAATAGAATCAATTGTTTCCTCTGAAAGTGTAATTGTAAGTTCATTATTAGCAAAAGCCGCATCATCAGTAGCCTTTAACGAATTTGCCACACCTGATACTATTTTAACACTGTATGCATTACCTGTAACACCTGTTGCAGCAGCTTCAAATGTAAGCCCAAGTACGCTTGCCGTAGCCTTTGTTGCTTCCTTACCCTCTGTCTTTGTTACGATATCGGTAGCCACACCTGTGGTTGTTGATGAGCCTGCCTTCATTGTAACAGATGATGTAACGGCTGCCTTACTCTCCGTCTTCTCGATAAGTGCACTTACTGCGCCTTCTGCTTCTGCCACTTCTGCTTCCGTAATGGTTGTTACCTCGTTCTCACTTACAACTGCTTCGCTGTCATTTCCCATGAGAAGCTTCTTGGTATTGAACTCTGTTGTATTTGCGATACGGTTAATTTCGCTTGTGAGCTGGTTCATTTCAAGCTGTATGTTCTCACGGTCTTCGTCTGTATATGTCTCATTAGCTGCCTGAACTGAAAGCTCTCTCATTCTCTGTAAAATGCTCTGTGACTCACTAAGTGCGCCCTCTGCCGTCTGAACAAGTGAAATACCGTCCTGTGCATTTGAAGAAGCCTGATTAAGACCGCGAATCTGGCCTCTCATCTTCTCAGAAATCGCAAGACCTGCCGCATCATCTGCCGCACGGTTGATTCTGTAACCTGATGATAACTTCTCTGTTGACTTTGACTGTGATGTTACAATGTTTCCTAACATTCTGTTGGCGTTCATCGCCTGCATATTGTGCTGAATAACCATAATATTACCTCCGTGTAATTAAAATTTTTTTCTTTTAACATTGATTTGCAATTGGCCTTCTTGCATTTCATGCTAAAAATTTGTAGCAGTTTATCCACGCAGAAGCATTCGTAAACCTGCTGCGTGCTAACTGACATTTTCCTGCCGCTTCTGTCTTATCCACGGCATTTGCATAACAGTCCGGGTATTTTCGGACTGCCATATCTATAACGACGGAAATTCCATGGTATTTCCGTTATTACCACTGTTAAATGACCATCATTGCTGCCTGTTTTTTTGTCTGCTTTCCCATCTGTCCTTCGCAACAATGGCTGATATCTGCTTCTTTGCCTCATCCGACAATGTACTTTCGACATACGGCTTAGGCTCTTTGTCCAAATATGAAAATCCTATCTTCTTCTTTGCCGTGTTGCGGACTATTGCCCGCTCCCTCGGTGCATCTATGACAATCGGTATGTTTGCCTTTCCGCCACCGCCAAATATAACCTTTATGTCCTCGCCTATCATAATGAAATCGCCGGGACTTACCGTGAGTTTTAACATTCTTTACCTCCTTGTATTCCTAATCCTTGATTTTGTGGTAAGCTTGAGGTGCTTTCCACATATGATGCAACAGAATTTATATTGTGTTGCATTTTTCGTAACAGTTCAGCCATGACCTTAAAAACAGGATGATTATGCTTGAATAAATCATCCTGTTTTCAAGGTCATGGGCTAAACGCAAGAAAATGAGTAAAACAGGCAATGAAATTGCCGGTTAGCACGCAGTGCGGTTTTACGAATGTTCTTGCGTGGCTGAACTGTTACCATTTTTCGTAACACCTTAAATCTGTATTTTGTTAAATACTTCGTCCCTGTCATCCTGCTCAATTCCTATATAACGTCTTGTTACATCAAACGATGAATGGTTGAATATATCCATAAGAAGCACTGGTGCTATTCCCTCTTTGCATGCATGATAACCGAAGGTTTTACGCAGGGAATGCGGACTTATGACACCTACAATGCCGCATGCATCCGTTGCCTTTTTTATTACTCTGAATGCCTGTGACCTTGAAAGATGTTCTCCATCCCTTCCTTCAATAAGGTATCTGTCGTTATCGGGCGTTCCGTCTTTTCCGAATAAATATGTCTTATATTCATCAAACATTGCTAAAAGCATGTCATTTATAAGTATTTGTGACCTTTTACCGGTCTTCTTTTCCACGATAATAATATGTTTTAAAAATTTATTGCCATTGCTGTCATATACATCCTGCCACTTAAGATTAAGGATGTCCGATAGTCGCAGTGCAGTATTAAGCCCTATCGTTATCATCATCTGATTACGCATATGCCACTTCTCATTTCTGTAATAATCCTTAAATCTCTTAAGTTCTGTTTCATCTCTGATTGGTATTGCTACATTCATTCTTTTGTCTCCTTTGAAAAAAATTATTTTTTTTGGAATTTGCTATAAAGTTTTTATAGTCATCATCCGATATATATATTGAGAAAAATGCAACACAATATAAATTGTGTTGCATTTTTTTGGATAATTATGGAAAATTGTCACCGTAATAATCTCAGTGCGGTTTTATGGATGTTATTACGAGGCAAACTGCTACAGTTATAAAACATTTTTTTAAAACAGTGGATTTTTTTAAAATTGCCGTTATAATATAACCAAGATAAAATAAAAAGGAAGGTCTGAAAATAGAGAACGAGAATACGTTTTTGAAACACTTAAATAAGCATAATGTGATTCGCCTGGATGTACAGAGTTTCTTGTTTAAGGAATCGCATTTGGATATTTTTTTAAAAAGTACTTGAAAATTTTATTCACTTGTGGTAGAATACATTTTGTTGTGATATTTCACATATGCGGATGTGGCGGAATGGCAGACGCAGCAGACTCA
>CAZBHM010000072.1:0-9773 GCA_964491975.1 uncultured Lachnospiraceae bacterium | reverse complement strand
GCGTTAGCACCGTGTTTTCTGAAGTAGTGTTTATCCTGTAATTCCTGTGGAGCCGGCTGTATACGTGCTTCGATTGTCTCAGCACGGTAAGCCATCTTAGCCACTTCTTCAAGTACTACTGCATTATGTACCGCCTCATGGGCATCCTTACCCCATGTGAATGGTCCGTGATTCTTGCAGAGAACTGCCGGAACCGCCACCGGATTTTTGCCCATACGCTTAAATTCGTTAACAATAAGGTGACCTGTATTTTCCTCATATGCCTCATCAATTTCTTCCTTAGTAAGACATCTTACACATGGCACTTCACCATAAATATAATCCGCATGTGTAGTGCCATAACACGGAATGCTTCTTCCTGCCTGTGCCCAGCTGGTCGCATATGATGAATGTGTATGCACAATACCGCCAATTTCAGGAAAAGCCTTATAAAGCTCAAGATGTGTTGCTGTATCTGAAGACGGCTTATATCTGCCCTCAACCTTATTGCCGTTAAGGTCCATAACTACCATATCCTCAGGCGTAAGCTTATCATAATCCACACCACTTGGCTTAATTACAAACAAACCCTTTTCTCTGTCAATTCCGCTGACATTGCCCCATGTAAAGGTTACAAGGCCATATCTTGGAAGATCCATATTTGCTTCATAAACTGCCTTTTTAAGTTCTTCTAACATCTTATCTCCATTCTGCCTAAGCAAGGCTCTCTACTGCTGCTCTTTCTATGCCAAGACCTGCCACATAACGCTTTATAAATTCATCAAAGCCGGCAACGTCCTTCTCATCAGGTGCAATTGTCTCACCCTTCTGTCCTGCAAAAATCTTATTACCTAAGAAATCATCAAGTGTCTCGCCATCTTCCTTATTAACCATATATGAGGCAAGAAGCGCAATGCCCCATGCACCGCCTTCACCCGCTGTTTCCATTACCGTAACAGGCGTATTCATGGCTGCTGCCATAATCTTCTGTCCGACACCCTTCGTCTTAAAAAGGCCGCCATGACCCATAATACTGTCAATCTTAACACCTTCCTCTTTGAGAAGAATATCAAGACCCACCTTAAGGGCACCAAGTGAGGTAAAAAGATTAACTCTCATAAAATTAGCAAGATTAAATCTGCTGTCAGGAGTGCGGACAAACAAAGGCCGGCCTTCTTCAAAGCCTGTAATAGTCTCCCCCGAAAAATAATTATAAGCGAGAAGACCGCCACAGTCAGCATCACCCTCTAACGCTTTATTATAAAGCACTCCGAATAATTTATTCATATCTACTTCCATACCGCATGCTTCCTGGAACTCTTTGAAAATATTAACCCATGCATTAAGGTCAGAAGTACAGTTGTTACAATGCACCATCGCCACAAGATTACCTGTAGGCGTTGTTACCATGTCAATTGCCTCATAAGGCTTCTTAAGATCTTCCTCAAGAACTATCATGGCAAATACACTTGTACCTGCTGATACGTTACCTGTACGCACCGCAATACTGTTCGTACAGACCATGCCCGTACCTGCATCACCCTCAGGCGGACAAAGAGGAATACCTGCCTTAAGTCGGCCGCTCGGATCAAGAAGCTTTGCACCCTCAGCCGTAAGAGTACCTGCATCTTCACCGGCAAGAAGTGACTTTGGAAGAATGTCTGCAAGCTTCCAAGGAAGATTCTTAGGTGCGATAAGCTCATCGAACTGTGCAATCATCTTCTCATTATAATTCTTCGTAGCTATGTCAATAGGGAACATACCTGATGCCTCGCCTATACCGATAACCTTCCTGCCCGTAAGCTGCCAGTGAATATATCCCTCAAGCGTTGTAATAAAATCAATATCCGCAACATGCGGCTCATCATTAAGTATTGCCTGATAAAGATGCGCAATACTCCATCTCTGCGGAATATTATAGTTAAAAAGTGTGCTAAGTCCGGCTGCCGCCTCTTCTGTAATGGTATTACGCCATGTCCTGAACGGCACCATAAGCTCGCCCTCTTTATTAAAAGGCATATATCCATGCATCATCGCCGAAAATCCAATCGCCTTAAATGTCGTAAGCTCTGCACCAAACTTAGCTGACACATCCTCTGAAAGCTTCTTATAAGCATCCCTTAATCCTGTCCAGATATCATCTAAGGAATATGTCCAGATACCATTCTCAAGTCTGTTCTCCCAGTCATGGCTTCCACTTGCTATCGGCGCATTATTCTCATCGATAAGCACCGCTTTAATTCTTGTTGAGCCAAATTCAATTCCAAGAATAGATTTTGCCGCATCAAATCCCATTTAATATTCCTCCTATCTGTTGTAGAACATGCTGTTCCACTTAAGCTCATTCTTAAATCCACGAACCGTTGTATCTTTGTCAATAACAACACTCTCAATTCCCATGGCATCTGCCCAGTCAACCATCTGCTCCACAGATAAATCATAAGAAAATGCGGTATGATGTGCGCCGCCTGCCAAAAACCATGCCGCAGCACCAACCTCAAGATTCGGCTCAGGTGTCCAGAATGCCGTAGCTACAGGAAGCTTAGGCATGGGCTTCTCCACCTTTTTACAGTTAACGGCATTAATAATAAGTCTGAAACGGTTGCCAAGGTCAACAAGTGAAGTAGCTGTACCCGGACCAACCTTTGAAGTAAATACAAGTCTTGCCGGGTCTTCCCTGTTGCCCATTGAAAGCGGGTTAACCTTAATGGAAATCGGACCATCGGCAATCGTAGGACAAACCTCAAGCATATGCGCCTGAAGAATACCTTCCTTGCCCGGAACAAGGTTATATGTATAATCCTCAAGGAAAGATGTTCCCTTGGCATCCTTAGTATTAGCTGCCATAATCTTCATAAGACGAACCATTGCTGCCGTCTTCCAGTCACCCTCTGCACCAAAGCCATAGCCCTTCTCCATAAGTCTCTGCATTGCAAGACCCGGAAGCTGCTTAAGACCGCCGAGCATACCAAAATGAGTAACTACTGCGTGATAATCACGCTCTATAAGGAACTTCTCAAAACCAAGCTCAATACGCGCCTGAACTGCAACATGCTCACGGAACTCCTTCTCATCTCTTCCTTCAAGAAGAATCTGATACTTGCCATAGTATTCCTCAACAAGTGCATTAACGTCTGCATCACCTACAGCATCAACATACTCAACAACATCATTTATATTATAATGGTCAATCTCCCAACCAAACTTAATCTGGGCTTCAACCTTATCGCCCTCTGTTACGGCAACATTGTTCATGTTATCACCAACACGACAAACACGGATATGGCTTGACTCCATGACACCGATGGCTGTTCTCATCCAGCTGCCAAGCTTCTCTTGAACATCCGGATTAGCCCAGTGACCAACAATAATCTTTCTCTCAATACCCATACGGCTTACAACATGTGCATATTCCCTGTCACCATGTGCTGACTGATTCTCATTCATAAAATCCATGTCTATCGTATCGTAAGGAATTTCCTCATTAAACTGTGTATGTAAATGGCACAGTGACTTCTTAAACTCCTGTAGACCGATAATCCACATCTTAGCCGGTGAAAATGTATGCATCCAGGTAATAACACCTGCGCATTCCGGGTCATTATTTGCATCATTAAAAGTCTTGCGGATAGATGCCTGACTGATTAATGTAGGCTTCCATACAACCTCAAAAGGAAGCTTTCCGGATTTATTAAGTGCATCAACAATAATCCTTGAGTGCTCTGCAACATTCTTTAAGCACTCATCACCATACAAATCCTGTGAACCGGTGGCAAACCAAAACTTATAAGCCTTATTTTCTAACATGACAATGTCCTCCTGTTTGTTCATATAGCTCTATATTACTACAATTGTTAAAATATTTCAATCAAAAAACAACTTATACGCATTAATTAAAGGGGCTGTCGGTTAAGTATACCTTTTTCACTTAGAATGTTTGCATGCGCCTCTTCCTTTATCTTTGGCATATGCTGCCCCTGTCTTGCTTTTTCGTGAGCCTGCAGCTTGATATAACCGGTAATACTGCTATTTTTCAGGTGAAGCAGGTTTTTCTCACTGCAATATAGAGAAAAATTTAGCGTAGGCTGTTATGGACTATCCATTTCCCGACAGCCCCTTTAATTAAAATCTTATTCCTCTTCTTCGAAAAACATGGCGAATGCCGTGCTACTTGTTATAATATCCTCGCACTCAAACTCTATAATCTCCATCTCTGCTCTTTCATATGCTTCTTTCATAATATTAATCCTTTCACTTTCCAATATACTTTTGGGCTGCCTCACTATAGCAATACAATGCTTTTACGGTATTCTTAAGCTCATCTGTAAACTCACCTTCAGCACCTTTTAACACTCTGTAGCAATACCCATACACTGAGGTTTTAAACTCTCCGCTTTGTTCATCACTGCTGACCGAAATTGTAAAATCAGTATTTAATTCATTCGCTTTAATATCTGTAACTGCGATTACCAGATACTCACCGGAAGTTGCCGCCTCTACATCTTTGCCATCCACCGTAAACTTAAGTATATCCGCTTCAACACCTTCACATAGCTCAAAATAAACCTTTAATGTAGTCTCTGATTCAAGCACCAGACTAGAGCCAATAAATGTTCCAACACCTTCCACTGCTGTAACCTTGGTTTTCTTATCTCCAAGGACTGTATCAAGCTCTTCTTTCAGAACACCTGTTAAGTCTCTTTCGGCATCTGTAAGCTTCTCATTTGCAAGGTTATCAGTATTATAGTTAAGTCCTTCCAGCATTACAAGCCGTCCACTGTCCTTAGGGTTGCACAATTCGCAAAGCATAACAGAATGTCTCCTGTTATACAAAATGAATGGTGCATCGGAAGAATATTAAGCTTCACATTCTTCTTTGCCTGCTTTGTACAGAAAATATTGTCAATCAGGTTACCATTGGAAAGCATAACGCCCTTTTCTTCCCCGGTAGTCCCGGAGGTGAAGATTATTGTGGCGCAGTCTTTGGGGGGCACTGCCATTTTATCCGTATTGTCCGCATAATCATCCATAATTTCGCAAATCTTCTCAAGCCTCATTACCTCCCGAAGCGCAGACACATACTGTCTCTGTCTTCATCTGGGTATCCATCGGAATGGATACACCGCCGCCGCACATCACCCCCATAAAAAGCTTCACATATAACGGTGAGTTGGCACACATCATTGCAACACGTACCGGATGGCCCGCTTCTTTACTTTTACATGCAATCCATGCCGTCAGCGCACGACACTGAGTGGCAAATTCTTTGAAGGTTTCTTCTTCAATCTGCCCATCCTTTATATATCTTAAAACAACCTCATCATGATATTCCATACCTGAAGCTTCTACAAGCTCCCTTATTGTGTGTACAGTTTCATAGCTTACCACAACACCACTCCCTTCCTGTTACAGACATTATAACACCATGTGCGTAACAGCAGCGTAACTTTTAAAGTCAAAAATGCACTTTTTTTTAATTTTTATTTTTATGACGGAAAAACCCGATAAACGGGAAATTCTCATTTATCGGGTAAACCATAGCATCTGTCACATACCTTAAACATGTAACCAACCGGAAGTGTCTTTCCACAATACTTACATCTTTCAATGTAGTCATTCTTTTTGCCGGTAAGATAGCGCATTATGGTATTTTCTGTTTTTTCTCTTTCCTTCTCTAACAGCTCTTCATTGATTTCCTTACCCATACGCATGGAAAACTGATGATAAAGGTCCAACATTTTGTAATAGGTTTCATACCTTGCAAGTCCCCTGTCAAATGCCATGCCCGGACTCGGAAACATAAGCTTTACGTCGGCCGTATATGTCCTGCAATACTCGAGCCACAAATCCACTATATCCTTGTTCTTTATATCAATGGAACAGGTAAGCATCCTGAAAAGTATATGCTTGTCCGAAAAACCGTCAATGTATTTTCTTTCTGCATATGCCTTGTCATAAAGAACGAGGATTTCATCTATATCAAATTTCTCAAATGGTGCCGATACCTCAACTGATTTCCACACCTTAAGAATCGTATCAAGCGGCTTATCCATATCAAGAAGCACCTGTGGAAATCCGAGGCGCACCTTATCTATATCCTGCTCTTCGACATCATATCGCTCACCGATATACTTCCACGAATCTTCACCCATTGCCGTAACATAGCCGGTATCATGGATGCCAAACCGACCTGCCCTTCCTGCTATCTGCTTAATCTCCGGCACTGTAAGCTGTCTTTTTTCCCTTCCGTCAAACTTTCTGTCCTGCAAAAAGACAATACGCCTTACCGGCAGATTAAGTCCCATGCCGATTGCATCCGTAGACACAATTACCTTGTTTTTCTTCTCGTTAAACAGATGAATCTGTCTGCGCCTTATCTCCGGTGGCAGACTTCCATATATGACACTTGCACTTATACCCTCATTCTCAAGTCTGCCCGCAATGTCAAGCACGGACCTCTTGGTAAATACGATAAGCGCATCCCCTTCCATTACATCCTCCGGAAAACTGAATGGCCTGTTTTCGTATACAAGCGGTGTTTTTCTCTCGTACACATGCTCCTCCCAGGTATCATTGCACAATGAAATCAGATGTGTAACAACCTTCTTAGCCGCCGGACTCATGCAGATATGAATTTCCTTTGCTTTAATGCCAAGTATTGCCCTCGTCCACGAATGTCCTCTCATCGTATCCGTCAGCATCTGCGCCTCATCAATAACCGCAATATCATACTGCGCATCTATGTCAAGCATCTCTATTGTGGCTGAAGTGACACGGCTGTTCTCATTATAAATGCATTCCTCACCTGTAAGCATCGTACATGGCACATTCTGCTCCGCCATTTTCTCATATACCTCAAGTGCCAGAAGGCGGAGCGGTCCAAGATATATGCCCTTTTCTGCGTTCTTAAGTCTTTCGAGTGCCTGATAGGTCTTGCCACAGTTCGTTGCACCCACATGAAGAATAAACTTTCGCTCCATTAAAAGTGTCTCCGGAAATTCCGTCTCCGGCTTTAACGGAACAAGGTCGATAATCTGTCCGCGTATTTCATAATCCACATAATTATTATACAAAGTTTTTAAAAGGTTTGAGCAGATATCATATGGCCTTTCATCACGCAGATATTCTAAAAATTTTTCAGTCATATACTCCTTCTCATCGCCTGACATAACAAGAAGGTCAACCCTTACAAGCTCCGGAATAAGTATATCCCTTACCTGCATGATTATGAGCTTGTTATTTTTTCTGAACGCATTATATGCAATATTGGCAACCTGCCTGTGCAAATCCTCAAGTCTGGATAGCTTTATTCTGTCAGTTTGCACCATGCGAAGTTCATTAATAAGCATCTTTGCACGATTTTCATATGTATACTTTATATCATTGTTTCTTTTTTTGTGATTTTTTGCCCAGTCCCTGTACTGTGTAAAATAGAACTGTCTAAGCTTTGCCTCATGTACCATTTTGTTCCCCTTTTTATTTATAAGTTATACTCTCTTTTTATCTGCTGCTACATCAGCCGCATCTAAAAGCTCTCTTTCTGAATCGATATCCGCCTTATTAGGATAAGAATCTCCCATCTTATTGAAAAGTTCAAGTATCCTTGCCGCTTCTTCATTATCTTTTTTATAGATAAGCATGTATGCATATCCTGTCCTTAATACAGATGGGAACTTTTTCATCGCCTTCATAAACTTCTTCTGCTCTTTATTAAGAAGCTCCTCTATACGTTCCTGCCTGTTCTCACCCACAAGCTCACAGTAAATCATATCATTTATAAGGAGACTTCGATATATTCCGCTAAGCTTAATATCCTCATTATTAACAAGCATGGTCTCAAGCTTATAAGCCTCTTCAAGTCTCAGCTCATCCATAAGCCGGTTACATATAAATACGGCCGTTGATGATACCATGACATTATCCATGTCGCTATCCTCCGGCATCACAAACCACTCCTTTGGCATATCCTTAATGCGGACACCCCTTGCTGTCTGCTCGTTAATCTTCATCATAAGCCAGAATGCCTTACGTGCCTTCTCTGACCTGCTTATGGCAATCACGTTGCTTCCGTCATTATCAACAGTCCCCGCCTTTAACGGTATACCGTTCATAATTGCAAGTGCAAAACCAACTACTGCGAAAACTCCCAATATCAGTGAAAGAATACCGATTTCCTTACACCCAAAAGACAAAAGGAGCGCAAGGAGCGCAAAAACAACATTCGATATACAGCCTCCAAGATTATACCATACAAATGGGTATCTGCTGCTGTCGCCTTTCATGTCAGGCGGTACCATAAGGCACTGTCCACCTGTACCTGCCAGTGAAAATCTGCGAAGCACCACCCTGTCATCCTTTTTAATCCACATATAATTTCCGATTCGAAATGATGAAAACTTATATCCTGTCATAAGTCCGAATACAAGATGCCCGCCCTCATGTAAAATTATATGTATAAAAATCGAAGCATAAAGCCCCACAAGAGTAACCGCAAGATACATAAAATATTCCCCTGCATCATTTGTTGCCGCATGCATCTTATCCATATACGAAGCCATTAAAATACCACACAAAATACCAATAATAAAATAAATTGTAATTGATACCCGATAACCAATCGAGACCTTTTTTCTGTCCTTTGATTTTTTACCCATATGTCTTCTCCTTTCAATATTCCACCCTGAAAATACAGATATACAAAATCCGCAATACTATCTTCTATAGTATAGCGGATTTTTTGAAAAATTACAAATGGTAAATCAGAATACACCTGTAATAAATATTTCAAGACCAATTAAAATGAGTATTATACCACCAAATATAGTTGCTTTACCGGCAAATTTTGTACCAAATTTTCGGCCGATAAAAAGCCCTGCCATACATATGAAAAATGTAACCGCCGCAATTATGAGTGCACACACCAGCGCCATTACAAATCCATAGTCCGCAATTGTAAATCCTACTGAAAGCGCATCAATCGAGGTCGCAACTCCCTGTACCAAAAGTGCTGTAATGCCAACACCTTTAACCGTCTCTGCCTCATCTTCGCCCTTAATGCCCTCAATTAACATCTTTCCTCCGATAAATGCAAGCAGTATGAGTGCTATCCATGGTATGAACCTTTCGAAGGCCTGAAAGTATTTAAGCACCGTATGTACGCATATCCAGCCGGTCATCGGCATGAGTGCCTGAAAAAATGCAAAAACTCCTGCAACTCCGCACATCTTCTTTCGTCTCATCCCCGGCTCATTAAGTCCATTTGCAAGTGACACCGAAAATGCATCCATCGCAAGACCTACACCAAGCAGCACGCTGTTAAAGAAAAACATAAAACTCCAATCCATTTTTTTGCCTCCTGATTTTGTAGTTGTAACAGCAGCAACAGCTGATGCTACTGTTGTACCAAACCGCTGCATATTAATTTATGGTAACAGTTCCGCCATGGCCTGATAAACAGTATGCTTATGCTTACATGGCTGAACTGTTACAATTTATGTAACAAACCCCGGATACAGCACTGCCATACCCGGGGTTAATCTTACAAAAATATATAGACAGACTCCATGTATAGTATGCCGCCCACAGCAACAGCAGTTATACATGAGTCTCGCAATTTAAAACAAGCCAGACCTTACGGCCAGTATGTTGACTTGTTACGTTACACGCTTGCTACTCCCTCATGAGGTTATTGATAAATATTATCATATTTAACAGCATTTGTCAATTGCCTGACAGTAAAGTCATCTATTTATTGCAATTTTATACTTAATATGCTATGCTTGTCTCATAACAGT
>CAZBHM010000071.1:0-9877 GCA_964491975.1 uncultured Lachnospiraceae bacterium | reverse complement strand
ATCTTATAATAATATTACTATGAGATTATATTTGGTGATATTTAGAATAATGAATAAATTTAAAAAGGAGTACGCATGAAAACATCAGTTGTAATGGCTACATATAATGGAGAAAAATATTTATATGAACAGTTAGACTCTTTAAGAGACCAGACAATGGTAATAGATGAGGTTATTATATGTGATGACAGGTCATCAGATAATACGGTTAAGATGCTTAATGATTATATAGCGGATAATAAGCTTGAAGAGCGCTGGAGAGTTATTGTTAATGAACAGAATCTTGGTTATGCCAATAATTTTTACAAGGCACTTAATCTGGCCATGGGAGATTATATATTTTTCTGTGACCAGGATGATATCTGGTTTCCTGAGAAGATTGAAGAGATGGTCCGTGTAATGGAACAAAATCCTGCAGTGCAGCTTTTGTGTACGGATTATGAACCATTTTCATCATCTGACCAGGCACCGAGTGTCCCTAAGAAGATTCTTAAAAACATGACGGGGGATGGCTCACTTGAGCAGATAGTGCTTAACAGGGAGAACATTCATATTGCAAGTCTTGGCTGCGATATGGCTGTCCGTAAGAGCTTCCGGGATAAGATAAGGCCATACTGGGTTAATGGCTGGGCGCATGATGATTATGTGTGGAAGACCTCGCAGTGTGTGAATGGCTGCTTTGTATATCATAAGCCATTAATTAAAAGGAGGCTTCATGCAAATAATGTCTCAATGCATAAAATGCATCAGAAGGCAGTGCGCGTTAAGTTCCTTAAAGAGCTGGCAGAGGCAAACGAAGGCATGCTTAATTTTGCAAAGAGTGTTAATATGGATAAACGTAAGCTGCGCTTTATTGAAAGAACCGTTGAAGCTGCAAAATTAAGGGCTGAACTGATTGATGGCTGTAAGCTTGTTAATTGTATTAAGCTTCTTGTGTATATGGATTGTTATCATAGCAGGAAGTCTATTATTATGGAGCCGTATATAGCTTTAAAAAATCGTAATAAGAGTGCTGTGTAAGCGGCAGGCAAAGAGGCAAGAATAGTATTGGGTAATGGGAGGAAAGCAAAGAGATGAATGTATTGGCTGAGTATTTGTCTGAATTGGTATTGGCGCAATTTGAGAAAAGAAAGCCTGCTGCAATTCCCGATGGGATTTCCGTAGACAGGTTGCTGCAGATATCAGCGGCAAATCATATGAGTTATTTACTTTTGGGGGCATTAATTCGTACTGATAATCTGCCTGAAGAGTATAAGGATAACATAAGGGGAAGGATTATGCGCAGTCTTATGCAGGGAAGTGTACAGGTCATGGAGCTTCAGGCGATAGAAAAGTGCTTTGAAGAAAAGCATATAGCCTGTCAGCCCATGAAGGGTGCCAGGATGAAGTTTTTCTATCCGGCCCCGGAAATGCGTGAGATGAGTGACATTGATATCCTTATTCACGAAGATTGTTTTGAAAGAGCTGCTCTGGAATTAAAGAATATGGGATATGAACTTGACCAGTCGGTTAAGCATCATGATATTTTTGAGAAGAAGCCTTATATGGTAGTGGAAGCACACAGGGCCATGTATGATAAGACTGTGGACTATGCACAGTACGAGTATTTTAAGAATCTGTCAAGGGCAGTACTAAGAGAAGGCTTTTCGTATGTATATGATTTTAAAGCAGAGGATTTCTATATATATATGATAGCACATATGGCGAAGCATTTTTATGCACGAGGCTGTGGTGTGCGTAATCTGGTTGATATTTATGTGTATCTTGAGAAGTTTGGAGACAAGATGGATTATAAATATCTGGCTGAGGAATTTGGCAGGCTTGGACTTATAACTTTCACAAAGCATGTGGAGAAGCTTGCAAGGATATGGTTAGCCGGTGAAGATGGCAGCGAATTTTATGACCAGCTGTTTGAATATATGCTCAATTGCGGAATTTATGGTAAGGATGAAAATGGAATCTGGAATAAGTTTTGCGAGGAGAAGATGAAGGATAGGGAGCCGGGAAGATTAAAACTTAAGCTTTGGTACTGGTTTCCACCACTTCATTATATGTCAGAGTATTATCCGTGGCTTGAAGACAGAGAATATCTGCTTATATGGGCATGGATTGTCAGAGGTGTGCAGGGAATAATCAAAAGAAAGGGCAGACATAAGCGGCAGATGCTTAAAAATATTGACAAAGAGGATATAAAGGTATATCAGAATATCTATTATGAGATGCAGCTGCGCTTTAAATAATAAAAGTATGAAGGTAAGCTTGATTAATTTTATAACAGATAATAAATTTAAAGTAGAAACATTATTGTCCTATTGGTATTCTGCAATTTTTCGCGCACAGATATTACTTATTAAACCTAAGTATTTGAAGAAAAACTGGGGAGAAGAGGGCAAGGAATCACCTGACGAGGAAACAGGAGAGGTTTACAGATATGCAGCGAGCATATCACGTATAGTAAACAGAATCTGTAATAAGACTTCATGGGAGAGTAAGTGTCTGGTAAGAGCATTAACCGCACAGAAGCTTCTTAAACGTAAGAATATCCATTCAACAATGTATCTTGGGTGTCAGCTGATGAATGATAAAATGGTGGCGCATGCGTGGATTCGCTGTGGCAGGATGTATGTTACCGGCGGCAATGGAGAAGGCTATGCCGTTGTAGATAAGTTTTATATGTAATCTAAGTGAGCATTGCCAGACAGCGGTAAGCTGTATCTGCAATGCTCATTTAGAATGCTATTATTTAATTACTTCAAATGAATCTCCTGTTTTATTTCCGCCGCTTGCGAAAGATGCGTATAAATCACCTGTATTCTTGTCAGTCCAATAATTGTCAAGCTCCTGAAGATTTTTGCCACCCTCAGCTGTTTCGCTGATGTTAAGTTGTATTAATTCTGCATTTTCCCATGTTTTCATAATTATCTCTCCTTTAAACAAACGATTGTTTTTTTAGAATTGCAATGTTATAATATCACTAAAATAATAATTTGTAAATAAATCTTTCAAAATTGATAGAAGAGGGATGAGTGGTATGAAAAAATATTATATTTATGGATTAGGAATACAGTCTGAGATTAAGCTTTATCAGTTGGAGCAGTACGATGGAAGTGCTCTGGATGTAAAGATTCATTATGGGAGAATTACGGCAGATATTGAAGAATATGTGATTAATGGAAAGGTAAGCTCAATGTCACCGGTCAGAGCCTGGTTTATGAATGATGCCGGACATTTTGTTATAATGAATGGTAATGAGATAATAGTACAGCCGGCTAAAGATGCTTCGGAAGAGAAACTGGCATCTTTTATACTTGGATGGTGCATTGCATTTATTTTTCAGCAGAGAGGATGTTCGGCTATTCATTGCAGTGCACTTGAGATAAATAATCAGGCGGTATTTATAGCCGGAGACAGCGGTTCCGGTAAATCCACACTTACCTTAGCTCTGCTTGAGAGAGGGTGCAGGTATCTTGCAGACGATATTGCTGTTGCAGATATTAAGAATGATTTGCTTGTGCAGCCGGCATTTCCTCAGCAGAAGATATGCCGGGATGTGGCGGAGCAGATTAAGCCTGAAGATTTATTTTATATAGACGAAAGAAAAGATAAATTTGCATATATTAATAAAGCTGATTTCTGCGATGTGCCAAGAAAGCTGACTACCGTTTTTTTGCTTTCAAAGCATGAGGGCGCAGAGCTTGTTGTTGAGAGGATAAAGGGAGTTGATAAATGGCGCGGAATAATCAATAATTTATTTTTGCGGGATGCATATATTGCTATGGGATTTTCTAAGGAGGAGATTGACCGGTGCCTTGAAATAGCGGGCAGGGTAGAGATATATGCGGTTCGTCGGCCCAAGGAGGGAAATACGGTATCGGAAATTTGTGAAAAGATAGGGGGCATATTAAATGTCGGCAATATGGGGGATTATTGACAGAGAAAACAAAATTTTAGAGGATGTATCATTAAGCAGGATGCGGGATGCCATGGAAGAATTTAAGATTGACAGATTTGAAAGTCTTAAAAGGAAAAATGCATATTTTGCCTGCGGACATCAGTATTTTACAAAAGAAGCGATAAATGATGTGTCGCCGTATTATGATGAGGCTGACAGGGTATTTTTTGTGGCAGACTGCTATCTTTACAACCGGGATGAATTAATAAGGCTGCTACTGTGTGAGAGGAATAGTACATATCAGGCATCTGATTTACATGAGTGCGGAGATGTTGAATTACTTTATAAGATGTATGGCTGTTTTGGGGAAGATTTTGTGACAAGGCTGAAGGGTGCTTTTGCAATTGCGGTTTATGAGGAGGATAAAGGGCAGCTGCTTTTATATACTGACCATCTGGCACAGAGGTATCTGGCATATTATTGTGATAAGCAGCGTATATGTTTTGCTACGGTGTACCAGCCGTTAATTGCATATCTTGGTAAGGATAATGTGAAAATATCAGATGAGTGGATTGCGGCGGCATACACAGATTGTACGGCAGATACACTTAAGCTTCAGGCCAGGACTGTGTATGAGGATATATATCAGGTGGAACCAGGCACTTATGTTAAAATAGATTTGAAAACCGGAAAAAGTCTGAGGGTTACATACTGGAATCCGCTGCATTCTGTAAAGAATATGAAGCATATGCCAGATGAAGAGTACAAAAGGCGGTTTCTTGCAACCTTTGAAAGTACGGTAGCAGGCCTTTTAAGGTCGGCGGGGGAAACCGGAATTATGCTTAGCGGAGGGCTTGACTCATCTACGGTGGCTGCATTTGCCGCTGCCGGACTTGCTAAGGAAGGGAAAAAGCTGTTAAGCTATACGGCAGTACCGGCAGATGGTTACAAAAATCAAAGTGACCGCTTTCACATCGAGGATGAGAGTGAATTTATAATGGCACAGGCCGGAATGTATTCTAATCTGGAGTCGCATTTCATAAATGTAAGTGAGCGTAACTGCTTTACGGATATGGAAGAGTATGCAAAACTTTACATGGAGCCGGTAAAGCCGGTGCTTAATATGATTAATGTAGCCGGCATGGAAAAGGCAGCCGCTGAGGATGGCTGCAGGGTGCTTCTTTCCGGTCAGAATGGAAATGCCACAATTTCATATGGCAGTATTCTTACATATATTTACCAGAAAAGTATTTCCGGGCATTTTGTGGCAGCATACAAAGAGGCAAAGGCATTTTGCAGGCTTCGCCGTGTGTCGGGGAAAAGGCTTTTAAAGGTGTTTTTTAAGGTATGGTACGAGGGACATTTTGAAAAATTTGTATTAGGGAATGACTGTCTTATTAAGGATGAGTATATAGAGAAGTATAATCTTATTAAATTGAACAGTAAGCTGATGAGGGAACGAGGAACAGGGCTTATGGATTCGCGAAAGCGCCGCAAAGGCTTCTGCTTCATGCCGCTGGTTTTTCAGCATATGGGATTTTTTTCTACATACAGCAGCCTTAAACATGGTTTTATTTCACTGGACCCGACACTTACCAAGGATATGATTGAGTTTTGTATGTCGGTGCCAATTGACTGTAATGTGCGTGGCGGAAAAGAAAGGAGAATGGTAAGGGATTATATGAAGGGATATGTTCCGGACATAATTCTTGACAACCATGAGGGAAGGGGCGTACAGGCAGCGGATTATGCATACAGGGTTAACAGAGACTGGGAAAAAATAAAGGATAAGGTTTATGCTCTCTTTGAAGAACCGGCTCTAAGAAGGTACCTTTCGGAAGAGAAGCTTGGAGAGCTTATTAAAGAGGCTGGGGAGAATGAAGGAAACATGGACAAAAATCTTGTTGCCAGGCTGGCGCTGATATCCTCGTTAGCCTGTTTCCTGCGCAGCTGAACTGTTAGTACATTTTTGAAAATTTGCACAATATTTATTGAAAAAAACAGGCGAATGTAGTAAAATTATTCTATAATTTATAAAAGGAGAATGGTTATGGATAGGACAACAGCAATTAAGATTTTAAAGAAGTTAAATGTTACAGATCTTTCAGGTGAGAAAGTAATGGTTGATTTTGAGCAGGGTAAGTATTTTATGATTAAGGGTGTGGGTAATGATATCTGGGATATGCTTGAGGACGGAATCACACCGGGAAAGATTATTGATAAGCTGCTTGCTGAATACGATGTTACTGAAGAGGTTTGTGAGCAGGAGGTTATTAACTTCCTTAATAGCCTTGCCGGTATAGGAATTATTGCAGAGGCTTAATTATTGGAGAGTTTATGGGTAAAATTGAAAAAGTGAAAGCGCTTTGGCGCGACAGAGATAACCAGATGCATTATGTCAGATGGATTTGTTCTTATGCGAAGCCTTTTGCGTGGAAGATAGCTCTGATAATGCTTATCAATGTAGGACTTACAGCAGTTTCTCTTGCAATGACACTTGTAACCAAGCGTATTGTCGATGACTCGATAGCCGGCGTTAAGAATGTGCTGGTTTCTCTGCTTATATTGTACTTTTTGCTTGTAGTAGTAGTTCAGGCAGCGGATGTAGTCCTTATAATGATGCGCACAATGTTGAACGAGAAGTTTTCTTTTGGAATACGTAAGCAGGTGTATGATAAGATTATGGTGTCGGGGTGGTTAGACATCCAGAAGTACCATACGGGAGATTTGATGACCAGACTTACCAGTGATGCCGGAAGCATTGCAGATGGTATTGTTAATACCATTCCTGCGATTATTACCACGTTTGTTGATTTGCTTATGGTATTCTTTACATTGTTTTATTATTCACCGTTACTTGCACTCTTTGCACTTATGATAGCACCGGTGGCAGCAATCACTGCATGGTGGCTTGGCGGCAAGCTTAAGAAGCTTCAGGTTAAGGTACAGGAATCAGAGTCGGCTTATCGCTCATTTATGCAGGAGAGTATTGCGAATCTTCTGATTATGAAGTCATTTAGTAACGAGGGCTATGCGGCAGACAGATTGGTTAGTCTTAGGGAGAACAGATTTTACTGGGTATTAAAGAAGACGAAGCTAAGTCTTATTTCTTCCACCATAATGTCGATGTCATTTCAGCTTGGATATATTGTGGCATTTACATACGGTGCGCTGCAGGTGGCCGGTGGAATGATTACATATGGTACCATGTCCGTGTTTCTTACGCTTGTTAACCGTGTGCAGTCACCCATTATGCAGCTGGCAAACCAGATTCCCAGAGTAGTCTCTATTCTTGCATCAGCAGGGCGCGTGATGGAGCTTCAGAACATTGCAGAAGAAGAGCATCAGAAGGATAACATTACACCTGAGGATATAGGCATTAAAGTAGACAGCTTAAGCTTTGGATATACGGATGAGCAGGTGCTTAGTAACGTAAGCCTTGATATTAAACCGGGTGAGATGGTTGCGATTGTGGGAGAATCAGGTATAGGAAAGACTACGTTGATTCGTCTTATTATGTCGTTTATGAGTGGTGAAGGGATGATAACCTTTTATAACGCGGCGGGCGAAGAGGAAAGAACCAATGCTTCGTGCAGACAGTTCATCTCTTACGTTCCACAGGGTAATACACTGTTTAGCGGTACCATACGCGAGAATATCCGTATGGGAAGGCTTGATGCGACGGAAGAGGAGATGCTTGAAGTACTTAGAATGGCATCGGCATATGATTTTGTAATGCGTCTTCCCGACGGACTCGATACAGTGATTGGTGAGAAGGGTCATGGACTTTCAGAAGGGCAGGCACAGCGAATTGCCATTGCGAGGGCACTGGTACGCAAGGCACCTTTCCTTATTCTTGACGAGGCTACATCCGCACTTGATGAGGAGACGGAGCTTTCGGTGCTTGAAGGTATAAAAAAGCAGTCACCGAGGTCTACGTGTCTTGTTATTACACATAGAAAGAGTGTTTTAAGGTATTGTAGCCGTGAAATTTTAATAGAGAACAGAGGCCTGTCAGAGCTGTAAGAAGTAAATTCTATCATTTATGTTACAATCTGTTGCAAAACGTACAAAAATCAAGTAAAATAACAAGAAGATATGGATTAATTATTAACAGGAGGTGTGTTTATGAAGAAAATATGGAGTGCGCCTGTACTTGAGGAACTTACAATTAAGGAGACGGCATGTGGATATGGTGGAGATGACTATGGATGGTATCGGCCGGGTGGGCATTACGGATCCGGTCATGGCGGACATTATCCCGGTCGTCCACATCCGGGTGGTGGTGGCAACAACTGCTCCCCTGATGATCCGGATGATTCATTTGAAGATGATTTATCATAGTGTGATTAGTAATAACGGTATACCTGTCCTGGATGCAGGTATGCCGTTTTGTGTCATATGAGAGGACTTTGCTTTTATAAGATGCATGGAAGCGTGAATGTAAAAGTAGTTCCGCTGCCTTCGTTGCTTTTGCATGTAACTGTTCCACCATGGCGCTCAATAATTGCGCTTACAATCGAAAGTCCCAGTCCGCTTCCGGTTTTGGTATTGGGAGTTCTGGCAGAAGAAACTGTATAAGTTCTGTTAAATATCTGTTTTACCGATTCTTCCGGTATACCCGGTCCGTTATCTGTCACAGATATCTTAAGTACCTTCTTATCATCACCAAATGAAGCACCAAGGGTTATATTTGAACCGTGGGGAGTATACTTTGCGGCATTGGTAAAAAGATTATCAAGAACCCTGATTAGCTTGGGAATGTCTATGTTTATTGTGCAGGCCATGCCATCAGGAATGTCCAGTAGAAGATTGTGGTTATCATACCGGGTGTCCACACTTAAATCGAAGAAATATTCCTCTAAGAAGGGGATGGCATCTACGGTTTCAAGAGAAAAGTCCCTGGAACGATCCTCTACACAGAAAAGGTAGTACATATCCTGGATTAAATCTTCCAGAGTTTTTGTGCGGCGGTCGATTAAAGCAAGTGTTGATTGAAAATCTTCTTCGGATACGTTCCTGCCGGATACGAGATAATCAACGGCGCTTCTGATTGCGGTAATGGGAGCGCGTAAATCATGGGAAATGTTGGCTAACATCTCGTTTCGTTCAGTCTGAATCCTTTTAAGTTCATTGTTGGCCTTTAGAAGCTCGGCGGTAGTTTCGAGCAGTCTGGCCGAGAGTATTTCGATTGAGTCACTTTCTAACTGTGGCTGTTCAAAAAAGTTCTTTTTCATAACAAAATCTCCTAGTGTACGATAAATTTATAGCCTTTTGACCAGACAGTTTCAATCATGTTTTCAAGTTCCGGCTCTATAGACATCTTTTTGCGCAGACGGCTTAGGTTTACCATGACCGAACGCCGGTCGCTTTCCTGATAGCTGCCAAAAAGAGCGGTGCCGAGCTCCTCGAAGGTCACTTCCTTGTTGGGGTTTGCGGCAAGATAAAGCAGAACCTCATACTCACGGTTTGAAAGCATTAAATCATCCTTCTTATAAAAAGCCTTATGTGCAAGCTTATCAATGGTAAGGTTATTAAATGTAAGAATATTGGTGTTCTTAACAGAAGTATTGCGGCTCTTAACACGGCGGAGAATCACATCTATGCGTGCTTTTAGTTCGCGGAGACTGTAGGGTTTTACGATATAGTCATCAGCTCCGGTAATAAGTCCTCGTATCTTGTCATCCTCGGTATCCTTTCCTGTTAAAAAGATAATTGGGACAGAGGAAAATTTCCTGATTTCGGCGCAGACATTATAGCCATCCATCTGTGGCATCATAACATCCAGAATTATACAGTCAGGACGAACCTTTTCGGCATATTTTATTCCTGTTAAAGGATTTGCAGAAGCATATACGGTATAACCCTCGCCTGTTAAGTATTTACGGTTAATTTCAAGCACCTCGGAATCATCATCAATTAGCAGAATTTTCGCCATATTAACCTCCTTGTATCTGTAAAAAATATTCTTAAACTGATTATAAC
>CAZBHM010000070.1:0-9985 GCA_964491975.1 uncultured Lachnospiraceae bacterium | reverse complement strand
TTATAAAATACAGAGCTTTTAAATGAAGCAGAATAATATATGCCAGGATATCTTAACCGGCGGCGTGGGGTGATTATATGAAAAAAGGTTTAATTATGGAAGGCGGTGCCATGCGCGGCATGTATACTGCCGGAGTTATTGATGTATTTATGGAGAATGGCATTACATTTGATGGTGCAATAGGAGTGTCTGCGGGTGCAGTATTTGGATGTAATTATAAATCGGGACAGCCGGGAAGGGTAATCCGTTATAATAAGAAATACTGTAATGATAAAAGATATGCGGGGCTTCGCTCGCTTATAAAAACCGGGAATCTTTATAATGTGGAATTTGCCTATGAGCTAATTCCGACCAAGCTTGATCCATTTGATGAGGAGACTTATGAAAATTCGCCAATGGAATTTTATGTGGTGGCTACTGATGTGGTTACGGGAAAGGCTGTTTATCATAAGTGCGAGACCGGAATAAAAAAGGACCTTGAGTTTATGAGGGCATCTGCATCAATGCCGCTCGCATCAAAGATTGTGGAGATAGACGGTTATAAGCTTTCAGATGGTGGTACGGCAGATTCCATACCGATTAAGTATTTTGAAAGCATCGGCTATGACAGAAATGTAGTTATACTTACACAGCCTAAGGGCTTTATAAAAAAGAAAAACAAATATTTGCCTATTTTAAGGCGTGCATTTAAAAATTATCCTGAATTTATAAAAACTCTTGAGAACCGGCATGAGAATTATAACGAAACAACTGCATATATAGAAAAGCGTGAAAAGGATGGAAGCACATTTGTTATTCGTCCAAGCAAACCGCTGAATATAGGGGCAAGACAAAAGGATGCAAGGGAGCTTGAAAGAGTGTATCAGATTGGGCGTAAGGATGCGCTCAGGGTAGTTGATGAGGTTAAGCGTTTTCTAAAATAAGGATTAATCTGTATCCTTACAATGATAAATTTGCATCACTATACAAAAAATAAATTGACAAATGGGCATCATGGCTATATTATATAAAATTGAGAATAAGTTTCAAATTGAAAGGATAGTATTTCATGAAAATGAGGCAGAAAATTTTATTGATATCAATGGCTGTGGTGCTTTTTGCGTGTGTTTTTACCGGATGCACCGGTAAAAAGCAGGATAAAGAGGGAATAAGCATAGTATGTACGGTCTATCCGGCATATGATTTTATTATGAATATAGTAGGGGATACCGGAGGTGTTAATGTGACATACCTGCTTAAGAAGGGTGTGGACATGCATAATTTTCAGCCGACGGCAGAGGATATTATTACGATAACTGACAGTGACCTTATGGTATATGTCGGTGGTGAATCCGACAGAAGTATTAAAGATATTCTGGCAACGGCTGATATAAATAAAGTTTCCCTTTTATCGCTGGTAGAAGCCAAAAAAGAAGAACTTCTTCCCGGAATGGAAAGCGGGCATGCGAACGAAGGTGAGGAGCATGGAGCAGAGTATGATGAGCATGTGTGGTTGTCAGTCAAAAATGCTTTATTGATTGTGGATAAGCTTTGTGAGGCAGTATGTGAAGCCGATTCGGTTAATGCGGATACTTACCGGGCTAATGCAGCTCTTTACAAGGAAAAGCTTGCGGCACTTGATAAAAAGTATGAGGATATGGTTAATGGGGCGGCAAGAAATATTGTGCTTGTGGCTGACAGGTTCCCGTTTGCATATCTTGCTGATGATTATAAGCTTGCGTGTTATGCAGCATTTCCGGGATGTTCTGCAGAGACAGAAGCTGGCTTTGAGACAGTTGTGTTTCTTGCAGAAACACTTAAGAATAATAACCTGCCGGTGATATTTACTTTAGAAAATTCTGATGGAGCGCTGGCAGCGACAGTAGCTTCTTCAGCTGGAGTTACGGTGAGCATAAAGGTACTTGATTCTATGCAGTCTGTGTCAGACACGCAGATTAAAAATGGCTATTCATATATCAGTGCCATGGAAAATAATTTATCGGCACTTACGGAGGCGTTAAATTAATGTCATATATATCATGCAGGAATGTAACACTTGGCTATGACGGTATGGCGGTAGTTACAGGTCTTAATTTTGAAGTGAATAAGGGAAATTATCTTTGTATTGTAGGAGAAAACGGTTCAGGCAAGTCTACACTTGTTAAGACTCTTTTGGGGCTTAAGAGTACCCTTGAGGGAGAAATAATATTTAGTGACGGGCTTAAGAAGAATACAATTGGCTACCTTCCGCAGCAGACTATGGTGCAGAAGGATTTCCCGGCTATTGTAAGTGAAATAGTTATTTCCGGCTGCCTTAACAGTATGGGGTTAAGACCATTTTATAATAAATCAGAAAAGAAAAAGGCAGAAGAGAGTATGGAACGGCTTGAAATTACACATCTTAAGGACCGTTGTTTCAGGGAACTCTCGGGCGGACAGCAGCAAAGAGTTCTGCTGGCAAGGGCACTTTGTGCGACTGACAGACTTTTGCTTCTTGATGAGCCTGTGGCAGGGCTTGATCCTAAGGTTACACAGGAACTTTACACCCTTATTGAAAAGCTTAACGAAGAAGGAGTTACAATTGTTATGGTATCACATGATGTAGATGCAACAATGAAATATGCAACGCACATTCTGCATGTTGGCCGGACTCCACTTTATTTTGGAACAAAGGAAGGGTATTTGAAGTCAGAAATCGGACATGAGTTTGTAAGAATACGAAGGAGGAAAAATGATGGGCGCTATCGGGAAAATAATTTATTATCTTGAGTTTCCTTTTGTAAGATATGCACTCATCGTGGGTGTACTTATTGCACTTTGTGCTTCCATGCTTGGTGTTACGCTGGTACTTAAAAGATATTCAATGATAGGTGACGGACTTTCACATGTGGCTTTTGGAGCAATTGCTGTTTCAGCCGTATTTAATCTGACATCAGATTTTATTATTACTCTGCCGGTTACAATTATCTGTGCCATAGTGCTTCTTAAGGCAGGTCCTGATTCGAAGATTAAAGGGGATGCGGCGATTGCCATGCTTTCGGTTGGTGCGCTTGCGTTTGGGTATCTGCTTCTTAATAAGGCATCCACGAGTGCAAATGTGAGTGGAGATGTGTGTACAACACTTTTTGGTTCGGTATCAATTCTTACACTTACAAGTGATGATTTGTATATGACAATAGCACTTTCTGCAGTGGTGCTTCTGGTTTTTGTATTGTTTTATCATAAAATATTTGCAGTTACGTTTGATGAAAATTTTTCAAAGGCTACAGGAATAAAAACAGAAATTTATAACCTTATGATTGCAGTAATTACAGCTGTGGTAATTGTGCTGGCAATGAATCTTGTCGGTGCCCTCTTAGTATCTGCACTCATTATTTTCCCATCACTTTCGGCAATGCGGCTTTTTAAAAGCTTTAAGGCTGTTATTGTAGGCTCAGCAGTTATGGCTACAGGAATAAAAACAGAAATTTATAACCTTATGATTGCAGTAATTACAGCTGTGGTAATTGTGCTGGCAATGAATCTTGTCGGTGCCCTCTTAGTATCTGCACTCATTATTTTCCCATCACTTTCGGCAATGCGGCTTTTTAAAAGCTTTAAGGCTGTTATTGTAGGCTCAGCAGTTATGGCAGTGGTGTGTTCAACATTAGGCATACTTGCTTCAATTTTATTTAATACTCCTACAGGTGCAACAATAGTTGCGGCCGATATTATTGCTTTTTTTATATGCAGCCTGGCAGCTACACTGTTACCTAAAAGATAAAAGAAATGAAAAAACATGGTTGAGATATTTGGCTGGATATGATAAAATGTATACGTAAGTTTGTAATTAAGGGGAAGGTTTGATGTACATAAGCAGAAGAAAGGATGGCTTTAAGCAGATTGCCCTGGTATTTAGTATGGCCGGGATGATTATTATACTTGGTCTGTGCATATTTCTGTTTATTAGAATTAGAGCACTTGAAGCCGGACTTGTTGAATATGATAAACTTAAGAAAGAGTATACGGAGCTTTCACAGCAGTTCATTGAATATACGGGTAAGTCAGGAGAGTATCTTAAGGAGCTTGAGATGCGTGTAGGTATGCTTGAGGATACTGCCGTGAATGCGGATGAGACCGTGGGTGAACCGTTGCCGGAGGAAGATGTTAAAGAACCTGAAGCTGTTACCACTTCTAATCAGGATATTAATGATAAGGATGTTAATGATACGGAGGGGAAAGGTAAGAAGGTATACCTTACGTTTGATGATGGTCCCAGTGCCAATACAGACGAGATACTTGACATTCTTAACAGCTATGGGGTTAGGGCAACTTTTTTTGTGAATGGCAAGAAGGAGTCACTCTATGCGGACTATTATCAGCGAATAGTAAATGAAGGACATACCATTGCCATGCATTCATATACGCATGCATATTCCGAAATATATGCTTCAGTGGATGCGTTTATGGCTGATATGGTAAGACTAAGAGACTATATTGTAAGACTTACGGGGGTGTCGCCGGATATATACAGATTTCCGGGAGGAAGCAGTAATACAATAACTCATATAGATATACGAGAGTTTGGAAGAGCACTTGCTTCGGAGGGAATTGTATATTTTGACTGGAATGTATCAAGCGGTGATGCATCAAGCGTTCTTAAAACGGCTGATGAGATATATGAGAGTGTTATTTCAGGTGTTAAGAGTAAGAGTGTGCCTGTAGTGCTTATGCATGATTTGCAGTCTAAGGTTACAACGGTTGAAGCACTTCCGAGGATTCTTGACTACCTTGTGAATAATGGTTATGAAGTTGTTGCACTTGATGGCAGTGTTAAGCCCGTGCAGCATGTGAAATTAGATAAATGATGGAGGAAAGACTGATGCAGAAGTATAAGAGAGTACTTTTAAAGCTTAGCGGTGAGGCGCTTGCCGGCGAGAAGGGAACCGGTTATGATGAAGCTACCGTTATTGGTGTTGCAAAGCAGGTTAAGACACTTGTAGATGAGGGTGTTAATATTGGTATTGTAATTGGCGGGGGTAATTACTGGAGAGGAAGAAGCAGCAGTAATATCATGGACAGAAGCAAGGCTGATCAGATAGGTATGCTTGCCACGGTTATGAACTGCATATATGTGTCTGAAATTTTCAGATATGTGGGAATTGGTACACAGGTAATGACACCTTTTACATGTGGTGCATTTACTGAGCTTTTCTCTAAAGACAGGGTAATGGAATGCTTTAAAGAGAATAAGGTTGTATTTTTTGCAGGCGGCATGGGACATCCGTTTTTCTCAACGGATATGGCAACAGCACACCGCGCGATTGAGATAGAAGCAGATATTATTCTTGCAGCAAGAAATATTGACGGTGTTTATGACAGCGACCCTAACAAGAATCCGGATGCTAAGAAATTTGCAGAAATTCCAATGCAGGATATCGTAGATAAAAAGCTTGGTATCATGGATTTGGCATCAGCTGTATTATGTGTGGAAAATAAAGTTCCGATGATAGTTTTCAGCCTTAATGAAGAAGAAAGTATTGTTAAGGCGGCAAGAGGAGAATCAAACGGAACTATTATATCAGTATAGGAAAGAGGTAACGAATATGAATGATAAGATTAAACAGTTTAATGACAAGATGGTTAAGAGTATTGACAGCTTAAACAGTGAGCTTGCAACAATAAGAGCAGGACGCGCAAATCCGCATGTGCTTGATAAGTTAAGAGTGGATTATTACGGAACCCCCTCAGCAATCCAGAGTGTTGCCAATGTAACAGTTCCCGAGCCCCGTATGATTCAGATTCAGCCATGGGAGTCAAGTATGATTAAGGTTATCGAGAAGGAAATAATGACTTCAGATATAGGAATCATGCCATCTAATGATGGCAAGGTAATTCGCCTTGTATTTCCTGAGCTTACAGAGGAGAGAAGAAAGGAACTTGCCAAGGATGTTAAGAAGAAGGGAGAGGCAGCAAAGGTTGCAATCCGTAACATCAGAAGAGATGCTAATGATGTAATTAAGAAGATGAACAAAGCAGGTGATGTATCTGAAGATGAGCAGAAGCAGCTTGAGGATGAGATACAGAAGCTTACTGATAAATTTGTTACAGAAGTAGATAAAATAGTGGATGCTAAATCAAAGGAAATTCTTACTGTTTAGTCAGAGCGTGTTGGGGGCAAATATATTTTGCCCCTAATATCATAAAAAGGAGATATTTGTAATGGCAGAGAATTTGAAAATTCCTAAACATGTGGCCATAATAATGGATGGTAACGGGCGTTGGGCTAAAAAGAGGCTTATGCCGCGCAATTACGGGCATATGCAGGGAAGTAAACGCGTTGAAGAAATATGCAGGGCAGCATATGAGCTTGGAATAAAATATCTTACAATATATGCATTCTCTACGGAGAACTGGTCAAGGCCACAGGATGAGGTAAATGCGCTTATGAAAATTCTGCGTAATTATCTTGCTGAAAGTATAAAAAAAGCTAACGATAATAACATGCGTGTACGAGTGCTTGGAGACAGATTGGGGCTTGATGCTGATATTGTGAAAAGCATTGAAGAGCTTGAAACAGTTTCTGCTGGAAATACAGGGCTTAATTTCCAAATTGCACTTAACTATGGAAGCAGGGATGAGATGCTCCGCGCCATGAAGAAGCTTGCTTCAGAGTGTGTGGAAGGGAAGCTTAAACCAGAGGATATTAATGCAGAGCTATACGCTTCATATCTTGATACCGGGGATATTCCAGATCCTGATTTGCTTATAAGGACAAGCGGAGAAGAGAGACTTTCTAACTTCCTTTTGTGGCAGCTTGCATATTCTGAGTTCTATTTTCCGGAAGTTTTGTGGCCGGATTTTGACACAAATGAGCTAAAGAAGGCTGTGGAAGCGTATGCTAAGCGTGACAGACGTTTTGGCGGTGTAAAGGAGGCATAACATGCTAAAGAAGCTTTTAACACAGTCGTTTTTACAAAGAACCATAAGTGCGGTTTTTTTGGTGATAATTATTGCGGCAATGCTTTTGCTTGGAGGTAATACTTTGCTTTTGTTTTTGACCGTGATTTCACTTATAGGAATGTCAGAGCTATACCGTATATGGAATATACATAAGGCTGTCCCGGGTATAATCGGGTATCTGACTGCGACCGTTTACTATGTAATGCTTTATTATAATCAGGACAGAAACTGGCTGATACTTGTATTTGCCTTTGTAGTGATACTTATGGCAGCATACGTGCTTAGTTTTCCAAAATATCGTATTGACACAGTTATGGTATCGTTGTTTGGATTCTTCTATGTTGCGGTAATGCTTTCATGTATTTACAGAATAAGACAACTTGAATCCGGCATATATCTTGTATGGATGGTATTTGTGTGTTCTTGGATAAGCGATACATTTGCATATCTTGTAGGTGTTACCATGGGAAAACACAAATTTGTACCCCGGCTTAGTCCGAAGAAGACGATTGAAGGTGTTATAGGCGGTATAGCCGGTGCAGCAGTGGTAGGTGCATTATATGGACTTATTTTGGAAAAGTCCACAGCTATTGAGAGTGCGGTTATTATGTGTACAGTAATTGGCGCAGTGGGCTCGGTTGCTTCCCAGATAGGAGACCTTGCTGCATCTGCAATAAAACGTAACTATGACATTAAGGATTATGGTAAGCTCATCCCGGGGCACGGCGGAATACTTGACAGATTCGACAGTGTGATATTTGTGTCACCTATTATATTTTATCTGTGCACATTTATAGTGTGAGGAAGGACAATAATATGAAGCGTATAGGAATACTGGGCTCTACAGGCTCTATAGGTACACAGACACTTGAAATAGTGGATGCTAATGAGGATCTTGAGGTTATGGTACTTACATGTGCCGGTAATAACCTTGCACTGTTTGAAGAGCAGGTAAGAAAGTATAATCCACGGAAGGTGTGTGTCTGGAATGAGGATGCATGCAGGGATTTTAAAGTAAGGGTTAGTGACCTTGATGTTGATGTTGTAAGCGGCATGGACGGTCTTATAGAAGTATCGGTATATGAAAATATGGATATACTTGTAACGGCGGTTGTAGGAATGATTGGTATTCTTCCTACAATAGCTGCAATTAAGGCAGGGAAGGATATTGCACTTGCCAACAAGGAGACACTTGTAACGGCAGGACATATAATTATGCCTCTTGCAAGGGAATGTAACGTAAGAATACTTCCGGTAGACAGCGAACACAGTGCCATTTTTCAGGCACTTAATGGAGAAAATAAAAAGGAAATAGAGAAGCTTTATATAACTGCCTCAGGCGGTCCGTTCAGAGGTAAGACCATTGATGAAATGAAGAATATGAATCCGGCGGCAGCACTTAAGCATCCTACCTGGGGCATGGGAAAGAAAATCAGTATTGATTCAGCAACCATGGTTAATAAAGGACTTGAGGTTATGGAGGCTAAGTGGCTTTTTGATGTAGAGCTTGATAATATTGAAGTGGTGATACAGCCACAAAGTATTATTCATTCCATGGTAGGCTTTAGGGATGGAAGCATAATTGCGCAGATGGGACTTCCTGATATGAAGCTTCCGATTCAGTATGCACTTTATTATCCGGAAAGACGTATTATGAATACACCGAGACTTGACTTTTTTGAGCTTGGAAAGATAATATTTGAAAAACCGGATTTTGAAAACTTTAAAGGACTTAAGCTTGCGTTTTCGGCAATGAGGACTGGCGGAAGCATGCCTACGGTGTTTAATGCTGCCAATGAGTGGGCAGTAGATGCATTTCTTAAGGGAAGGATAGGCTTTACAGAGATAGCAGATAATATTGAGCTTGCGATGAGTAAGCATGATATAATAGCTAATCCGTCAGTTGAAGATATTCTTAATACTGAAATGTTGGTAAGGCATTTTCTTTCAGAAATGTAATTAAGAAAGGAATTATATAATGAGTATTATAATTGCATTTATTGTATTTGGTATACTGGTGTTTATCCATGAGCTTGGACATATGCTGCTTGCCAAGAAAAATGGAATAGGAGTAACAGAGTTTTCCATAGGAATGGGACCGAGAGTTTTTTCGTTTGATAAAGGGGGTACAAAGTATTCACTTAAGCTTATTCCTTTTGGCGGAGCATGCATGATGGAAGGCGAGATGGATGAGAGTGAAGCTGAAAATGCATTTAATAATGGTTCAGTATGGGCAAGATTTTCAGTAATAGCAGCAGGACCTATATTTAACATTATTCTTGCCTTTGTGCTTGCAATTATAGTGATAGGTCTTGCGGGATACGACCCTGCGCTTATAACCTATGTGGAAGAAGGCTCAGCAGCTGATGAGGCAGGTCTTAAGGCAGGAGATATAATTACTGAATACAACGGTAAAAAAGTTATGTTCGGGCGAGAGGTATATATGGAAGAATACCTTGAGGAGTATGTTAATCCCATGGGAACAGGTGAACCGATAGAAATTAAGTATGAGCGTGATGGCATAAAATATACTGCTACGGTGAATCCAAAGTATCATGAACAATATTATATAGGCATGACTTATAATAATAAGGGTCAGTATCCGGAGATTATTTCACTCACAGAGGGTGGTGCGCTTTTAGAAGCGGGTGCCATGCCAGGAGATTTGATTCGTTCAATTGATGGCATGGAATTTGCAACGGCATTGGAATTTACGGAGTACCTTGACGAGAATCCGCTTACAGATGTGCCGGTAAAATTAGTACTGGACCGCAGCGGCGAGCTTATGGAGGTGACACTTACAGCAAAAAAAAGTAGTTCGTATATTACGGGATTTCAGTACAATTTATACAGGGTTGAAGCGGAATCAGCACTTAAAACCCTAAAATACAGCTTTCATGAGCTTAAGTATCAGATTGGTTCAGTATATAAAAATCTTAAGATGCTTATAATGGGACAGCTTGGAATGGATGCGTTATCAGGTCCGGTTGGTATTGTTGATATGGTAGGGACTGTAGTCGAAGAAAGTACTGATGAGAATGCAGGTACAGCTACTAATATATAT
>CAZBHM010000069.1:0-10010 GCA_964491975.1 uncultured Lachnospiraceae bacterium | reverse complement strand
ATACACGGCTTGGTGATGATGATGAACCATTTGAACCTGCATGACGATGGAACTTTGAACCATGAGCCATAGGTCCTCTGGACTGTCCATGTCTCTTGATGGCACCCTGGAAGCCCTTACCCTTTGAAATAGCTGTTGCGTCAATCTTATCGCCTGCTGCGAAGATATCTGCCTTAATCTCATCTGCCACCTTGTAATCAGCTGCGTTCTCAAGCTTGAACTCTCTTACATATCTCTTGTAAGAAACGCCTGCCTTATCAAAGTGTCCCTTCATAGCCTTGCTTACAAGCTTTGCTCTCTTGTCAGCAAAACCAACCTGAACTGCTTCGTAACCATCGTTCTCAACTGTCTTAACCTGTGTTACAACACATGGTCCAGCCTGAAGAACTGTTACAGGTGTTAAAACACCATCTGCGTTGAAGATTTGAGTCATTCCGACTTTTGTTGCTAAAATCGCTTTCTTCATTACTTTACCTCCTGTTTTCTCTACAGCGGATTAGGACGCTGTCCCAATCATCCTAGAACAGAACAGATAATATAAGTGGAACAAAGTGTTTAAATATTTGTTGCTTCTATATTATATATACCCTGTCAGGATTACTTGCTTAAATTACCGAACTCTTATTTTGTCTTCATCTTAATATCAATTGCTACACCTGCAGGCATCTCCAGTCTGGATAATGCATCTACTGTCTTCTGTGTAGGAGCTATGATATCGATAAGTCTCTTATGAGTTCTCTGCTCGAACTGTTCTCTTGAATCCTTGTACTTGTGTACCGCTCTAAGAATAGTTACAACCTCTTTCTTAGTTGGCAACGGCACTGGTCCGCTTACCTGTGATCCTGTCTTCTTAACAGTTTCGATGATTTTGCCGGCTGACTGATCTACTAACTTGTGATCGTAAGCCTTCAATGTGATTCTCATTACTTGACTTGCCATAAAAAAAGCCGCCTCCTTTTCGCACTTTTGCAGTACGACAAGCGGTGACTGTACACTTCCCCGTGTGTGTCACGAAATTCATTCCATAAAAACCACACGGTCATTTCTGTATTACTTTAACAGATGATTCTAGTACAGTGACTTGTCGCCAGTTTTCTAACTTGACATTCGCTCCACGGAAAACCCGAACCTTACGGCCGGCAACCTCACGCTTCATCGCTATCATGTCACAACAGACTACATTATATAGCATGTAATAAAAAAAAGCAAGCACTTTTTTTAATTTTTATAATTTTTTCTGCATTTTTCTTTTTCTTTTTCTTTTAAGCATCCTTCAAATGCATTCATACACAATAAATATTATCATATATAAAGTGTATAACTGCTGCCGCTACTGCCGCTGCCGGTACACAAAACATACAAAGGAGAAAAACTATGTACATACTTAATCCCAAATTTGGAAGTGAAATCAAAGCCAGACGCAGACAAAAGAAGCTTACCCAGGCAAAGCTCGCTGAAATGATAAACATTTCAACCAGATACCTGCAATATATTGAAAACGAAGGTCATATGCCTGACTATGGTGTGCTTGGGGCTATTCTCTACGAATTAGATATCCCCGTTGACATAATATTCGTGGTTAAACAGCCACGCCTGTAAACAAGGCAGACTTACGGCACTTCTGCACTTTTCTAATAACCACCTGCGGCAGTGCTATTCCAAAGAGCCTATATACTGTTTGCAAAATATTCACCTGTTTTGGCAATAAATGCTAACACATCCGTCTTCATTTCATCAGGAAAGGCCGTAAGCACCGGTGCCGTCTCAAAGTTAAGCACCCCACTATACCTTACATTCCTAAGCCCCTTTATAAAACCATCCCAGTCTGTAGACGTTCTGTTTTCACGTGTCTTTGTAAAAGTAAAGGGTATCTGATGAAGGTCAGCCACACCATCATTATCATGGACATGCAATACCTTAAGCCTGTAATCCAGGGCTGTAATGAATTTTTCAAAATCGAGCCCCACAAGATTTGCATGTCCCGTATCAAAACAGAAACCAAGAATTTCTGCTCCATATTTGTCATTCATGCGGTCAATCCGGTAAACCGCCTTACGCACATCGCAGCATGGTCCCTCAACTATATGTCCGCCAATGCTTGTATAAATGTTCTCTATACATATGGTAATACCCATTTCCTTTGCCATTGGCGCAAGAAAATCCAGAAACTTTTCAGTCCGCTCCCATTCATCAGCTTCAGACCCCAGACAATTTGCCAATTTAAATCCATGCACAACTATGTATGGGCATCCGAAAAATGCACATATCTGCATGCTTTTTGGTGCCACCACATTCCAAAGATATTCATTAATTTCCCTGCTTCCATTCGGGATATAATTAGGATACGGCATATGCATCTGGTTAATTTCAATGTCAACAGCCTTTGCAGCTTCCCTATGCGGTGCAAAAAAATTTTCAAGCTCTGCCTGCGATTTATCAAAGAAAGTATTGTACTCTCCATTATAAAGTGACGTATTAGTCAGGTAACTGTTGAGGCTAAAATCTGCACACGAAAACCCTGTCCGCCTTAATAATTCAAACCCCGCCCCCGGAGATACATCATCTACTACATTCTTAGTCTGTACACCGATTCGTAACATTTTTCTTTTCCTCGTATCTTTCCGATATTCATTGATTACAGTATAAAATTTCAAAATCTGTAACAAAAATCTTGGTGTGCCCGTACAAAAAGTTTAAGATTTAATGACACGCCGGTAAATATTCATCATCAAAAAACTCAATCGGATTTTTTAGGTTCATACCTTTTAACTGTGCTTCTATCTCTTTATAGTACATGTTACATATAAATATCGCACAATCTGCAGGAAGCTTTTTAAGTTCTTCAGGATTTTTTACGATAAGCCCTTCAAACTCGCTCCCCCAAAGCTTCTTATTATTATCACATGTGTAGAGCGGCGGATACTGTCTGCCATAATGCTTCATATAATTACGGCACATATTGCCTGCACCAAACAACACACGTCTATCATATTTACCCAATGTCCGCTCCAAGTCTATCTGCCACACAAAATAGTCCGCCACCGATTTGGCAAGCTTAACAACCTGCGGTTTTAACACATGCGACATGCCGGCCACGGTAGATGACATATCACATATAAGCAGTCCATCAAAATTAATTGCGCGAAGCCCCCTTATAAGGCTTAACCAGTCTGTTGCATGCCGTCCTTTACTTATTGCCGAAAATGGCAACATCTTATTATCTTCCCTGCCATCACAATCACTCAATATTACCGCCTTTATCCTGTCTGCAAGTACAAATGCAAACTCCCGCATATCCTGTCCGCAAATATTACACACCCCGACATCCATACAAAAGCCAAATCGTTCCTCCCCGACAGCCTCATTAAGCCCATCTATCCATTCTACTGCTTCATACGGGTCGGCACATATTCCACGAACCATCTTCCCATTGTTATCCCTATACAAATTTTTAAGAAGAATCATTACATTATTTTCTTTCGCTATTTTGGCAAGTTTCAAATAATATTCTCTGTTAACTTTCCATTCGTCAGCCGAACTTACCCCGGCAAAATACGGCAAAACAATTATGGAATGAATCCCAAATCTGCCACATACTTTTATACTTTCCTCAATCAAATTTATAAGCACATCATGCAAATCATACCTTACGGTATTACATAGCAAATATGGTGCTTTTGCGATATTCATCGCCACATTATGCGAAGCGCAGTATTCATTCATTATTTTAAAGCTTTTATATAACAATTCCGGCTTCTCAGATACCAATTCTTCATGCCGGCTAAGCCCATTGTCAATGCTTTTCCCAAGATTTTCAAGTTCCCGGCACGAACAAAGCATACCAAAGTCCAATACTATATCTTTAAAACCTGCACCTGATATAGCATTAATTCCAAGCTGTGGACGCATGGTATCCAAAATTCCGCATGTAGAGCATACAATATTCATATCATCCTCACCTACACCCTATCGCTATTTTATCATCTTTAATTTCTGACTTAAATTGCGCATGGCAATTCTACTCCTTTTTCAGCTTTCCCTTAATCTTAGTCGAACTCGTTGACTGCGTATACGGAAAAAATATCAAATCCGAACCATGCTTCTGCAAAAATGTCTTCTTTGCCAGCCATACAGGATCATTTTCGTAATCACTTCCTGAGAACTGTACGTCAAACTGATACCTGCGATAAGCTTCATCCGTATCGCCATTATCAGCCGGGATTGCCACTGCTTCATCAACATAGCGGCAGGAACGCACAATCTCTATCCTTTCTTCAAATGGAATATATGGTGTTGTTTTTTTATTCTTTATAACAGCCTCATCACTCACTACACCTACAATCAGATAATCGCACTGCTCCTTCGCACGCTTAAACAAATTAAGATGTCCGACATGGAACAGGTCAAAGACACCCGCAATATATCCTGTATGATACTTTTTAGGCACTTCTTTTAGCTCACAGGCTTTTCCTGCAACAGGCCGGGATTTACGCGGATATGTAAGATTACTGTCATATACACTGTAATTATGCACCCTCATTTCATCCAGCTGTCTCATCACCTGCACATAATTTTTTATACATATAATTACCTTATACGTTCCTTCCGGAAGATTTTCCAGTATTGATGGCGAGCTTATTTCTATTCCAGACATCTTCGTTCCCCATTTAGCAGAATTATTATCCAGAATACCGGCAATCTCATAATCATTTCCAAATTGAGACAAAAACTGTCCGGCGAACTTTCCTGAGCCAAATAGGAAAAGCTTACGTCCTTCCAATCCTCTGAAAATATCACGGAATAATCTCTCATATTCATTCTGTGAATAATTCATACGCTGTCTGTTAGAATTAATTGCCCCAAAATTTCTTCTGCAAAGCCTGTGATACACCGCAAGCTCCTCCTCTTTACGAAGCTTCCGCAAAAAACTTCCTGCAAATCTCTGCCACAATTCAAGATATTCAGTTAACCCATATCTGTCAAAAAGCTCATTTATCGGAATAATCTTTTCCAATCCTAAGCCGCCGCCATAAATAAGCACAATCGTTCTCCACAAAATCACTTTCGCAGGCAGATTCTCTACAAAAAATTCCTGATCATAAAACACGAATTTATCGTCAACATAAAAACAATTCAGGCATACAAGATCTATATATCCTCTTTTTAAAATAATGCCAAGCTTTCCACACTCTTCATTATCAGCAGCATCAAGTGCTATCATCTTCCATTTATCTTTATCCGGTGCATCCGGCTTCTGGCGCATCCAGTCAGGGTCAAAATGCTCCCAGTCCACCTCATCATATGGAACACTGTCAGATGAAGCAAGTATCAGCTCCCAAAAAATATCTAACTTTTGCAAAAAAAGCTCTTTATCCTTCAAAATAAGCTCCCTGAAATACTCTGTAGCAATCTTGCCATGCACATGTGGCATAATACACGAAGAACCTTCAAGTCTTGCCTTAACAACCGGTATACCCCTCCGTTCTAAATCCAAACCATTCTCCACAAGCAACTGGAGCTTTCCAACACCTTCGTCATATACCGCTCTCTTTTCTACCTTCTCATCTCTTCTGATAATTGTTAGAAGCGCATTCTCCGGTCCTCTGTCCATTGATATAGTAACCTGCAAAACATTAGCAAAATTCCCATTCAACGGACATTCTACAAAATATCCATTGGCCATTGAATGAAACATCCCATTTTCAAGCAATGCTTTATACAGTCTTTCCTCTTCCAGAAAAACCGTATCCGGGCTATTATACTGCGGTGCCACTCTTACATCTATCGCTTCATTCGGCACATAGTCCTCAGCATACAAAGCCTGTGGTCTTGCGATTTCAGGCATTACAGAATAAAACCTATATTTATCAAATCCTGCTTTTTCCAACATTTCTACAATTTCAGCCTTAGCATAAGCTCGTCCGATAAATATATCTTTATCCGCAGTCCATACTCTGGAATAGTTTTCTATACTGTCAAAATTACGCCCGGTAAAAACATCTCTGTCACCGCAAAAATAACGTATACCCAAACGGTTATCCATGCCAAGAAGCAGTCTGCCGTCTTCGCATAACATTCCGCGAAGTGTACAAAGCAAAGCCCCCGGATTATTACAACGCTCTACTGCTCCTACGGATATAATATAATCATATTTGTCTGCTTTTGCCGCCATCATTATATCCATAACCGATATTTTATCAAAAATAAGTTCATAGTCTTCCAATGCTTCTGCAATAATATCATCAAGCTCAGAAGAATGCATGTTATCAACTGTCACAAGCAATGCATGCTTTCCCTGTTCAAATTTGTACCATTTAATTAAACCTTTAGGCAATTCACGAATTATTTCTTTTGATTGCATTGTTTCCTCCCTAAAATCATGCCTCTGACAACAATTGTAATTATACTATACAAACAAAGCGTTTGCAATAAAATATTTCCATTGTGGAAACCCGAATGAGCACTCTGATTGATATAATCGGACATGTCGTACATATAAATATTATTATTTAATCAATTATTTAATTAATTTTTATTCAACGTGTCCATTTTCGCTTCTTTTCTCCGTTTAATATATAGAACGATACAATGGCAGGAATAATTTCAGATGGTCATATTGTAAGGGTTCAGCTACACTGTCATCTACATTACATATTTCATCATAAAAGCCAGTATCGTTTCATATTGGCAAGTATATGCCCATATCTGATTAGCTCTGAAATGCAACAGCCTTTAAACGGAGAGATTACCAAAGGACGGTTGACTGTTTAAAACGGCTTGTTTCTGGAATAATCAGGCTATAAAAGCGAATAATATTACAGCAACATTCATACAACATGGTTATGGGGGTAACCTGTTACGGTATGAAGGAATAATAAGGAGTTATGTTTTATAAATTAATAGTTGCTGCTTATTATCCGCTTTTATATCAGATATGCAAAACTTCCATCCAGCCCACCGCTGTTCCTTCTCCTTCATCATCTGCAATGACAGGAATGGCAGGATATATCGCAACAGTTCAAAATAAACCTTGCAAATATTGCAGGAGTGCCTTATAATAAAATCAGGAGTAGAAATAATTAATAACGGAGATATATACTTGGATAATTTTAACCACATGCAGACAAACAGACAGTATAAAGACCGTCTTTTCCGCCTGATTTTTGGCAGTGAAAAGAACAGGAAATATCTGCTTGAACTGTACAACGCTTTAAATGACACTGATTATGATGATGAGAACCTGCTTGAGATAACAACCCTTCAGGATGTTGTTTACATGGGAATGAAAAATGATTCCTCTTTCATCATCGACAACGAACTGAATCTTTTTGAACAGCAAAGTACTTACAATCCAAACATGCCGTTTCGTGAATTCGAGTACTGTGCAAAGTTGTTAGACAAATGGGTTCTTAAACACAAATTTGACATCTACGGCAAAACGCTTGTTAAGCTGCCCACACCAAGGTGCTTTGTGTTTTATAACGGCACTGATAAACACGCAGACAGGGAGATACTTAAACTTTCGGATGCTTTCATTACTCCTTCCGAGGGTTGCGAATGGACTGTGACCATGCTCAACATCAATAAAGGTCATAATCTTGAACTTATGAATAAATGTGAAGTCCTTAAGGAATACTCAGACTTTGTTGCCCTAGTCAGGGAAAACGCCAAGACCATTGACATTCCCCATGCCATAGAGCATGCCGTGATTACTTTTATTGAAAGGAACGGCGCACTATCTGAGTTTCTAAGGCTACACCGTGCGGAGGTGATTGATGTGTGTATTACAGAATATAATGAAGAACTGCACATGAAAAACGTATTAAGTGAGGGTATACGTGAGGGGATTGCTATCGGCAGAAACGAAGGCATTGCCATTGGCGAGGCTCATGGGGAGACCCGAATGGGTACGCTGATTGGTATACTTGCCTCTCAGAACCGATATGAAGATATCGTGAGAATAGCCTCTGATGAAGCATTCCGCAATGAATGCTTTGAGTTGTATAACATTCCGTAGCGTTGTCCTTACAGGCCATTCCAAAAACACAGCCTATCTTCACTTATCCCCATATTCAAAAGCTGTTCTTTGATTTCATCCCGATGCAGTTTGTTGGCAATCATAAAAACTGCGTCATCCATATTTGCTAATTTATTAATTTCTTCAGGTGCATATACCGGTAAACCATATATAGTACTTCCCCATAATTCAGCATTATTATCGAACAGGGCGCATGGCACGATATCGTAATCCATCAAAAATTCAACAGCACATTTTCCATAATTACCGGCACCAAATACATACACAGCCTTACCGTTACAGCTTGACAATATAACTTCTTCTTTATGTTTCCGCAAGAAATACTGCGCTTTCAGTTCTTCTATATATCCAGCATTATCAAACAATATCCGGTTAAGACTATTCACATAATAATCCCCCATCTTCTCAAGCGGAAGCACATGTTCATCAAGAGCCTTTGTTAATACACTCTTAAACCATTCAAAATATTTTTTTATGCGCTCCGATTCACAATCAAAATCAACCGTCGGAAGTGTTCTCGTATATTCACACACGAATGTTATTGCCATACGCCAATAAAATCCGGCACTACTCTTAACCTTTGCCAAACGACCGGCATCCTCCAAAATATATTTAAACTCCTGATAAATATATTGTAATCCACGCATTGAATTAGTAGATGATAACTCTCTGTCCAGACGATACCTGTAATATGATTCATCCGTATAATACGCCCTTTCTGCGCGACCTATAACCTGCTGTAAAAACCCTATATCCTGATATGCAGCACCCGATGTTTCATTAAGCCATATACCATTATCAAGCAAAAAGCTCTTCTTATATATGCCCTTCCATAAACTATAATCATTAGCATACAAATATGGCTCATTCTGTGCAGATATAACTTTATTATAACTGTTGCTGATGCCTGCATCATCTGACCACAACTTTACTCTTGCATATTTGCGAGCACCGTTTTTATAGGTTCTGAAACAGTCGTAGTCAGCTTTTACCACATCTGCATCATTCTTAATTGCTATTTTATATAACGATTCATACATATCATGTTCCACGTAATCATCCGTTTCCAGAATAGCTACATATTCACCATTCGCTTTGCGTAGCCCCATATTTACCTGATAACCGTAACTCTTAACATCACTATGTATCAGACGAATAATTGAACTATACCTTTCATCCGAAGCATATTTCTGTAATATTTCCCATGTACCGTCACTTGAACCGGCATCGATGCATATTATCTCGATATCCGCCATTGTCTGATTTAAGGCAGATAATAAGCATTCTTCTATATACTCTGCCACATTTAATGATGGCATGATAATTGAAACCCTAGTATTTAACAAATTCATATTAAGTCTCTTTCTCCCATATTCATAATACTGATAGTATACCATCAGCTTCATACGGAATTAGTATTTCCGATACACCATATTCCTTTAATGTTTCCACAACTTCTACCAAATATTTATGAGATACGCCTACAACAACCGTATATTCCCTTATATTTTCTATTTCATCTACCTGGCAGACTCTTATATCGCATATTTTGTCAGGATTAAGCTTCTTATCAGATACTATCACTGCATCAATATCCATCCCTATCTTTTTCAAAAAACTAATCGTTTCACCTGCAACCATACCGGCGCCATATACTAGTATTCTCTCCGCACTGACTAGATATTTTATCTTTTCTCTTGAAAAGGATACATATTCATATTCATATTCTTTTTCGAACAATGTATATAAGAATTGATTAGCAGAATTTCCATATTTCAGCTTCATATCCTTCGGAAAATACATCGATAAACATTTGTATGTTCTATAAATTCCTCTAATATAAGCTTCAAAAGCTTTATTAACCTCCTCACTAAACCCATGAACATTCCAAAAGTTCATAAGCTCTGAAAAAACAATAAAAACCGACTGAACTCGTGCCAAACTTAATCTTGACATTATTGAACCATCCCGT
>CAZBHM010000068.1:0-10066 GCA_964491975.1 uncultured Lachnospiraceae bacterium | reverse complement strand
GGTACAAGAAAGTCAACAGTTCCGATTTTCTTTGCTTCTTCTTCAAATACACGGATAAACTCTTCGCCAATAATTTTACGCTTGTCTTCAGGCTCGGTTTTACCTGCAAGCTTTGCGTAAAAGCGTTCTCTGGCATTCACACGTATGAAATTAAGGTCAAAATCACCATCCGGACCAAATATTTTCTCAACCTCATCGCTCTCATCTTTACGGAGAAGACCATGGTCAACAAAGACACATGTAAGCTGTTTGCCTATTGCCTTTGAAAGAAGTACAGCGGCAACGGATGAGTCAACACCACCTGAAAGGGCACATAAAACTTTGCCGTTTCCTATTCGCTTTTTGAGTTCCCGGACAGAGGAGTCAACGAAAGAATCCATGAGCCAGTCACCCTTACACTTACATATATTAAATAAGAAATTTTCAATCATTTTAGTTCCGTTTACTGTGTGGAGAACCTCCGGGTGAAACTGAACGGCATAAAGGTGTCTTTTGCTGCATTCCATGGCTGCTGCCGGGCAGTTATCCGAAAAAGCTGTTACCTTAAAGTCTGCCGGAATTTTGGCAATGTAGTCAGTATGGCTCATCCAGCAAATGGTATTCTTGTCTATATCTTCGAACAGGAGCGAAGAAGTATCTACAGTAATACAGGTCTTGCCGTATTCACGGGTATTTGCCCGTTTTACCACGCCGCCTAACATGTGGCTCATAAGCTGCGAACCATAACAGATTCCAAGTATGGGAATGCCAAGACTGAAAATTTCTTTGCTGCAGGCAGGTGAATCAGGTTGATATACACTGGCAGGTCCGCCTGTAAAAATGATTCCCCTAGGCTTCATGGCAGTAATTTGTGATAGTTCAGTGGTATAAGGCAGAATTTCGCAGTATACATGGCTGTCTCTTACCCTGCGCGCAATCAGCTGGTTATATTGTCCGCCAAAATCTAAAATAATAATAAGTTCTCTGTCCAAAGGATTGCCTCCATTCATAAAAAAATATGTTACAGTATAAAAAAATTATTTCTAAAAGTCAATGATAATATTATTTGTAATAAAAAATTAAATATTTCCTAAGAAAAAAGACTATCAATAAACGGCCAAGTGTGGTAAAATAAAAGTGGGATATAAGGAATTGGAGGTTAATATGCTTAATAAAAAGAAAATTATGCTTATGACTAAGCTAGCCATGTATGAGAAACAGGAAGGAAAGCATATGTTTAAGGCATCGAAGAGCTTTCGCGGGGACTACGTAAGCTGGCATGTGATTAAGGCGATAATAGCCATTACGCTGGTTTATCTCCTGTGTGCGGCATTGTGGTTTATATATAATTCTGAGATAATCATGCAGAACTTTATGGTGCTTAACTATTTTGCCATCATTCGTTATGCAGTTATGTCATATGTGTTATTGGTTCTGGTATATGGCGTGATAGCTTACATTGTTTACTCAGTAAAGTACAGTAAAGCAGCCAAAAGTATTGAACATTATGAGAAGGGATTAAGGCAGCTTGCCAAAATTTGTGTGGAGGAGCGGAATAATACAGCTTCTGAAAGTGAATATAATGAAGATGAAGAATAGTTGGAAAGGACAGATTTGATTAATGGAATATATATACATGGTTAGAGAATATTTAAAAAGCATTTATGCTAAATTTGATACATACATTATATCGGCGGCAAAGTTTTTGCTTACCTTTTTTACACTCAGTAATATCAATTCCCAAATAGGGGCATTTGACAGACTTAACGATACGGCAATAGTTCTTCTGGTGTCGCTTGTGTGTGCACTTATGCCGTGGGGGATTGCGGTTATGGCTGCGGCTTTGTTTGTACTGGCTCATTTTTATGCACTTTCCCTGGAGCTTGCAGGTATAATGCTTGTTGTATTTATAATTATGTTTTGTCTGTATCTGCGCTTTGGAACGGGCGATTCGATATATATTATGGTTACGCTTCTTCTGCTTTTCATAAATATGCCGTATATTATACCGGTTTTTACAGGACTTACGGCGGTCGGTGTTACTGTTGCCGTACCGGTTGCATTTGGTATAATAATATATTATATGATTAATTTCGCGGCAGGTAATGCGGATTTTCTGGGCGCAGGAGGCAGCACTGCGGAAGAGATGCTGGAAAGATTTAAGTTTATAATTGATAATGCTTTTAAGGACAGGCTAATGATACTTATGATAGTAGCCTTTACGGTTACTATTGCACTTGTTTATATGATAAGAAAGCTGGCAATTGATTACGCGTGGTTTATCGCTGTAATTTTTGGCGTGATAGTGAATATAATAATTATGCTGATAGGCAAAGCTATGATGGATGTTACGCTTTCAACGGCATCACTCATACTTGGAAGCATACTTTCGCTGGTCATTATGAGTGTCTTACAGATGTTTATATTTGCGGTGGATTATCGAAGGAAGGTTAATCTGCAATTTGAAGATGATGCTTATGTATATTATGTTAAAGCAGTGCCGAAGGTCGTGTATGAGCCGGGCAGGAAGCAAAAAAGTATGATATCCGGGCTTTTTACGAAAACTAAGCCCACAGCAGCTTCAGGAAAGCCTGCGGTAAAGAAGACAGGAAAGCCTTCCGGAAAGCCGGTGGCGACAAGAACGACACCGACAGCAAGAACGACACCGGAAGCAAAAATAATAGCGGAAGCAGCACAGGTACGTACGCAGGCAAGACCAAAGCCGGCAGCACCTGCCGGTAATTTACATGATGAGAAGAAGTAGAAGGGATGGTAACTGATAATGATGCAGACCTTTTTGGATATTTTTAGAAAGATGACAAATGATTCAATTGAATTACCGAGGATAGGTCTGACTGACATTATTGAGATAATAATCATTGCGTATATGCTTTATCATGTAATGGTGTGGATTAAGAATACAAGGGCATGGAATCTTATTAAGGGAATAGGAATACTTTTGGTATTTACATTTATAGCACTTATTTTTGAGTTTAACACGATTATCTGGCTGGCGGAAAATACGCTTGGGATAGGTGTTATCGCAGTTGTGGTCATGTTCCAGCCTGAGCTTAGGAAGGCACTTGAGCAGCTTGGACGGAAGAATATTCTTAAAGGCTTCATTCCGACATTTGATGATAATAAGAACAATAAAGAACGTTTTACGGATAATACAATTTCAGAGCTTACTAAAGCAGTTTTTGCACTTGCAAGAACCAAAACAGGAGCACTTATTGTAATTGAGCAGGAGACACCGCTTGAGGATTATATAAGTACAGGTATTAATATTGATGCCATTATAAGCAGTCAGCTTCTTATTAATATTTTTGAGCATAATACACCGCTTCATGATGGTGCCGTCATTATACGTGGTGACAGAATTGTATCGGCTACATGTTACCTGCCGTTGTCAGACAACATGGGTATAAGCAAGGAGCTTGGAACGAGACACAGGGCCGGCCTTGGAGTAAGTGAGAATACAGATTCACTTACTGTTATTGTTTCGGAAGAGACAGGTAAGGTATCAATTGCCTTTGGCGGTCAGCTTATTCGTAATATTGACAGTGAAAATCTTAAGAATAAGCTCATTACTTTGCAGAACAAGACGATAGATGTTAAGCGTTATAAGATATGGAAAGGTAAACGTAAGGATGAAAGAGAAGTTAACTCATAATTTATTTCTGAAAATTTTGGCTCTGTTCTTCGCAGTTATGCTGTGGTTTATCGTTGTAATCAAGAACGATCCTTATAAGACTGAGGTGATTTCAGGCGTGCCGATTACGGTTATCAATGAGGAAGAGATTACTGGTCAGGGCATAGGTCAGCGCTATTCGGTGCTTTCACCGCAGAATGGGACGGTTTCCATAAAGGTGTACGGACAGCGTTCCAAGGTAGAGAAGCTTAAGGCCGATGATATACAGGCAGTTGTTAATTTTGGCGAGATATCTTCAGTGGGTGCTGCATATATTTCCGTTACAGAGCCTGAAGGAATTACGATACTTAGCAAATCTCCGGAGATGATGAAGATAGATATAGAGCCGCTTCAGGAGCGAAGCTTTGAAGTAAAGATTAATACCTCAGGAGTTGTTGCAGATGGTTATATTATAAACTCACGTTCAACCAGTCCTGAGTTCATAACGGTTACGGCACCTGAGTCGATTATGCAGAAGCTCGCACGGGCTCAGGTTCAGATTGATGTAAGCGGAAGCACTGACGATATTACGGAGACTGCAAAGATAAGGCTTTATGATGCATCCGGCAAGCTTGTTGATTATGAGCGCGAATCAGCAGATATCAGACTTTCAGAGCAGACAGCCGTGGTTTCGGTGGAGACACTTATGACCAAGGATGTTAAAATCGAAGTAGAGACAGCCGGCAGTGTGGGTGATGATTACAGGTTTACCGGTATGTCGCAGAGCAGGGAGACTGTTAAGATTAAAGGTCATAAGGATATACTTTCTGACATTGATAAGTTAGTGATAACAAAAGAAAGTGCACTTGTTGAGCTTAGCAATCTTAGGGATTCAAGAGAGATTCTGGTGGATATCTCGCAGTTTCTGCCTGATGGAACATACTTTGTAAATAATGATGACAGGTTCATAACCATATTCCTTACGATTGAGCCTGTTATTGAGAAAACTATAATGATACCGTTTGAAATTCTTGATATTGTTAATCTTTCAGAGGACCTTGTGGTAGTTCATGGAACGGAAACAGACACTGATATTCCTGTTAAGGTGCGTGGGCTTGAGGCTGATATCGGAAAAGTAACGCCAGATATGTTTAAGCCATATATTGACATGACCGACAGTGGGCCGGGAGTTAATATATGTAGCGTACATATGTCCGAACAGATGACAGCAGCAGATGTGTCACTGGTTTCTTCCGATATAAAGGTTATGGTAGAGTTAGAGTATAAAAAGTAACAGAAATTAAAAGGGAGGTAAGATAATGGTTTCTAGGAAGGTTATGGTGCAGAACCCTTCGGGCTTACATTTGCGCCCGGCAGGAATTTTGTGCAATGAGGCGGTTAAATATAAGGCACAGACAACATTTATATTTAGAGGAAATGTTACGAATGTGAAAAGTGTATTGAGCGTTCTCGGTGCCTGTATTAAGTTTGGAGATGAATTGGAGTTTGTCTGTGACGGCGAGGATGAAGAAGATGCACTTAATGCGCTTATTACATGTGTTAATAATAGATTAGGTGAGTAATTCAATGGATAAAAAAGTTTGGGTTATTATTCCAAGTTTTAAACCGGATGTGCGGTTAAGACTGCTTTTGGAGATGCTTATAAAGCAGTCATATCCGCCGTCTGGCATACATGTTATTAATACCGGCAGAGAATACTGGCAGGATTGGCTGTTGCCGGACAAATGTAATATTCCGATTAGGGTAACTCATATTTCATTACAAGAGTTTGACCATGGAGGAACGAGACATTACGGTGCAACAGAGACTTTGGCAGATTTTTTGTTGTTTATGACACAGGATGCAGTACCCGCGGATGAGAATCTTATAGAAAGGCTTGCAGAGGCACTTAATGGCGAAGAATCTTCAGCTGCGGCATATGCCAGACAGCTTCCGGTGACTAAAGATGTGATTTCAGACTACAGCAGGGGACTTAAGGTACCGTTAAAGGATATACTTGTGGATGAGATAGAATGTTATACCAGACAGTTTAATTATCCGGATGTATCCGCAGTAAAATCACAGGCAGATATTAAAATACTGGGAATTAAGACTTTTTTCTTATCGGATGTATGCGCAATGTATAAAAAGGCAGTTTATGATGCGGTCGGAGGCTTTGTCAGTCCGACAATTTTTAATGAAGATATGATATTTGCAGCAGATGCCATAAAAAGCGGCTTTTCAGTAGTTTATGCAGCAGATGCGCGTGTATACCATTCGCACAGGTACAATTTGCGGCAGTTGTTTAAGCGCAATTTTGACATGGGTGTATCGCAGAAGCAGTATGCAGATAGATTTGAGGGCATAAGCTCCGAAAAAGAAGGCGTACATTTTGTGATGACTTCGGCAGGGCATCTCCTGAAAAAGGGATATTTTTATCTTCTGCCAAGGCTGTTTTTAAGTAGTGCAGCCAAATATGCAGGATATTTTCTGGGTAAGCATTATGAATCATTACCCGATAAATTAATATTAAAGTGTACATCCGGTAAAGCATACTGGATGAAAGAAAGGGCGTAAATATGTATAAATTACTTATAACCGGAAGCAATGGACAGCTTGGAAGGGCAATTACTAAAATGTATAAGGATAATAAGGATATTGAGCTTATAAGAACTGATGTAGCAGGAGATGATATCGTAAGCCTTAATATTACTGACCTTGAGGAGGTCATGGCTCTTGTTGAGAAAGAAAAGCCATATGCAATCATTAACTGTGCAGCGCATACAGCTGTTGATGCATGCGAGACAGACTGGGATAACGCATATAAGATTAATGCAATAGGACCGCGCAATTTAAGCATTGCAGCGACAAAGACCGGAGCAAAGATGGTGCAGATTTCAACAGATTATGTATTTGATGGAAATGCAGACAGGCCTTATACAGAATTTGACATGCCAAACCCACAGGGAGCGTATGGAAAGACCAAGCTTGAGGGTGAAAACTTCGTTAAGCAGTTTGCAGACAAGTTTTTTATAATCCGCACGGCATGGCTTTATGGTGATGGAAAGAACTTTGTAAAGACAATGTTGAGACTTTCTGAGACAAATGATAAGGTGCGCGTTGTAGGAGACCAGTATGGTTCACCTACGAGTACTTTGGAGCTTGCGAAGATTATTGACAAATTACTCTGGACAGATAATTACGGTTTATTCCATGGAACCTGTGAGGGAAGCTGTAGCTGGGCAGATTTTACAAAGGAGATTTTCAGACTTGCAGGAAAAAACACAGAGGTAGAATACATTACAACGGCAGAATATCCTACACCGGCAAAGCGACCGGCATATTCAGTGCTTGATAAATACATGTTAAGACTTACATGTGGATATGTTCCGGCAGACTGGAAGACGGCAATTGCTGAGTATATGAATTCAGGACTTGTATAAAACTGGATTTTTACTTAAAGCAATAGGTGGACAGGGTATTATAATTGGCAATATTGTTATGGTATATATTGATTATTGATAAATAAAACAGAGAGGATTAAGTCATGGGAAAAATTAGTGTAACAACATGTGATATAGAAGGTTTAAAGGTGATTGAGCCGCAGGTATTTGGAGATTCCAGAGGATATTTTATGGAAACATATAATTATAATGATTTTAAGGAAGCAGGTATTGATGTGCAGTTTGTACAGGATAACCAGTCCATGTCGACAAAGGGCGTGTTAAGAGGGCTTCATTTCCAGATTAATTATCCACAGGATAAGCTTGTCCGTGTGGTAAACGGAGAGGTTTTCGATGTTGCGGTAGACTTAAGAAAAGGCTCTGCTACATTTGGCAAATGGTATGGTGTGCTTCTTTCAGCAGAAAATAAGAAGCAGTTCTTTATTCCAAAGGGCTTTGCACACGGCTTTGTGGTTCTTTCGGATACGGCAGAATTTGCGTATAAGTGTTCAGATTTCTACCATCCAAACGATGAGGGAGGTCTTAAGTGGAATGACCCGGATATCGGAATAGAATGGCCAATCCCTGAAGGAATGGAGCTTTTGCTTTCTGATAAGGATAAAAAGTGGGGCGGCATCAAAGAATACACCACAAAATAAAATGCAGTTAAGAGGTAACAGAATGGATAATACGGTGGTGCGTTTTGAAAACGTTACGAAGATATATAAGTTATATGACAGTCCGAAGGACAGGTTTAAGGAGACTTTTTCATTAAGCAGGAAAAAGTACTCACGTGATTTTTATGCCCTTAATAATATAAGCTTTTCAATCAATCGCGGCGACACCATTGGTATTGTTGGCAAGAACGGCAGCGGCAAATCCACGCTTCTTAAGATTCTTACGGGAGTACTTACACAGAGCGCAGGAAGTGTTGTGGTAAATGGAAAGATTTCGGCACTTCTGGAGCTTGGTGCAGGCTTTAATATGGAATTTACCGGTATTGAGAACATATATCTTAATGCCACGATTCTTAACATTCCAAAGGAAGAGATGGATAAAAGACTTGACTCTATAATAAGCTTTGCGGATATCGGGGACTTTATTAATCAGCCGGTTAAAACATATTCGAGCGGTATGTTTGTAAGACTTGCATTTTCAGTTGCCATACATGTTGACCCTGATATACTTATAGTCGATGAAGCACTTGCGGTCGGCGATACAAGATTTCAGATGAAATGCATGGATAAATTTATTGAGTTTATGAATGCGGGCAAAACCGTAATTTTTGTAAGTCATGACATTAATATGATTAAGCGTTTCTGTAAGCGTGCCATATGGATAAATGATGGAGATATGGTTATGGATGGTGGAACAGATGCGGTAACGGACCAATATAATGACTTTTTAAAAAGCGGTCTGCCGCTTGGTGAATATATGGATACGATTAGCGGTAATGGAAGCAAAGTGTCAGAAACCCAGACAACTGCTGCTGCTGTTGCCACTGCTGCTGCCATTACCGCTAATCAGGCCGTTTCAGAGTCAGAGGTGTCGGCAGCAACAGTGCCGCCGGATGAGAATGTAATCGCCGAAATCAAAAAGGTCAGAATTTTTAGTACAGCAGCAGATGGCACTGAAAATGCCTCCGGTGAGATTAGTTTTGGCGATGATGTGACGGTTGTGGTTGATTATGAGGTATATGATGAGAATGTCAGTGAGCCGGTGCTTGGAATAGCCATAAGAAGCATTGACCATAATTATATATGCGGACTCAATACACTTTTGGACGGCAGGCACATACCCTGGAAAAAGGGCGCTAATTCGTATAAGCTTACTTATAAGAAATTTAATCTTACCGGCGGCAACTATTATTTTGATGTGGCACTGTTTGATAAAACAGCGACTGTTAATTTTGATTACCGCTCACAGGCTGAGAAATTTTTTGTAAAAATGGACTATGTTGCAGAAGGAATCGTGGTGCTTCACCATGAATGGAGTGAGGCGTGACAGAAAGGGAGAATATGGAGCATTCAAAATATGATTTTGATTTGGATATGGTAAATACAAATTCCCTGTCTTTAATCATCAGCAGAATAAAAAGAGGTTCAACAGTGCTTGAGTTCGGACCGGCCAACGGACGTATGACACGGTATTTAAAGGAAGCTCTTGGCTGTAAGGTTTATCTTGTCGAGATTGACGAAGAGGCGGGCAGGGAAGCTCTTAAGTATGCTGAGGAGCTTGTAACAGAGGATATAGAAAATTATGGCTGGCTTAAGAAATATGAGAATATAAGCTTTGATTACATTACATTTGCAGATGTGCTTGAACACCTTAAAGAGCCTGAAAAGGTTCTTATTAATGCCGGGAAGCTTTTGCGGCAGGACGGCTCGCTTATTGTGTCAGTGCCTAATCTTGCACATAATTCTGTAATTATTTCTCTGCTTAATAATGAATTTGAATATACGGACACAGGATTGCTGGATAATACGCATATACACTTCTTTACAAAGAATAGTCTTGAAAATATAATGCTGAAAACGGGATTTACCGTTATTAACAGATATGCTACTTATGCGCCTGTCGGTTCAACTGAGATTAAGGCAGATACGAAGGATGTCAGTGGAATTGATGAAAGCTTTTGGAATACCAGACCATTAGGCGAGGTATACCAGTATGTTTATGAAGCCAAAAAAGGCTCTGAATTTGCAGAAGTCATGGATAACTTTTTAGCAGAGGGTACGTGGCATTACTTCGCAAGACTGTATTTTGACCGTGGCGGCGGATTTAGTAATGATGATGTTATTTCTAAGGTGATAAGGAATGTGTCGGCGGATACGCTTGAATTTGAAGCCGTCATTCCTGAAAACGTAAAAAAGATAAGATTTATTCCATTTGATGGAGAAGCGTGTCTGTTAGAGGCAGTTTCATTTACGGATATCGTGGATGGTGAGGAGAGAGCGCTTCGTATTGTAGATACCAACGAAACAATGAAATATTATAATCAATATATATATAC
>CAZBHM010000067.1:0-10115 GCA_964491975.1 uncultured Lachnospiraceae bacterium | reverse complement strand
TAATACTTTATAATATAAAAAGTTCATGAATTATTCTTACAAATATTTGATACTATCAAAAGATTTAAAGATTATAGTTCGTATAACACTGCTGACGGAACTTTTAATTATCAGTTACCTTTTCCATCTGAACATATGATAAAAAGTGGATGTATGCCAGTTGTAAACAGGATGTAAAACGGCTAAAAAAGGTTATATTTTAGTGCCTGATTTGCTACAGTTTTCTTGCAATCAGTCCGCCCGTATTGTATAATATAGCTGTCAGGAGCCGATTCCGAATGTAGCATGCATTTTATTTACCGGAAGATGTCCTGTACTTTTACAAAGGGGAGGTATAAATTACGAACACTGATTTAACAAATGCAGTAATAATAACCGATAAAGATGCCGAATACGATGCCAGTGCCAAACGTCTTCTGGCGCAGAAAAGTGAACCTTCCAGATATGATATTTTAAACAGGGCGATATTTTATGTAAGCCGTATGATTTCATCACAGAAAAGCCGAGATTTCGAAAACACAGATTACAATGACATAAAGCGTGTATATTCCATATGGGTATGTATGAACATGAAGGAGAATACGATGTGCCACATCCATCTTATTAAGGATGACCTTGTGGGACACCATGACTGGAAGGGAAATCTTGATTTATTAAACATTGTAATGATAGGTCTTGCAAAACAGCTTCCGGAGCACAGCCGGGAATACGAACTCCACCGGCTGCTCGGTACACTTTTGTCGGATACCCTTAACGTCAATGATAAACTTGACATAATTGGAAATGAGTATCACATTCCGCTACAGACCGATTTCAGAAAGGACGTGAATATTATGTGTAATTTAAGTCAGGGAATAAAGGAAGAAGGCCTGGCAGAAGGTATTGCCATTGGTGAAACCCGTGGTATTGCCATTGGTGAGACCCGTGGTGAAGCCCGTATGAGTACTTTAATCAGCATACTTGTAAGTCAGAACAGATTTGATGACATTGCAAGAATAACTAAAGATGAGGCATTTCGCAAGGAATGCTTTTCACGTTACGGTATATCCTGAAATTTATTTATAATTGATTTTAACAGAAAAGGTAGTATTATAATTAAAAATCAATGGAATGACTGTTGTTATTAGTCAACCCATTGATTTTTTATATTACAAAGCATTATTAGTGAAAATTCGCCTGCAAAAAAGGACTACCCCGAAGGATAGCCCTTTTCTGCAATTAGAATTTCTATAATGTAATTAATATGAATTAGTTAGCACTTGCAGGCTTCTTTGTTGAGCATCCGTAAGCTGAGATGTTACCAACTGTAATCTGACCGAACTGCTCGTTGAAGTAGTAGTATGATCCAGCAACCTTAACCTTCTCGTCAGAGTTTGTCTTAATCATCTTACCCTTGCTGTCGAAACCGATTGTTAAGCCGTAGAAATCTACTAAATCATTCTTAACCATGTTACCGTCTTCGTCATAGTAGTAAACTTCACCCTTGTGTACAAGGAAAGCATTTGTAATCTTGTCACCAACTAATGTTGCAGAAATGTTGTTAACTTCTACAGCTGAACCTGTAGCTACGTTACCAGCATTAACATTTGTAAGGTTCTTTGTTGCGATTACAGTTGCATTGTTCTCGTAATCACCTGATACTACGTATACGTTAGCATCTTTCTCCTGGAGATAGTAAACATTCTTCTTTGTAGGATCTCCACCGAGTTCCTGCTTACCGTTTGAAGCAAATACTAAAGTTGTAGCCTTAGCCTTTGTTGTTGTACCTGACATGAAAGCATTAACGTCTACAAAATACTTGTAATCCTTCTTAATTGTTACTGTACCTGTAGCCATCTCACCTGAAGCTGTTAACCAGAAACACTCATCGCCAACTTTGATGTACATGTTAGATAACATAACAGGTGTTCCTTCTTCTACTGCACGCTTAACGTTCTCAGCCATGAACTTAGAACCATCTTCGTTCTTTGCAAAACGATACCAGTTACCATCGATCTTGTTCCAGCCGGCACCAGCCATCTCACCGTTTGCCTTGTAGTAAACGTAACCAACTACGTTTGACTTAGCGCTCTCGCCTGTAGGACCTGCTGTAGCAGCTGTTGTGCTTGTTACAGGAATCCAGCCAACATGCATGTTACCATCACCACTGAAACCATATGTCTTCTTGTCGATTACATAATCGAAATCATCACATACCATGATGATATCATCGAAGTAGTACCAAAGACCATCAACGTCTACCCACTTATCTGTAGCTGCGATACCACCTTTTTCAAAGTAGCACCATACGCTCTTACCATAAGCTGTTGACTTAGAACCATCTAAGATAGTTCCAACTGCTGCTGAAGGATATGCTGTGCCATCAAGAGGAGCAGCGTTCTTATCTGTGAACTCTACCCAGCCTTCGCACATGATGCAATCCTTACCAAAGTAGTAGTAGTTGCCTCTCCACTTAATGAACTCGTTCTGAAGAGCAATCTTATCCTGGAAGTAATACCAACGTCCAGCTGCATCTACAGCCCAACCTGTCTTAATCTCGTTACCACTTGTGTCTTTTGCTGAGTAGTTACCGTCATCGTCCTGTGTCCAGGAAGCAGTATCAATAACAACATCAGCAGCCATAACTGTGCTTACTGCACCGATAGTCATAGCAACAACTGCTGCTAAAACTAATAAAAGCTTTGTCGTCTTTTTCATAACGCACTCTCCTTTAATTTTTTTTGAAATGTCTAATTGCAATACAGTTGTATTATAACGCATTTTTTGAAAAATGCAACCCCTTTTGTCTTAGTTTAAAAATGCTGTAAGATTTGTCGTTTGTCGTAAGATTTCCGTAAGATTTCGCTGTGTCAGAAGTACCAAATCTGACACTGTACCTTTAAATTTGCACGACATTTTTAACCTCTGCCAAAACTGCTACCCCTTACAGTATACTCTTTTCTTTAACTTTTCTGACACCTTTTCCACCACAATAAGAAGCAGCATCGCAAGAGCCGCCCCGGAAGTATCAATTAACACATCCCTTATCTGTCCTGCCCTGCCATCTATAAAAAGCTGGTGAATCTCATCACTTGCCGCATACAGCACACATATGGCAAGTACTGCCGCTATATATTTAACACTAAGCCTGCCCTTTCTAACATGTACAAACATTCCCATGCAGAAACACAGACTGAAAAATTCAAGCATATGTGCACTTTTCCTGACTACCGTTTCTGTGTTTTCTGCGTTATTTTCACTTACGCCATGCTCTATCAGCCACTCTGTAATAACTCCGCTCATTTCTGCCGACTCCATTGCCGGCTTATGCGACATAAAAAATATCACTGCCATACACATAACTGAAGCCACGCCCCAGAATACGCTCCAAAACCTTCTGTTCGAAAATATTTTATTCATATCTTTTCCTTTCAACCTATAATAAAGCCGTGCCGACATAAAGCCAGCACGACCTTCTATACCTATCTTGTCTGGGTCCATACACCATTAATGTCTACGTAATAATTATCAATCCATGTATCCGTGAGAAGTACCCCGCTCTTATTAGCATAGTACCACTTATCTCCCACCTTAAACCACTCAACAATCATTGCGCCTGTGTCAGTAAGGTAGTACCACGCACCGTCAGTATCCTGAAACCAGCCGGTAGCCATAATTCCAAGAAGGGACATATAATACCATCTGTTACGGTATTTAACCCATTTTGCAGTAACCATCTCACCACTTTCATCATCCATGTAATACCAGAAAGCACCATCCTTAACCCAGCCTGTATCCATCTCTCCATAACGGTCAAAATGATACCAGACATTATTAATATATCTCCAGTCTGTACACATTCTGCCGTATTCATCAAAATAATACTGGCTACCGTCTATCTTAGCCCAGCCGGTTACCATATTGCCGGCCTCATTAAAGTAATACCAGACATTATTTTCTTTATACCAGTCATTTACAAGATATTTCCCATTATTAAGCTTAAACTTATAAAATCCGTTAATAACCTGCCAGTTACCATCATACCCGAGACCTCTGACCTCAACCTTAGTGGATACCCTGGTTCCATTATACTCGTAATAAATTGTCACTTCATTCTCTCCGGCCTCTATATCATACGAGCCAAACCACCAGTCATCCACACCCTCAGAGCTTGTTGTGACCACATTCGTTGTGGAAATATATTTAAAATAACCTGTTACCTGCACATCATCCCTATTAATTGCACTATAGGTATTAACACCATCACCTGTATATCTTGCCGTTATCTTAAGAATCTCCTTATTAGAAACTGTCTTGCCGGGAACCTTTATATTACAGGTTCTGGTATACCCGTCTTCCTGATATACAATATATACTATATTGGTACCGCCGGCAATTAAGTAATTGGCAAAATGCCATGTATCAACCTCTGCCCTGGTTCCGTCACCGTATTCTGCAATTACTTTGACATCACCTCTGTCAATAATATCGCCTGTTGAAAGCATTCCGCCTGAATATTCAGCCGAAAGCCCGGTAAGATTGGAGGGTGAACGGCCGATTACCGTACTGTTTACCGATACCGATACATCATCAACCTTATGCGTTACTGCAATCATGTTATTACCTGTAACGCTTACCTTCTCCGGGAAAATGGTAAACTCATCTGTGCCAAGCGTCCTGCTTGTCCCATTCGGATAATAAGCAACTACCGTAAAACGACTTTTATCTATGACAGCATCAGTACGAATACTTCCGCTGTACCTCGCCGTGATTTTGTTCGGATATATAGTCTCCTCTTCGGTTTCATCATCTGCCGAAACCGAAAGAACGGCTCCCGATATTATAAAAATCATACAAAATAAAATCATAAGACACTTATGAAGCTTTTTAAACATTATATTCCTTCCTTTCATATAATTACTAATTCTTATTATAGCATACCTTTTTTTATTTTTGTAGCCCCTATTTGCTTGACTTGACAAATATTATTTTATATAATATCCGAAACAACAGTTAACCGGAGGTTTTTATGAATAATAATACAGAGCTTTATAATATATCTGATGAACAGCACCCAAAGCATTACAAGGTTGACAATGCTATTATTCTCGCCGCCGGATTCGGCTCGCGCTTCGTTCCGATTACATTCGATACTCCGAAGGGACTGGTAAATGTACTTGGCGAGCCAATGATTGAACGCCAGATAAGACAGCTTCACGAAGCCGGAATTACTGATATAACCATCGTTGTCGGCTATCTTAAAGAAAAGTTCGAGTATCTCACCGACAAATATGGTGTAAATCTTATATACAATCCTGAGTATTCTGTCAAAAACTCGCTTTCTACCTTATACCTTGTACGTCATCTTCTAAAAAACACTTATATTCTTGCCTCTGATAACTGGCTTAAGAACAATATATATCATGCCTGTGAGCCTCACGCCTGGTACAGTGGCGCATTTATGAAAGGTGAAACCTCTGAATGGTGTATGATAACTGATAAATCGCATAAAATTACGGATGTGCAGATTGGGGGATGCGACTCCTACGTCATGTATGGCCCCGCATTTTTTGATATGGAATTTTCCGAGAAATTTAAAATACTGCTTGAAAAATATTATGAAACTCCCGGAACTGATAATTACTATTGGGAACAGCCCCTGAAGGATCATATTAAAGAACTTGATATTTACTGCTGCTGCCAACCTGATAATACTGTTTATGAATTTGAAAACCTCGAGGAGCTGCGCCTTTTTGATACTAAGTACATGACCGCTTCCGGAAACCGGGCACTTGAGTATATTTCCCATGCCTTTAACATACCTGAAAGCGATATAACCAACATAAAATGCCTAAAATCAGATAACAGCGACCAATCTTTCCGGTTCACTGTAAAAGAGAAAAATTACATCTGCCGGATTATTAATCCATTAAATAAATTTGAAATAATAGCGGATGCACCCGCTCTATGATTCTTCCCTGCTTAAATCTAAGCAGGGTTTTTGTCTGCGAGAAATTTTTCAACCACGCCTTCTCTCTCCTCCTCACTCATCTGCCACCATTCTTCAAATCCTATCGTGTCAATCTTGTACATAGGTCTTTTACAATTTCTACAGATACAGTCCATTCTTCTTGATGTAAGCGCCCTGTATTTACATTCCGGGCACACATGAACCTTCATCATACGACAATCTCCTCCCCTCTGTCTGATACTGCTATTGTAAACTGTCGATTACTATTTGTAAACGCATTTTACCCGACACTGTTCGACATGGTTCCTTTTTCCAATATACATTTTGTCGTATATATGTTATAATAATTCCGACTTTTAAGAGAAATGGAGATATTCAATGAAAAAATTTGCTCACATAACTACGACTATACTGGTGTCATGTGCCTGCATACTTACCACCCTATCCGATGTAAAGGCTGCCGCTGGGTGGCGTCTTGATAATGGCAGCTGGTACTATTTTAGTGACCTGGCAGCAAATACACTTTTTACAAACGGCATTACTCCGGACGGCTATTATGTCAATGAATCAGGCCTCTGGCTTGAGGGCGTAATTAATAAGGGAATTGATGTTTCGAGATATCAGAATGCGATAGACTGGCCTTTAGTTGCCGCAGACGGCATAAGCTTTGCCATGGTACGAATCGGCTCTGTAAAATATGGTGTAGATGCCCGTTTTGCCGAGAATATGATTGGTGCCAACAATGCCGGCTTAAAGGTCGGTGCTTATGTATATTCCTATGCAACGAGCGTGGAAGAAGCAATCAATGAAGCTCACTTTGCGATTAATAACCTTCAGAATTATACTGTTTCTTTTCCTATTGCAATTGACATTGAAAGCTCATCACACAAATCAAAATCTCCAGCCGAACTTGCCGCCATTGCCAATGCTTTCTGCCAGACCATAAAGGCTGCCGGATACTACCCTATAGTATACAGCTCCAAATACTGGTTTGCAAATCGTATAGATACAAATGCAGTTAATTATGATTTGTGGGTTGCACAATATAACACCCTGTGTACATATGACAGATATGACATGTGGCAGGCAAGCAGTACGGGCCGCGTTAATGGCATATCCGGCAATGTAGACATTAACTACCTTTACAAGGATTATTTTAACCTTATTACAGATAACGGCTGGTTTTTTAATGACGGATTTTATTATTACTCCAAAAATCATCAGCTCCTTACCGGCATCCACACCATTGATGGACAAACCTACTATTTTGACGGTGAAGGCCGCATGTTTACAGGCTGGGCTTTTCTTGACAATAAGTGGTACTATTTTTATAAAGACGGTATCATGGCAAAGGGCTGGCTTAAGCTTAATAATACCTGGTATTATCTTAATCCCGAAGACGGCATTATGGCAAAAGGATGGCTTAACCTTGACGACGCATGGTATTACTTAGACCCCGAAAGTGGTAAAATGCTTTCAGACTGTTCCCGTATAATTGATGGTGCTTGCTATCATTTTAACACTGACGGTACATGGATTCACTAATTAAGCTACAAAAAAAGCCCCTTACGGGGCTTTTTTTAACCTCTTACTTCAAGAAGCTTATTCTTAAGTTCATTCTCCATTCGCTGAAGTTCTGCCTCAGCTTCTCTTCTCTTCTTACGTCCTTCATCCTGAATCTTAAGAACCTCATCAAAAGTACTGATAAGTGCCTGATTGGTATTCTTAAGTGTCTCAATATCAACAATACCTCTCTCTGTTTCCTTAGCAGTCTCAATTGTTGCAAGCTTAAGTGTCTCGGCATTCTTCTTAAGGAGTGCATTGGTCATATCCGTAACCTCACGCTGCGCCTCTGCAGCCTGTGTGGAATGATTTATGCCAAGTGCAAGCACCATCTGGCTCTTCCAGAGCGGAATTGTATTAACTATCGTGGACTGAATCTTATCAGCCATAAGTGTGTCATTATTCTGTACGAGTCTAATCTGCGGTGCCATCTGAAGTGCAATGGTACGCGTAAGCTCAAGGTCATGAACCTTCTTCTCAAATCTGTTGCAAAGTCCCGCAAAATCATTAGCCTTCTGTGCATCCTCCGGAAGACCTGACTGTTTTGACTTCTCCACAAGTGCCGGAAGCTCTTCATTCTGTGCCTTTTCAAGCCTCTTCTTACCTGCGATGATGTACATGGAAAGCTCTTTAAAGTATGTAAGATTAAGCTCATACATTTTATCAAGCATAGCCACATCCTTAATAAGAGTAACCTGGGCTTCCTCAAGAGCTGTTACAATCTTATTAACATTATTCTCTGCTGCATCATACTTTGCCTGAAGCGCAGTAATCTTGTTTACTCCCTTCTTAAAAAAAGCAAATAACCCTTTCTGCTCTTCTTCAACGTCAAAGCTCTTAAGCTCTGTTACAACACTTGTAAGCATATCTCCAATTTCACCAAGATCCTTTGTCTCAACCTTGGCAAGTGCTGTCTCTGAAAAATCCGCTATCTTCTTCTGTGCACCTGCACCATACTGCATTACGGCACCGGAATTATTAAGGTCAATCTGTGTAACAAAATTCTCTACCTGCTTCTTCTCATCTTCCGAAAGAGTACTCTCATCAAGAAGCACCGGCGGCTTATTAACTACATTGTCTGCACTATTCAATTCATTCTTTACCTCTTCTGCCAAAGTGTCTGTTGTCTGACTGTCAAATTCCAAAGTTACCATATTCCTTACTCTCCTTTTTTCGTGTTAATTGTATCAGTAAGACCCTCATTGGCAAGCAGGGTCTCAAGAACCGTAATATCTGTAGATACATCCCAGGCAGTCGCCTGAAAAAGACTATCATATAATTTAATAAATGCCTGATTAATCGTGTCAAGACTTCCAAGAATCTCACTCTTTGCCGTCTTAATATTATCTCCCTGAATCGGCTGCTTATCAAAATCGCAGTACACATCAAGAAGCTTCATCGTAGTAGGCATATAATACTTAAGAAACTTATCAAGCTCCGGCAGCTGTTCAGGATGCTGCTCCACCTGAAAATATATCTTGGTAATTGCCATCTCAAGCGTGTCAAGCTTATTAGAAATTATCTCATCAGGAAGTTCATCATTTATGTGTCTTACTTTTGCAATATAATCATTACCTTCCTTAATAACGGCCTTTACTCTGTCATTTTTAATCTTTGACTCATCAATAACCGTACCTGTTTTATCCTCTGCTCCTGACTTTTTCTCATAAAAGCTGTCCTGCGCCATCCGATACTGATTGTAGCAGCTGTTGCTTGCAATAAACATGGTCTTCCTGTCATCAAAATGCCCCTCTGCAAACATTCCCTTCTTCATCATGCGCTTAAGGTCCTTTATAACAAATGCCTCGCTTTTGTCTACTGTCCTTGCAAGCTCTTCAAGCTCTGCAAATCCTCTTTCCCTTAGTATGGCAATATACTTCTTAAATCTTTTGCTTAAGTTCTCCCGATTCTTCCCATATATCCATAAGGCAACACCTGCCGGCAATAAAACCGGGCTAATAAGTGACCATGGTCCTATACTCATAAAATTTACAAGTATACAAAGTCCTGCCGCTCCTCCTGTAATGAGTGCGCCCGTAACCGCACATAAAGGTCCTGACACACTGTACTTTGGGCGGTGCGGCACAGGCACCGCAGTAAGCCCTGTATCTTTCCTTAATGAAGCCTGTGCCGGCTTATCGTAAGCTTTTTTAACCTCAGCTGTCTGATTTGAATCACCCTTTTTTTCTGTCTTGACCGGTGGTCTGTACTGTACTGTTCCGGATGACATAAATGATACATGCACATTATTATCCGAAGCATCTTTATCAGCAGCTTTGTAAGCAGCCCTCTGATCTGACAAACTCCCGGGCTCCTTATATTTTAATAATTCCCTTACCTCTTTAAGCGCAGTATCCACAGAACCACGTATCTCACTGTTAAGCTTTGTGAAATCGTTACTGTTAACGGCTGACTGCACTATTTCCAAAATCTCGTCACCAAGATTCGGATTTTTCTTATCATTATCCATAGCCAAACATTCCTCACTGATTAATGAGTTAATTATAACCTTTCCGGCCAACTATTTCAATATGTTTGTTATTTTTTTAAAATATTAATTTTTTAGTGGAAATTTATAAAAATATGTGATATACTGTAGGCG
>CAZBHM010000066.1:0-10500 GCA_964491975.1 uncultured Lachnospiraceae bacterium | reverse complement strand
CATCAAACCTATACAACCAGATTAAGAAATTAAATCTATGCAAATCTTATTCAAACAGAATCATAACTCATCTTATGAGTATCCTGCTCAGTATTTTTGTGACAGGATATCACGGAAAAACTACCGATTTTGCAAAAAACAGTTCCTGTCACAGAACTACGATTGCCCATTTCCTCAATGTTGGAAAGTGGGATGATACTCTGCTTACCGACAACTTAAAGGCTGCTGTTATTGATATTATTTATTCGGAAACACTGCGTACCGGAAAACCTGTTTACTGTATTGTGGATGATACGATAGCTTCAAAAACAAAGCCTTCGTCACAGGCTCTGCATCCGATTGAAGATGCGTATTTTCACCAGTCCCACTTAAAGAGAAAACAGGATTACGGACATCAGGCAATTGCCGTTATGCTTTCCTGTAACGGTATCATCTTGAACTATGCGTTTGTTCTGTACAACAAATCCATTTCAAAAATCGATATTGTACAGAATATTGCTGCGGAACTCACGGTTCCACCGGTTATGTCATATTTTCTCTGTGACTGCCGGTATAGTTCCGAAAAAGTAATCAATACCTTTGCAGCAAAAGGCTTCCATACCATCGGTGCTTTGAAAACAAACCGCCTGCTTTATCCGTTTGGAATCAGAAAAAAGCTCAGTGAATTTGCCACTCTTTTATCGGTAACACGTACCGGTTTTGACCTTGTGACAGTCAAAAAACGGAACTATTATGTATATCGGTATGAAGGGAAGCTTAACGGCATGGAGAATGCTGTGGTTCTTCTGAGTCATCCGGAAAAATCCTTTGGAAATCCAAAGTCACTGCAGGCTTTCATAAGCACGAATGCCGCACTGTCAACGTTTGAAATCCTTTTGCATTACGTATGCCGCTGGTCAATTGAAGTATTTTTCAGACAGTGCAAAAATACGCTGGCATTGGATACATACCAAATACGTTCTTCCAAAGGAATCCAGAGATACTGGCTGATAATGTCACTGGCACACTATATCTGTGTTACCGGAACAGGAAAATATTGTTCCTTTGAAGAAGGTTATCATCAGATTTGTGACATCGTGCAGAAGGAAAAGTATCAGTATTTGTTTCAATGTGCAAAAACAAGCAGTGATTTTGAAGCATTTATGAAACTGGCGGTATAGTTTTGTGCAATTTTTCAAATTTGCTCATTTATAGTTAAAAACATATTATCGCATCCCTTTAAAATTCATGTTACCAAATAATCCAAGCCACAAAATAAACCATACTCACAAATAACCATTCATATAGCCTTATTTATCCTTACCACCGATTAATCCAACAAGCCATTCCCAAATATCATTATCTGAACAAGTCATCATTTCCATCCCCTCTCTTTTTTTCGATAGTATCACTTATTTTTCGACCTTTCAAGTCCCAATGTAAAGAACGGTCGATTTTACGTAAAGAACGGTCATTTGATATAAAAATAGAACCTAAAAATCAGCATCATGCCAATCTTCAGGTTCAATTATCTTTTTAACAGACAGCCTTATAAAATACTATTTTCGTTACAAACATTCCATCCTTTACATACATTTCCATATCACTGTCATAGGCAATGACTGCTCTCCTGACATTTGCAACTCCATAGCCATACCTTACCTTATCCTTTTTAGATGTGTACCCTCTATTAAGCTGTTCCACATCTACTTCCCATTCTATCGGATTCTTACATACAATACTCAGACTATTCCCGTCTATGGCTATTTTTATATGTATCTGCCGTTCATACTCGTTAAGCCTCCTGCACGCTTCAATACAGTTAGACATAAGATTTGAAAATATAATGCACAAATCATAATCTGATATAAGAAGCCTTTCAGGTAGAACACCTTCATGTACGAGGCTTATCTTATCATCAATTCCAGCCTTTCGCATGGCATCAGTCAGGACTGCACTTACTATTGAATTTCCAACATTGACTATAGGTGAGCTTCCATATTGAGACTGTTTTCGTATTTTATCAATGTAGCTTTTAATCTTATCTAACTCACCGGCTTGCGTATACTTATCTATAATATTGAGATGCGAATTTATATCATGCCGAATACTCCGGATTTCTCGCATCTGTTCTGTAAGTACCTGATAATATTCCTTAGTTTTATTCATATATTCATCTTTCAGTTCGCTCTCTTCTTGATAATACTTACGCCACAGGCTCGCTAATGCAAAGCCTATACCCACTGCATACAGGAACATACTTACTATAAAATTAAGTAAATTCAATAATATTCTAAGCCCCTGATTAACCTCCGGAGCAACATAATTAATGCATGCATCTATTCCATTAGTTGCAGTTCCACACAGATATGCCAAAAAGAAATATCCTGTTGGAATCTCCTTAATCCACACAACCATGCCAGTGCGCTTTCCTACATACTTAGAAATACATATTATCAGCACGATAACCAATACAGTAAATAAGAGCTCCTTAATGTCATTAGACAGATTAACATTTACTGTTTCACTCAATATTACATATAGCACATTAAATGGCATATGCAGGACGCTCACATATGCTGATGAAAACCAGTATTTAACTATCCCATCCAAAAGCTTTGCCTCAAATAATACTACAGTTCCCATAGTCTGTAACAATATCATCCCTACTATCATTCCAGTATTCTCATTTGGGCAGAACGCATAAACTGCCGCACCTGACACCAGAACTAATACGCCCACTAAGAGTCTTACCCTATTTCTATGATACTCTAATCTTACAACCCCATTTACAAACAATACAATTTCTATTGACTGTATAATAAAAAGTCATACACATTAATCTTCAGTCCTCTCCCATATACTTTTCCTAAATCTTGCTATAAATTCAGACTTAGCCCTCCTACTGAACGGAATACATTCGCCATTTCCCAATACTACACTTTCCCCGGTCTCAGTAACATGCTTAAGATTTATAAGATACTCTCTGTGAGATATTGCAAAGTCTTTACTAAGCTCGCTCTTATAATCCTTTATACTCTTTTCAGAGAAAAGCAGCTTACTTTCTCCCATAATATGTATCTCACAATATCTGCCTACAGATTTAATATACAATATATCATTAATGTAAAGCTTTCTCTGTATCCCATACTCATTATAAAGTATATATCTTGCATCTTCCTTACACCTGCCTATCGCCTTATCTGTTTTCTCACAGAACTGCCTATAAGCAACCGGCTTTTTTAAGAACCCAAGTACATTCGCACCAAACGCCTCCTGCATACTTTCAGGATGACTTGATATAAATATTATCTTTACCTTGCTTCGCTCACTCTCAAGCTTTTCCTTTACACGTATGCCATTCATGGACTGCATCTGAACGTCCAGGAATAATATATCAAGCTCTGAATAATTGAATATCTCTTCTCCCGAAGCGTATTCGAAAATTTCACAATTTATTATCCCCTTTTCATTACAATATCGTTTAAATCATTCACGTATATCATCCTTATATACTTTTTCATCATCACAAATCCCTACCCAATACACAGTAACACCCCCTTATTTCATCTTAATCAGCTTAGGTAACATATTTTTTGTAACTTTATTTTATCACACAAAGCCTATATTTACAAGTAAGTTTGCGTTGAGTAACTGCCTGTGTCTCGTCTATCTTTCCTGCCGTTTATCAAGATAATCGTAAATTACCCTGTAATAATCATTATTTATAATTTCAAGCGACATGTCAAACTTATTTTTTACATAATTAATACACGCATTCACATATTCTTTAGAAACCTCACTCTTATCCACAAGATATGTTATCTTACCGTTTGAAGTATTATATTTTATCTTGTCAGTAATAAAGCTCTGGTTATAGAGCATGGCAATGTGAAATGCGTTTGTATCAAGTACATCTGTGCCTGCAAGAAGTCTTGAATCATAATCAACACCGAACAGATTAAGAAGCGTTGGTATTATATCCACCGTACAGCATGGTGTGGTAACCTCAACAGCTTTTTCCATACCGGCATTGTAGCATATAAATGCGTTTTTATAAACTCCAAACACAGAATCTACAGTCTGTCCGCTAAGTGCCGCAAGCTCCTTTGCCGCCTTCTCATCGTTGGTAAAACCATATGGAAAATGGTCATTCGTAAGGACTATAACCGTATTCTCTAGGCATCCTGCCTCTGTAAGTGCCTCTATTATTGCGGTAACCATATTTTCAACCTCAAGATTAGCTGCAAGATATGCCCTAACCTCACTAGAACAGTCAAGCAAATCTACCTTATCGCGATTTTCAAATACCATAGGATTTTTAGAATGGTCCTTATCATCCATATCATAGTAAGGATGATGTCCGCTGTATGTCATGTAGTAAGCATGAAACTGTTTCACATTACCGTTTTCATCCTTATTATCAAGATAATCCTTGAGTGTCTGCAAAGCTGTCTCTTTGTCAGATGTAGGTTTCAATTTGCCATTTGTATACACAAGCTTCTCTGCTGCCGAAAATACTCCGTCCGTATATGTTCCATTCATAAATCGGCACACTCTGTATCCCATGTTCGGATGCGTAAGACCTCTTTTATAATAGCTGTCAAGATTACCATGATATGCAAATGTAGCCGCTCCCATATCATTAAACACATTACCCATGCAATACGGGAGATATTTATCTGCCGAAAGCAAAAATGTCGAATTTTCTTTAAGCTCTGTAACTTTTCCTACCGTATTTGGCAAAAGTCCCGTACAAAATGCATACTCACCGTTGGTCGTAATTGACCAGAATGTTCCATAAAAATTTTTAAAAGAAAATCCACCGTTAGCCATCTTATACAACGTAGGCGTAAGCTCCTCACTTATCATGTATGAAGTAAAGCTCTCCGCACAAATCATTATAAGATTGTAACCCTCAAATATACCCGTATATTCATTAACATTCGAACCGGGAAGTGAATTTACATAACTATGGACATTTTTAAGCGCGCTATTCGTTTCATTCTTTATAAGTGTATCAAAATCAATGTCAAGCACGTTCTTTGTTTTAACAGGTACCTCCACCGGTATCTGACTATCAGTATCCTTTATGGTACTGTCCGTTGTTTCCTCCTGCCTGCTCTCTGTTTCCTCTTCACCGGCAGCCGTTGTAGTTGTTGTTACAGGTTCAACTGCAGTTGTTGTGACAGGCTCTATTGTAGTTGTCTCTCCCAGTAAAAATGACAAATCCTCGTTTCTAAAACCACCGGCTGCACTGTCACTCTCATTGCCAAAAATAATATCCGAAAGCTCAAGTCTCAGAGATGTGATAACCCCAAAATTTTCCATATTGTTATCCAAAATTCGCGGATACTGCTTATACATACTGTCCGGACTATATGCTGACGTTCCTTCAATTAAGAGCATCCCCCTGCATCCAAGCTGCAAAATAACCATTATAATAAGACCAGACAGACAAAACGTAAGCTTATTTTTCTGTGGTTTTATTAATAAAAACATTATAACTGCAAATATCACCACCAGAAGCACAAGTACAATAATCTGCGGAACAGCCACCAATATTGCATCCTTTGCCTCATTGCCAAAGTTGTTCGCTACATCTTTACCCATTGTAAGCTTGGCTACATCCATATATGTATCAAACACTCCTGAATAGCAAATCTGCACTCCTGTCCACAAAGCGGCAGCAGCCATAGTAACCACGCTTAATATACAGTTAACCGTTTTCGGAAATGCCTGATATATGCTTGCAAAAAAGAAGCCTACCGGCAGGCAAAATATAACCGGATAAATAAATCTTACATTTATTTCAAAATCCTCGCTCACATGAAAGAAGACTTCCATTATCATAAAAAATAATGCCATGACCAATGCCTGACACAAAAGTCCTGTAAAACTTTTAAAATTTTTCTTATCAACCTTGTTACTTTCCATAAAATAATCCTTTGTACCCTTTCTGATTCATTATATGCTTATTCTTATATGCCAAGTGCTGCCTTTGCAAGTCTGTCTGCAAACTCATTGTACTCATCCCCTGAATGACCCTTAACCTTAACAAAGCGCACCTTAATCTCTTTGGCAGCCTCTTTATAAAAATCCGCATAGGCTTTCGTTCCCTCTTTTTTCGCTGCCCATTCACCGGTACACCACCTTGCAATTCCTTCATAGTCGTGATATATGGTAATACTCTTGATATTTTTCTCAAGACAATATCGCATGGCAGCCTTTGCGCCCTCTATCTCACCTGCCACATTCCGCATGGATACTAAGTCACTTTTCTCACATTTTTGAGAAAAATGGAGTTCCTCACCCTTATAAAAAAATACCATGCCATATGAAAATGTCTTTGAAGCATCATCATAGCTTCCGTCAACATATGCAGTTGCCTCTGTTTCAGGCGACACATCCTCAGTTTTACCAGCTTCCATGTAGCTTTTTGCCTCTGCAAGAGTCGGAAAGCTTTTATATATAGCTCCTGACACCCCTTGTATCTGTCTTTTGCACTCATCCCATGTTTCATATATACCGGGAGTAGTGCCATCTCTTACTGCATAAAATTTCTTTGCCATATTATCTTCTTCCTATAATTCATTATAACATCCAGTCCGGATTTTTCTTTATCTGATATGCCCTGCTCCAAACTGTCACCTCACATTTTAACATCTAAACACTTAATTTGCAACCATGATTTATGAGCCGTTACATATTTTTCAACTTATACCTTGAGAATTTTTTAAGATGTGATATACTTATAGAAAATCCACTACTTACGAAAGGTTGAAGCTATTATGGACCAGAGAAATTTTACCCTCATGACCGATTTTTATGAATTGACCATGATGCAGGGCTACTATAAAACCAATAACAATTCAGTCGTTGTTTTTGATGCATTTTACCGCACCAATCCCAACGGCGGAGGCTATGCGATAGCCGCCGGTCTTGAGCAGGTCATTAGCTATATTAAAAATCTTCATTTTGACGAGGCAGACATTGACTATTTACGGGCACTTGGCATGTTTGATGCGGATTTTCTTGAATATCTTTCAAACTTCCGCTTTACAGGCGATATATATGCCATTCCTGAGGGAACGGTTGTCTTTCCGCGCGAACCACTTATCAAAGTAATTGCACCTGCGATGGAGGCACAGCTTGTCGAAACAGCCATCTTAAATATCATTAACCACCAGAGCCTCATTGCAACCAAGGCCTCAAGAGTTGTATATGCCGCCAAGGGAGACTCTGTAATGGAATTTGGTTTAAGGCGTGCGCAGGGTCCTGATGCCGGTACATGGGGTGCAAGAGCCGCACTTATCGGCGGATGCAGTGGCACCTCCAACGTACTCGCCGGCCAGCTTTTTGACGTTCCGCTAAAAGGCACACATGCCCACAGCTGGATTATGAGCTTTCCAAACGAATACAGTGCGTTTAAAGCCTATGCAAACCTTTATCCTGATGCATGCATTCTCCTTGTTGACACCTATGATACCATTGAATCCGGCATTCCCAATGCAATCCGTGTATTTAAGGAAATGCGCGCTTCCGGCATTAATCTTAACAATTACGGAATAAGGCTCGACAGCGGAGACCTCGCCTATCTTTCCAAGAAAGCCCGCAAAATGCTCGATGAAGCAGGCTTTGAAGATGCAGTTATATCTGCCTCTAATGACCTTGACGAATTTCTTATCGACAGTCTCAAAACCCAGGGCTGTAAGATAACCTCATGGGGTGTCGGAACTAACATGATTACCTCCAAGGACTGGCCGGCATTCGGCGGTGTATATAAGCTTGCAGCCATCAAAGACGAAGCCAGCGGCGAATTTATTCCAAGAATAAAGCTTTCCGAAAATTCCGAAAAAGTTACTAATCCGGGCAATAAAACTGTATTTCGTATCTATGACAGGGAAACCGGTAAAATTAAAGCTGATTTGATTGCTCTTGCTGATGAAACCTATAATGAGAAGCGTGACTTACTTCTTTTTGACCCGGTTGAAACATGGAAAAAGACTCTGATTCCCGCTAAAACCTACTCCATCCGCGAGCTCATGGTACCTGTTTTTAAGGATGGCGAATGTGTATATGAGTCTCCTAAGGTTATGGATATCCGCCAAAACTGCTTTAATGAACTTAACACGCTTTGGGATGAAACCAGACGTCTTGTTAACCCTCATAAGGTACATGTAGACTTATCCAACAAGCTTTACGCATTAAAGAAGGCTCTTCTTGATGCACACAACCTGTAATTATGAACATTATTAAAACTAACATGCTTAAAAACAGCGAGCTTTTAGCCATAAGGGAACTTGAAGCTCTCTGCAAGGCATACGATAACCTGACAGGCAGTCTGTTTCTGTCTGGCGAGCTTAACCTATACGAGGCGCTTCCATGTTTTTTTCTTTTGTATGAGGACAATGAACTTTGCGCATTTTTATCTATATTTGTCCCTTCAGAGAATGAAGCCGAGATAAGCGTATGTACACACCCCGATAAAAGAAAAAGGGGATTTGCCACAAGCCTTTTGTGCAAAGCTGCGGACCTGCTTTTAGAATATGATATCCATGACATGATATTTCCTGTCGAACCGGATGCAACAACGGCAGCAGTCTCATTTTTACCGATGCTTAAGAAATTTAACGCAAAACTGATTAATTCAGAATATCTTATGACATATGATAATTCGGACTCTGCCCCTTTTATTACAGGTAAAGACAGTCCGTATAAGCTTGTTGCAGCAGACTCACCCTCAGGCCTTGATTTGATGGCTTTTATCCATCACCGCGCCTTTGAGACAGACTATGCAGAATCTGAAACATTTATACAGGAGCTTTTAATGGACAACTCTGTTAAGGCATATACTTTATATGACAAAAGCTCTGACCAAATTGCCGGCTGCTGCTTTTTAGATATAAGCCCAAACAGACTTATTGTACTCGGTGTCTGTATTGACCCCGCCATGCAGGGCCGCGGACTTGGCCGACTTATGATAACCAGACTGCTAGAGCAATGCGCCGCCGACTTTAGGAATATACCGGTATCTCTACAGGTAAACGGCCATAACCGTGCGGCAAAGCATCTTTATGAAAGCCTCGGCTTCAAAATCACCTCACAATTTGACTATTATATAGCAGACTGTGATAATTTATGGTAACAGTTCAGCCATGACCTTAAAAACGGGATGATTATGCTTGCATAAATCAGACTGTTTGTAGGGTCATGGGCTAAACGCAATGAAAATGAGTAAAACAGGCAATGAAATTGCCAGTTAGCACGTATTGCGGTTTTACGAATGTTCTTGTGTTGCTGAACTGTGATAATTTATGGGAGGAATAAAAATGCAGGCATATTTATTTGTACATTTTAAGGAAACAAGAAGTCCGGAAGGAGAACAGGTATACTTTGGCATAAGCACTGACGGCTTCCACTGGGAAAGTGTCAACAATGCAAACCCCATTCTCTGGAGCTACGAAGGTGACAAGGGTGTAAGAGATTTTACAATCACCCGAACCAAAGAAGGCAAGTTCGTAATCCTTGCCACTGATTTAAGCCTTGCATATGGCTTCAGATACAAATACAAAAATTCATGGGCCGAAATCTCAGTTAACGGAAGCAAAGACCTCGTCATGTGGCAGTCTGACGATTTAATCCATTGGTCTCCACAAAAAATGCTTCACCTTGGCAATGAGGACTTTGGCTGTTTGTGGGCACCTGATATAATTTATGACAGAGAAAATGATGATTATGTAATTCACTGGTCTTCCTCACACAGAAATACCGATTTTAAACGTAAGGACATTTACTATTCCCGCACAAAAGACTTTGAAAACTTTACCGAAGCCAAAGTGCTCTATAGTGGCGAAAACCAGTGTATCGACTCCGCCATGTATGAGGAAAATGGCAAATATTATATGTTTGTAAAGGGTATGGGCAACCCCGTAAGAGTATTCATGCTTGAAAGCGACCATGTAACCGGACCATTTAGGCAGGTTGAAGCCTTTGACAAATGCATGGAAGGCGTTATTGATTCTACTTACGAAGCTCCTACCGCTGTCAAAATGCCGGATGGCAAATGGGCATTATTTCTTGACTTTTTCGGCACAAAGAACGCAAGTGAGCAAGGTTATGTGCCTTTTATAAGTGATGATATTTCTTCCGGAATTTTTGTACGAAGTGACAAAGACTTTTCTTTTCCTTACGGTTATAAGCACGGAACAATCCTTCCCATAACCATGGAGGAATATGAACGACTTAAAACTTACATAAAAAGTCCAAATGAATTCTAGCAAAAACCGCTGTATACATCTGATGATGTGCTACAGCGGTTTTTAATACCTGCATTTTATCCGATTAATACCGTTTTCCCTTCAAACGCAAAGCCGTATTTTCTGATTTTCTCTTCCGGTATGCCCTTCTCTATAAGAGATGTAGCATACTTCTTTTCTTCTATCTGCGATAGTGCTGCCGCAACTGTGTCCTCAAGTGTTGCTTCCTTCTTGGGTGAATGTACCTTAAATTCCAGAATAT
>CAZBHM010000065.1:0-10589 GCA_964491975.1 uncultured Lachnospiraceae bacterium | reverse complement strand
TTAAAAGCAGAAATCCGTATGTATAAAAGAGATATGGAGCGGATAAAAGGGGGTGTTGTGAATGACAGATAGTTATGTATATTCGGATGATTCATTATATTCTTTCAGCAGAGATGAATCTAATCCATATTTATTAATTGATAAGATTATGGATAGAATAAAGATTAGAGCAACCGCAATCACAAACTCTGCGTTTGCAAGGGTTTTCTTTATCTAAAAAGTAATCCATTACAACGGTTATGGAAAAACATCTTTAACAAGTCGCTTAATCTCATATAACTTGGTCTTAAACCGTCAGAAATAATAGTGAAGTGAAAAGTTCGATTCCACTTTGAAAATAAGGGTTAAAATATAGACCTAAGGTATGTAATACATTGACAGAAGATAGCTTCCTGTGATACAATGCATAGGAAGCTATGTAATTTTTTTTTGGGGGGGGGTTGTTATGAAAAATGAAAAGGTTGCTATTTTAATTAAGAAGATTGCTCTTAAAATTGAAAAACTGTCTATTCCCGTACTGGCTCCGTATGAGCTGACGAATACGCAGTATAAGATTATGGTAATGCTCTATACAAATCAGGATAAGTCTGTCCGGCAGGCCGACATTGAAGAGAATTTTTCAATGACAAACCCTACGGTTACGGGAATTATTCAGAATCTTGAAAAGAAAAATCTTGTTAAACGTGTTCAAAATCCGTATGACAAGAGGAGCAAGCTTGTTGTCTTAACTGATAAAGCTATTTCTATGCGTAAAGAAATAGATGGGCTTGGAGAGATGCTTGAGACGCAGGTAACTAAAAATCTTACAAATGAAGAGTATGGGCAGCTTATAAGTCTGCTTAAAAAAATATATGAGTAAACATGGAGGAAAATAGTGTGAGAAATCTTGAAAGACTTGGACTTGGGTGTATGGGAATGTCATGCAGTCAAAATCCTGAAAATTCTGTTAAAACTATTCACAAGGCACTTGATGAAGGTATCAGGCTTTTTAATACCGGGGAATTTTATAATGCCGGTGAAAGCGAAATAATTGTCGGCAAAGCGCTTAAAGATGTGCCGAGAGATAATTACTTCCTTTCAGTAAAATTCGGCGTGCTGCCGAAACCGGAAGGCGGTATTTATGGTCTTGATGTAAATCCATTTAATATAAAAGGACATCTTACATATTCTTTAAAGAGACTTGGTCTTGACTATGTAGATTTATATCAGCCGGCAAGAATGGACACTGAAATTCCGGTTGAAGAAGTTGTAGGTGCGATTGCAGATGAGGTGAAAGAAGGAAATGTCCGGCATATTGGACTTTCAATGGTTGATGCAGAAACACTTCGCCGTGCTCACAGTGTACATCCTATTCATACTGTTGAAATGGAATATTCGCTTATTGAGCGTGGAATTGAAAGTGAACTGATTGCAACGGCAAAAGAGCTTGGTATTAAAGTTCTTGCTTTTGGAACGGTAGGCCATGGTTTGCTTTCGGATAATGTGTTATCCGGAGAGATTTCAAATCCACGTATGGCTGCTGCTAGGGGGCTGCTTTCAGAAAAGAATCGTGAAAAGAATATGCCAATGATTTTGGCAGTTAAAGAAATTGCTGATGAAAAAGGAGTTACGCTTTCACAGCTTGCCCTTTCATGGTCTCTTGCCAAATATGATAATGTGCAAAGTCTGATTGGAACGACTAATCCGGAACATCTTCAAAGTGCAATAGATGCTTTGAAGCTTACGCTTACACAAGAAGATGTTACCCGCATTGAAAATGCAATACCGGCAGATAAAATAAGTGGTAAAGGAATGAGAAGTTTTCGCTTTACAAACGGAAAGATGTCTATTGCTTAAGAAGCGTGAATAAAGAGACCGGGGTTATGAATTAAATTAGCTGAATTTTGAAAAATCGCGTTGCCGGTGATATTCTACTGGTTTATTGCCATGAAAATTTGGAGGTGATATTATGAACGAAAAACTTGAGTTTTATCCCAAGCATCCTTCTGATGTAAAAACCCATAAAATCGAAACAACAAATATGCCGCTTTTGACACAGAATGCTCCATTTGATGTAAAAAAGCTTTGTGAAGAATTTAGAAATAATGAGAATAATTTTTATGCGAAATATGTTGACAGGCGATTTGAAGTTACAGGAATTGCCAAAAAAGTCGGACCAGATATTCATAATAAACCGTCAATTGAAATATCTGACAGTATGAGTGGACAGACTTATGCTCTTGTAATATTTCCAACAAACGACCATTATGATAAAGTTAATGTGGGTGACAGGGTAACGGTTCGTGCCAACTATCTTGTTATGAGTAATCTGTATGGAATTGTAATGAAGCACAGTGAGCTAATCCGGGCAGACAAGCCTGAAACCATATCACTTAATTATCCGTTGTTTGATGGGCAAAGAGTGTATGAAAATGCCTGTGTTGTTATAGAAAATGGAAAAATAAAAAGTGTAACTTTGACCGAAAAATCTGATGATAATTATTTTCTTATGCCTGGGCTTATTGATGCTCATACCCATATGGACAGTGCGCCGCAAATTGAGTTAATGCTTAAAAGCGGTGTTATTGGAACATGTGATGTTTCGGCTTCTAGATTGCTTGCAGAAAATTCAAAACAATTTGAAATAATAAGGTCTGCCGGAATGACTATGGGGACTTTGTGTGGAAAAGCTTATGTTAAGAATGCAATAAAGGATGGGGCGAAATATATTAAAGTTCTTTTGATGGAACCGAATCTGATGCTGAAAAAGGTATTTAAGGATATATGCGACACTGCACATGAAAATATGCTTAAGGTTGCCGTACATGCAACATCCATAAAAGCTGTAGAAATGTCGTTAGAATGTGGTGCGGATATTCTTATTCACGTTCCGATGAAGGAAGTATTGCCTGAAAGTCTTGCAAAGGAGATTGCAGATAAAGCAGTGGCAGTGGCACCGACTCTTGTAATGATGAAAAACTTTGCCATCAATTGCATAAACGGTTATAAACCAGAACATTATGAAAATGCAAAAAAAGCAGTAGCACTCCTTCATTCTTATGGTGTAGAAATTCTCGTTGCAACAGATGCCAATACAGGTAATTTTGCTCCGGCTGTGCCATACGGAACGTCAGTACACAAAGAAATGATGCTTCTTGTCGAAGCGGGACTTAATCCGCAGGAGGTGCTTGCAGGTGCAACAGGTAAAGTTGCGGCGGTATTTGGCATTGATGATATAGGTACAATATCCGAAGGAAAAAAAGCGAATCTTTTGCTTATTGAAGGCAGGCCCGATAAGAATATTATTGATATATCAAAAATAAAAAAGATTTATGTTGACGGCAATATAATTAAATAAGGAGTTGAAATTATTGAAAATAATCACAATAGAAGAACATCTTGCAGGTGCTCCGATTAATGATGCACTTGCAAAATATTTAAAAGATGATGCACCATATACACCAATGGCGCATAGAAAAGGAAGACCGTATGAGGCGGATCCTGAATTATTTGCGGATTTAGATAAAAAACGTATTGAGGATATGGACAAAAATGGAATAGATATTCAGATTTTGTCATCGCCATCCAAATCGCAGCTGCTTCCTTCTAAGGAAGCTCCGGGAATTGTGCGTGAAACTAATGATTACATAGCAGATGTTGTAAAAAAGCATCCTGACAGATATGGAGCATTTGCTCTTTTGCCATGGTCAAATCCAAACGAAGCTTCAAAGGAAGTAGGGCGTGTGAAGCAATTGGGATTTCAGGGAATTTTGCTTGCAGGCCGGGCATCTAAAAATGATGAATTTCTGGATAGTAAACAATTTTTACCGGTTTTGGAGGCGTGTGAAGCATTGGATATGCCCGTCTATGTTCATCCGGGGGCCCCGCTTAAATCTGTTCAGCAATCATATTATGGAGGACTGGGTGACGAGCTCAGTGCAAGACTTTCTTTACATGGCTGGGGTTGGCATAATGAAGCAGGAATACAGGTGCTTCGTGTTATCCTTGCAGGACATTTTGAGCGCTTTCCCAAATTGCAGCTTATAGCCGGACATTGGGGTGAAATGTTACCATTTTTTCTTTCTAGACTTGACCAGTCACTGCCACAGACGGTAACGAAGTTAAGTCGAAGCATAACGGAAACGTTCAGAGAAAATGTGTATGTGACACCAAGTGGCATATTTGATTATCCGCAGCTTAAATTCTGCGTGGAAGTGCTTGGAGCTGACAGGATAATTCATGCCGTGGATTGTCCTTTTATCAGCAATGAGGGTGCAAGACCCTTTATTGATAATGCGCCTATAAGCGATGAAGATAAAGAAAAAATTGCATATAAAAATGCTGAAATGTTGTTTTGGTAAAATGCTGAATTGCTAATATGAATTTAAATACTAAAGAAAATAAAGTTTTATTAAGTAGAAAGGAGTGTAATAATGGATTTGAATGATAAGATATGGAATCCGTGGCATGGATGCCACAAATGCTCAGAGGGATGCCAGAATTGTTATGCATATTTTTTGGATAAGCGTTATGGCAGGGATACCAATGAGGTGGTAAGAAATAAAACAGATTTTAATTTACCCGTAAAAAAAACAAAAGATGGTGAATATAAGCTTCCTGACGGGTGCTTTGTGCGTGTATGCATGGCGAGCGACTTTTTCTTAGAGGAAGCTGATGAGTGGCGTAATGAAGCATGGGATTTTATCAGACGTCGTCCGCAAGTCACATTTTCGTTGCTTACAAAACGTGCAGAGCGAATTGAAAGCTGCCTTCCGGCAGACTGGGGCGAGGGCTGGGACAATGTGTCTTTTTCTGTTTCGTGCGAAAATCAAAAACGTCTTGAGCAAAGGATGCCGTATTTGCTTTCAATTCCGGCAAAACACCGTTGGGTAAGCTTAAAGCCTTTTATTGGAGAGGTTGATATTGCTCCATATCTTGAAACTGGTAAAATAGAAACGGTTCTGGCTGGCGGAGAAAACTATCTTGGTTCCAGGCCGCTTCATTATGAGTGGGTGAAAAAGGTTCACGATGCTTGCGTTGAGAATAATGTTCAGCTTATTTTCGGACAGACAGGGAATATTTTCATAAAGGATGGAAAAGAGTATAAAATTCGCAATCGTACAGAGCAAATGGTTCAGGCACTTAAGAGCGGACTTCATTATCCGCCGGTGGATATTGAAAAAGAAGTTGAGGCGATATGCGCAAGAAAGGCAGCAATGAAAGAGGTTTTTGAAGCTAAAAGAAAGCCGGTGAAAGATTAAAATCTCATTATCGAGGGGAAGTATGAAATGTGTGATATCCGTAAAAATCGCATTAAAACAGAATATGTTAAATAAGAGCAGACAATTAAAATGTTTTTTGGGAAAAGATTTTTAATAAGTTAAGTATGGGATAATTGAATGAATTATTGACAAATAATGCATATGGATTTATAATAAAAGCATACATAACCTATGTTACATAACATTAGGTTTGTGTTGTGGGGTATGAAACAGTGCTTTGGTGAGAAGCCGGGAAAATGGTAAAGGAGAAGTGAAGAGCATGGAAAATATGAGGATAACTGCCAAGGATACTGACAACTCTGTAGTAAGTCTTAAGACAGCCATGGATGAGGTTGCAGAGTTTGCACAGACCATAGAGAGTATTACTGCACAGACGAATCTGCTTGCCTTAAATGCAAGTATAGAAGCGGCAAGGGCAGGTGAGCATGGCAGGGGCTTTGCGGTAGTTGCTGATGAAGTACGCGTTCTTGCAGAAAATTCCAAGACGGCAAGTAAGTCAATTGAAGGAATAATTGTGAATATTGAAGCTCTGTTAGGAAAGCTTCAGGAGGCTAATGAAAAGAATGTAACCTCGATTGAAGAAGGACTTGGGCAGATTAATGGTGCAAAGGAAGAGGCAAAGCATATCGGAGTAATGCAGACGGATTCTAAAGAAATGGCACTGCAGGTATTAAAGGCAAGTGAGCAGACTGAAAATTTTGCACATAAGATGGGCGAAACTTCAGAGAAGATTCAGGAACTTGTTGAGAGCTTAAGAGAGCAGACCAGACAGGTCGTAGAACAGGGAAAGAACCAGAAGCGTGTGACGGATGAGGTAAACAGTGCATTTCTTAGTGTGGAGAAGATTGCTAAGAGACTTGTTGAGGTTACATATCAGAGCAAAGATAAGATTAATTATTAATATTTGAGGCAGAGACAGGGAAACCTGCCCCTGCCTTAATTTTATACTGAACCTGAAATGATTAATGTGCTTATGCCTGGAGTAGTTATTAACTCTCCGGTAACGGAATCGCGGGTAAAGGTTGCAGCGGGAACAGTAATCTTGCCGGCAACTGTTGCAAATACTCCGGTTGTTTCATCATAGGTGTAGTCTTCGTTAATGGTTAAAGCAGAATTGTTAAAGGATACCGTGAGGTTAGAAAGTATAGGATCAAAGGTATCTGTTATAACAACTCCAGTGGCTATATCAGCAGAGGCATTGCCATCATTTTGTATAAGGAAAGTGTAAGTTAATGTACCATTTTCAGTTACAGGCACAGGACTTACAGATTTGGTTATTGTAAGCAGTGGAGCAGAAAGTGTAGTTACAGTTTCCTGTGCCGTGATGGAGGAAATGCCGGTTCCGCTTACCGTGACTGTATTAGTGATGTCACTTTCGGCAGCCAGTGGTGCAAACTGATTGGTTAAGGTATCGTATACAATCAACAGATTGCCACCGGCAGGTACATTTAGTCCTGTAATGGTAAGGGGCGGTCCTGCTGTTACAGAAGGAGCAGTCTGTAAAGTACCGTTAACATAATATTTTACCGAATCAGCAGCATACTCAAGAGGAGTAAGTGTACCGGTGTTAAAGGTATATGAGCCCAGGTTATCGCTGAGGGTTAATCCTGTAATTGGAAGGTTGCCGGAATTTATTATACTCACTATATAAGTGATGGAATCGTTTTTGCTGTAGGTGTTTCTTACGGCGGTTTTGGTTACAGACAAAACCTCAAGAATTTCACCTATTGCTATATTGGAATTAGTCACTGTATTGCCATAACGCAGTTGAGCCTGGTTAGTAAATTGAGCCATATTTATTACCATCCTTTCTTATTTATTAAGGAGATAGTATAAGATATGCATGATAGCGACAAAAGTTTACACTGTAACGTTTTTTGTTGAATAATATTGATGTATTGAGTTAAAAATGTTACAATGGTGTAAAGAAAATAAATTGTGCGGAATGCGCGTATGGCTTTTTAATGTGGCATCCGCTTAAGTAACAAACAGCGAGGTGGATTTGATATGAAAAAGAGGATTATGACGATTGCCATGGTGGCAACGGTTATTCTGGGTTCTGCGTTGGGAGGCTGCAGCAATGAAAAGGCTCCTAAGACAGAAGCAGATATTTTGTATGAGAGCAGACCTGTATCTTTAAAACAGATGGAAGAGCTTGACAGAGGTTTTGTGGCGGTAAAGAAGGAGAACGGAATGTTTCTTAGCTGGCGTTTCCTCGGGACTGATGATGAGAATATCAAATTTAATGTGTATAAAAACGGTGAGAAGCTTAATAAAAAGCCAATTGCAGATGTAACTAATTATACCGACAGTTCATATACTTCAGGAGATGTATATACCCTTGTGCCGGTTGCAGATGGCGAGGAGGCAAAGGACGATACTGAGACGGCGCTTATATTTGAAAATGAGTACATAGCTATACCGGTTAAGCAGTACGAAAAGGGGGGATATGATATTAACGATGCATCGGTTGGTGACCTTGATGGCGACGGCCAGTATGAAATAGTGGTAAGGCGTGATCCGGCTGACATGCGTGAGGTTTCTAAAACGGAATATCCGTTATTCGAAGCATACGAGCTTGATGGTACCCACATGTGGACTATTAATCTTGGACCGAATGAAGTTAATTCGGTGGATCTTAATTTTATCGTTTATGATCTTAACGGAGATGGCAAGGCAGAAGTCGTTATGCGTTCATTTGAGGGAACAACAGATGGTGAAGGCAATGTAATTGGTGATACTAATGCTGATGGCAGAACTGATTACAGAACTCCGCCGCTTAAGGTTGTGGTTAATAAGGACAGGTCTTATTTATATGGACAGCCTGAATTTTTGTCGATGTATGATGGTGAGACCGGTGCAGAAATTGCCAGAACAGAACTGCTTCCTGTTATGGAGCCGCTTAATTCGTGGTTTAATACCTCTGATGAGGGAAAAGCTGTAAAGAGAGCAAGCCATTTTGTTTTTTGTGTGGCTTATCTTGACGGCGTTACTCCGAGTATTGTGCATTTCAGAGGTGCATGGGCTGCGTGTAAGGTGGCAGCATGGAATATAGTAGATAACGATTTCAGCCTTCTGTGGACAGTTGATTGTGAGAATAAGAACAGTCTCGATAATCTTTATAATACGGGATATCACAGCATAGCGGTGGCAGATGTTGACTATGATGGCAGAGATGAGATAATTACAGGCGGAGCTGCCATTGATGACGATGGTACTGTTATGTATACGGTTAAAGGAACCAAGGAAGATGGAACGGAGGTAAAGCTTGCACATGGTGATGCTTTTGATGTAGCGGTAATGAGTCCCGACACACATGAGTATTTTGTGTGGGCATGCAGGGAAAATCCCAATATGCCTGTAAATATCGGACTTCATAATGCACGTACCGGTGAGGTTATATTTGGCCAGACAAAGCCTAAGGATACAGGACGCTCAAGGGCAGCGGACATTGACCCGACAAGCAGGGGCTGGGAGATGTGGGGCTCAACAGCTACGCCACTTCAGTCCTTTAGCGGAGAAATTTTAAATGATGAGTCACCGTATTCGATGAATATGAAGCTGTACTGGGATGGTGATTTGCTTGCAGAGCTGGCAGACCATGACACCGATAAAGAGTATACGATTCTTAAGTGGGACTGGGAGAATGCAAAGCTTGATACAATTCTTACGGCAGCAGGAACGGCTTCTAATGGTGGCAGTAAGGGACAGGCATGTCTTATTGCAGATATTTTAGGTGACTGGAGAGATGAGCTTATAGTGCGTGATGCCGAAAATACTGAGCTTCGCATCTATACAACTAATATTGAGACGGATTACAGAATCCCGGCGCTTATGCATGATGTGACCTATCGGGAGGCAATTGCATGGCAGAATAATCATTATAACCAGCCGGCCAATACAAGCTTCTATTTTGGAGCAGAAACAACTAAAGTACCGGTTCCGGAGATTTATACAATTAATACAACCAGTGAGAAAAAGATTAATAAAGTTTATGAAAAGAATCATGATAAGCATGCTTATGTAGAAATTAAAAAATAAAGTGCAGCATATATGCTGGCTGTTTAAAAGGAATGGGATGTATGGTAAGTTATGAACACTGCAATCTGTGCCCAAGAGACTGTAATGTTGACAGAAAGCACGGCGAAGCAGGATATTGTGGACAAACATATGAAATTAAACTGGCCCGTGCAGCACTCCACATGTGGGAAGAACCCTGTATTTCAGGAAAACGAGGTTCCGGAACGGTGTTTTTTTCGGGTTGTCCTTTAAGGTGTGTGTATTGTCAGAATCATGATATTGCGCTTGGCAGAGTTGGAAAAAGTATAACAACAGACAGACTTTCAGAGATTTTTATGGATTTGCAGAGGAAAAAGGCTAATAATATTAATCTTGTTACGCCTACACATTTTGTACCGCAGATTGTTGATGCACTTAAAATGGCAGAGAAAAATGGTCTTAGCATACCTGTGGTGTATAATACAGGAAGCTATGAAAAGACTGAGACACTTAAAATGCTGGAAGGACATGTGCAGATTTATCTTCCTGACCTTAAATATTTTGACAGCGGTATGGCAAAACATTATTCCAATGCGGGGGATTATTTTAAAGTGGCGGCAGCTGCCATAGCTGAAATGGTAAGACAGTGCAAAGCACCTGTTTTTGATGGGGAAGAAGCGGCAAAGGGTCTTATCGGCGAAAGTGTGGTGGAAGAAGGAATGATGCTTAAAGGTGTAATTGTAAGACATCTGCTTTTGCCTGGAGGGCTTGAGGATTCCAAAAAGATTATTAAGTATCTGTATGAAACATATGGTAATGAGATTTATATAAGTATTATGAATCAGTACACACCGGTTATAGAGCTTAGCGGATATCCGGAGCTTAACCGAAAGGTTAGCGATAGGGAATATGATGAGCTTGTGGATTATGCGATAGACATAGGTGTGGAAAATGGATTTATTCAGGAAGGCGAGACAGCAACGGAGAGCTTTATTCCGGCATTTGACATGGAGGGGGTATAGGCTTAAGGCGTTGTGTGATATAATTATGATGAAGTTGTAATATTGTAATATGTGAAAGGATGGAAAAAGAAATGTTTATAACAGATGACATTAAATATGTGGGTGTTAATGACCATGAGGTAGATTTGTTTGAAGGGCAGTACGTTGTTGAAAACGGAATGGCATATAATTCTTATGTAATCATGGATGAGAAAATTGCAGTAATGGATTCAGTTGATGCTAATTTTGGACAGGAATGGCTTGATAATGTAGAAGCTGTGCTTGAAGGGAGAAAGCCGGATTATCTGATTGTGCAGCATATGGAGCC
>CAZBHM010000064.1:9195-10642 GCA_964491975.1 uncultured Lachnospiraceae bacterium | reverse complement strand
TTTGGAACCTTCCATGGTTGCGGCTTACCGTGACAGAATATAGCTTTATGTCCGTCTCACCGTCTTTAGAAGGTCTTCCTACCACCCCTGAAAGCCTGTCATCTAATATATATGTGCTCAATTGACCGTTTTCAATAATAATTAAATTGTTAGCTCTCTTTTTAGACATCATCTTCCTCCGGTAATTCTGTTATAAAGAATTCAAGTTCTGGCAAATTCAATGTTTTAATAACCCGCCTTGCATATCCGCACAATTCGTCCGGATTAAAGTCCAAGGCAGTGACTTCCAACATATCATTAATACTTGCATCATCTAATACATACATAATCACGCTTTCAAATATATTCTGAGCACACAATGGCTCCATATGTGCCAATTTTAGCATCTCATCGATTTGACTATGGTCCATACTAAGATGAAGCCCAAGTGATATAATCTTATTACGTGTCGGATACCACTTATTCTGACGAATAGCTGATACGCACTGTCGTAACGAAGATGACCACCCCTGCCCCTCTGCCATATCAAATACACTATTGGAATAATGTTTGTAATTAGCATCTATACACATCTTTACATATGCATAGAATTTGTGATATGAATACGAGAACATTGCTATATTGTCTGCAATAAACTGTTCTAATGCTTCTTCATCCTTTACCTCTGACAACTTCTCATCAAACTTAACAGTGCTCATATTGTCTGTTTCATCACTCTCAGACCTTATAATGTTCTCTTTTATCCTTTCCATAATATAACGATACTTCTCAATCGGCTCATCATCTTTACCACTGTAATGATTCACAACGAAGATACACACACAATCAGCTAAGCTTTTAGAATACAATGCCGGATACTGACCATATCTTTGAAGCAACTGATTCATCTGTTCCATATCATATCTTGCAGCCATTCCTATCTTTAAAAAAGTTTCACGATTCTTCGGAATCGCCCCTTTGCACCATTTATCTACTGTAACACGACTAACACCACAAATATCTGCAAAACGAGTCTTTGTATATCCGCTATCAGATAGTATCGCATTAAACTTATGCAGCCACAACTCCTGCTGTGTCTTGAGCATAGGAAGTATCTTATTCTTTAATTCTTCAATGTCATCACATCTCGAGATAGCATCTTTTATATATTCAGTATCGTAACCGCTCACCCTAATATACCTCACCTGTATGCACTTTTATATATGTTACAACATATCATCTAATTCGTTTTCAGGCAAACTTTACATTGTGCCACCCGTATCAGAGAAATTCCCCACATCAAATAATAACCCTGTAAAGAAGGGATTGCCTTGCGGAATTGAAATATGGACCATCTTTATGTAACAGGAACTAAGCTTCCTGATTGCATAAAAAAAATCTTCAAATCCGACTACCGGACTTGAAGATTCGTTATTAGTGCAGTCGGCGGGACTTGAACCCGCACCCA
>CAZBHM010000064.1:0-9095 GCA_964491975.1 uncultured Lachnospiraceae bacterium | reverse complement strand
AGCAATATGGACTAGATCCTTAGTCTAGCGCGTATGCCAATTCCGCCACGACTGCGTATTAAGTTGTATTGGCACTCCATAAAATATGGAATGCAGTCGGCGGGACTTGAACCCGCACCCAAGCAATATGGACTAGATCCTTAGTCTAGCGCGTATGCCAATTCCGCCACGACTGCTCAACCAACAGAACTTATTATAGCACACTATTTTCTAAAATGCAAGTGTTTTTTTTAATTTTTTCAGAAATTCTTACAATTTATTTTCTGTGTTAACTTCTACGGCCATGTTCTCTGAGAAATGCATTATAATTGTCACTTTGCAATATTTGCAATCATTAAAAACAAGCTTCTATTCACAGCTCTCATAACATTAGAAAAACAATGCACATACAACCACTAATACAACAAGAAAACCTATATTTACCAAAGAAAACTTGCCAAGATAAGAAACTGTTTTTTTAGGATAATGCTTCTGAAATTCTCTTAATGTTATAAGACTTGCAAGGGATGCAATAATCGAGCCTACACCTCCGATATTAACACCTATTAAAAGTTCATGGTAATTATCCGTAAACTGTGACAAAAGTATCGCTGTCGGTACATTACTGATTACCTGGCACGAAAGCACTGAAAAAATTAGCGTACTTTTTGCAAGAAGCATCGAAAATAATTCTCTTACCGCCTCAATTCTTGCCATATTTCCGGCAAAGATAAAAAATGCAACAAATGTAAATAAAAGCGGATAATCAACCATTTTCAGTGCCTTGCGGTCTATAAACAGAAGAATAACCGGAATTATGTAACCAAGGCCGTATGGAATACCTCTGAATACTATTGCAATGGCCCATGCAAACATTATAAGATATAACACACATCTTTCCTTATCAAACTTTACCGGTTCATCTGCTATCTCAAATGGTTCCGGCTTTACTGCAACAATACATATTATCGTAATCAAAAGTATTGACACAAGAAAAGGCCCAAACATAATGCCCATAAATTCAAGATTATTAATCTCAAATTTGGTATAAAGATATAAATTCTGCGGATTGCCGAATGGTGTAAGCATACCACCGAGGTTCGCCGCTATATTCTGCATAATAAAACAGAATGCCATATACTTCTCTTTATTAGTGCTTGAAAGTACAAAATAGCCAAGTGGCAGGAATGTTAAAAGTGCCATATCATTGGCTATTAACATCGAGCCAATAAATGTAATGTATACAAGCGCAAGTATACCACTACGGGTATTTTTAAACATCTGCACTATCTTCTGCGCAAGAATCCTGAAAAAATTAATATTCTTAAGCGCACACACCACTGCAAGCACACAGAACAGACATGTAAGTGTCTTAAAATCAAAGTACGACAAATATTCTTTATCAGGTTTAATTATAAATGATGTTATTACTGCACAAAGAAGTGCTATGCAAAGTACAACATTTTTCTTTATAAAACCTTTAATCCTATACATGCATCCCATGATTAATCCCTTTCAATACTTATCTTTTCTGTAAGAAGTTCTGAGGCTTTAATGCGTTCCTCATTTCCTGCCACACAAAGTCTGCTGTTATTAAGCACTGCCTCAAAAAGCTCAGACGTTTTACGGATATCCTCTGCGTTTGCACTAAGAATCTCATTCCTTGACTTCTGTATCATGCAAGGCGTAAGTCCACTCATATAATTGTCAAGTGCCCTCTGTGCCTCACTGGCAGGTGTATAGGGAATGTCCAGTGCCCCAATTACACCTATGATATATTCTGTCATCTTTTCTTCGTCTGCCTCAAAGTTTCTAAGGTACTCCGGTATACCGTCATATACCTTGTTGGTTTCTTCAAGCTTAGGGTCTCTGTATGATATAAAGCTCATATTACCATTACGTGAAAAAATTGTAAAAATACCATAAGCTCCGCCCTTTGCCCTGATATTCTGATACAGATATTCCCCGTCAAGTATGTTTTTGGCAACCTGAATAACCCCGCTATAATCATAGCCCTCTTTTCTATAATTGCCAAAACGTCCCACATATTGAACCTGTGAAGCAAGCTTAATTCCTTCATTCGCAGAATTAAATATAAAAGAAGGTCTTGACTTTTCAACAACATCTGTATAAAACTTTTTCTTAAAAGCGCATATCGGCTCATCTATAATTTCTATGCCTTCATCGCTGCCGCAGAAATGTACCATAAGATTCTCAGGTCTTATCACCATATGAAGCAGCTCATTTATATTATGCACAAATGAAGCTTTCTCATTGTCATAATTATCCATAAGTTCCTTTATAAAACGGTAATGCGTTATATTATCTGTAAGCTCCTTATAAGCAATCTCAGGTGTACTTCCTAAAAGCCCTCTTGTATTTACCATACTGTGAGGACTATTGTTAAAATATCTCTCAAGCTCGCTTATTTCTTCTGCAAGCACCTCTTTTAGCCTCTTGTCGCACTGCCAGTCTGTCCTAAGCACAAGCTCCTCCATCATCCTAATCGCAAATGGAAGCTTGTCATACATAGCCTTTGCACCAATACTGAATACCGTTCTGTAATCAGTTGTATTAACCGCACTGCCATATTTAGAAAATTTAGTACCAATGCCACCTGTACTGCAAAGTATTTCACTTCTAAGCTCTGCATAACCAAATCCGGCCGTATCAAGTCTTCCCATATAATTTAAGAATGGAATATATTTTACAAGTCTTAAAGGCACCATATCCGTATTAAACAAAAGCTTAATATAACCGATACCGTTAGTCTTTAAATCACTGTGAAGAAGCTTTGTTCCATCAGACAGTTCTTTTTCTATAACGGATGTGGAATGTGCCACAGGATCAATGTCCTCCCTCAAAAGTCTTGGAAGTGTCATAAGTGCCTCAGGCGTATCCTCTTCATCCTGATAAGCTTTAAGCTCTTTTGTTCTGGCAATAATATTTTTCTTTTCTTCTCCGTTAAGGCTTTCCTGGTATTTAGAAAGCTTATCCTTAAGCTCCTTTTCCTTCTTACCATTAAGTCCACGCTCAGGCGCAATAGTAACAAGTACGGAATGTGGGTTATTAAGGAAATATTTCTCTACAAGCTTTTCATAATAATCGGTATCAATAAGCTCCCTAAGTTCTGTAAAAACAGAATTTAATTTATAATTATCAAATACCATTTCATCATTATAAAGCCATCCGGACATAATGCCTATACAAATCAAAAGTCCTCCGGGCCAGCGTCCAAAATCCTGCTCACGATATCTAAATTCCATATTGTGAAGCCCTGCCCTTAACGTCTTTTTGTCAAGACCATTTTCTACAACAGATTTAAGTGTATCCATTATAATGCGATAAAACTCATCTTTTCTGTCCTCATTGGTATTATTGGCAACAACCTCAAAATACCCCTGAAGCATTCCATCCACATCGCCATATACAAGCTTTCCTATGCCTGCATCATACAAAGCCTTCTCAATAGGCGAACCCGGTGCTTCCACAAGTGCATATGACAACAAATGGAAAGCTGTATTAAGCTTAGTATCATCACAGTACCCATCGAGCCCTACTGCAAAGCCTAAGTTAGTCTTATCCTTTTCATCTTCATTTTCCATTATAGAATAAGTACAGCGTTTTTCCATGCGTTTCAAAAAAGGCTCCTGCCTTAACGGCATTGTATCAGATACATCTATGATATCATATTTACACAGATATTCCCTATCGAGCCATAAAAGTCTTTCTTCCATATCTGCATCACCATACAGATAAATGTAACTGTTAGAGGGATGATACAGTTTTTTGTAAAAGCTGACAAATTCTTCATATGAAAGTTCTGTAATTGCCTCTGGTTTGCCGCCCGACTCAAATGCATAATTAGTATCAGGAAAAATCGCCGTCACCATCTCTTTATATGTAACTCTGTCAATTGATGAATAAGCACCCTTCATTTCATTATATACAACACCGTTATATTTAAGCTCATCCGCCTCTTCATTAAGCTCGTAGCTCCAGCCCTCCTGCCTGAATGCTCTGTCATCCTTAATGACATTTGGCGCAAATACCGCATCCACGTACACTTCCATAAGATTCTTAAAATCCTTGTCATTGCAGCTTGCAATCGGGTACATAGTCTTATCCGGGTATGTCATTGCATTAAGGTATGTATTAAGCGAAGAATTGGCAAGCTTATTAAAAGGATCCTTAAGCGGAAATCTTTCTGAACCCATAAGTACAGAATGCTCTATAATGTGCGCCACACCTGTATCATCGTTTGGCGGTGTTCTGAAGCTTATACAGAACACCTTATTACGGTCCTCATTCCGAAGCACCACAATGCGCGCACCTGATTTTTTATGTTTAAAATAATATCCATTTGAATTAATCTCCGGGAGTTCTTCGTTCTTTACTAATTCATACATTGATAATTTTTCTAAATTCATGTCGCAGTCCTTTCTGTTACTAATACTATTCTATACACTTCTTATGCTACTACATACGGAATATATAATCTGCCTGTCCTCCGCGATTTTCTCAATTGCCTTAAGCCCCTTTGCAAGCTTATTATCATCTAAATTAACAAAAGGGTCATCAAGCACAAGCACCGGCTTTTCTTCCTTATACATCGCATCCAAAAGTGCAAGTCTTACACATATATCTGCCATGTCTGCATGACCTTGGCTAAAATATCTGTCATCCCAGTCTTTACCATTCTTCTCAATACAGGTATCAAGCTCAAGTCCAAGTTTTATATTATCAGAAACTTCAAAAATATCAAGATATTTTTTAAATGCATTTTTCATATCTTCCATATATCTCGTCGCAAGTCTCTCTTTTGCAGCTTCAAGGGTATTTTTTGTAAGTGTAAGTATATTATACCTGTCTTCGAGCCCCGCAATTTCTTCCTTAAGTCCTTCTATCCTGCTTTCATATTCCTGCCTTCTGTCAACCTCATAGCTTATATCATCAATAGTTTTTTCTGCTCTGTTAATAAGTGCCAAAAGCTTTGCAGCTTCACTCTGTAGCTCACCTCTTTCTCGCTGGAGTGCCGCAATATCGATGTATTCCGCCTCTTCACCGGCAACACTTAATATTTTTCCAATATCATTGGCAGCCTCAAACGCATCAAGACCGTCACATACCTTAGCATAGTACTCTTTAGCCGAAACATAATCACGAAAATTATCACGGATTATCTGTAGCTTATCATAATATGTTGCATTATCATCAACTGCGCTATAGGTATAATAACCAAGGAATGTTTTTATACGTATTTTTCTTGCAACGAATTCCCCTTTATAATCCATAAGCCTGCAATATTTACTGTAATTCTCACGTATTATGGATAAATCCTCAATAAAATCACCTGATGGATTGGTAAGTCTTTCGCTTATAAAACCTGTATATTTTGCTGTATATTCCCGTCCACGCTTTTTAAGCTCTTCTGCGCTCTTTTTTATATTTTCAAGCTCAGCTGCACATTCAGCCTTACTGTCAGTAACATTTTTATGTCTGGCGACAAGCTCCTTGTCAGCAGTCAAACTTCTTATTATAAGAATTGCAAAAAACACTGCGATTAAATAAGCAACAACAACAACAGTTTTCAATACCACACCGCCAATAAGTCCAAAGCCTTCAGGCTGTAATACGGTTACCACAACTGCTGCCAAAAGCGAAAGCACAAAAAATATTCCTTTAATACCGATGCCCTTTCTTTCTTCTGTTAATTCTGCCTCTTTTTCAAGTATCTTATATTCCTTCTCAAGTGCCTCATATTTTACTGCTTCATCTTTAAGCAGGTTGTTAAGCTTAACTGCCTCTTTATAATCGGCCACACACTCATCAATCCGGCTCTCTTCATTATCCGCACATTCTTTTACTTCACCAAGAGTTTCTATACTGTGATTAATCGAATCTGCCTCCGCACAAAGACTGTAATATTCTAAAAGCTCTTCTTCAGAAGGAAGGTGCTTATCGAAGAACTGTTTAAGTCTGCCAAGCTCAATTTCAGCCTCTGTCCTTCGCTTTTTGAGAATTTTGTACTGCTCGCTTTTATTATATAGCTCCGCCTTTCCAATCTTGTCATCTATTGCTTTTATCTTCTTCTCGTATTCCTGCTTTTTTAGATTATACTCATCAATATTAGTCTTTTGGAGCACAATAAGCCCTGCCTTACTGTCACAATCCCTGCACTTTTCCTCAAGCATTTTAACCTGCTCAGCTTTTTTCTGTATCTCACCACCGCCACCGCGCTTATGCAGATTTTTTATGGCTTTATCAAGATTATCATACGCTTTATCAAAATTACCTATGTCATCTGCATTTTCAATAAGATTATTAAGCTTTGCATTTATTCCATCCGTAATCGAAGCTTTTTTATTTCCTGCTATAAACACACTTCGCTCAAATGAGTCCATATCTATTCCAAAAAGCTCTTCGCCAAGTTTTTCGCTATAATCTTTTGTAATTTTGCCTGTGTTTATGTCAATAAGTTCAAATTCATCCTGCATATCCTTTTTACCAAAGAAACGCGTAACCTTATATTCCTTATCACCAAGCGCAAATATCATATAACCGCCAAATTTGCCGCCACTCCATGGCTCATATCTTCTGCGGTCATAAAATTCCTTGGCATTAGGTCTGTATGTCATTCCATACAACATAGCCTTTATAAAAGCCATAAGTGTAGTTTTGCCCCAGCCATTATTTTCTTTAATAACATTGAGCCCACGCTCAAACTCTATACTAAACTCATGAAACTTTCCAAAATTTTCTATATAGCAGCTTTTTATATACATACTGCGCCCTCTCTATTCTAATCTAAATCTCTTCCGGCAAGTGCCCTTATCCCTGTCAGAATCACCTTACTCTTCTCCTCATCGCTAAGCTCAAGCTCTTCAACCAGACGTATAAACTCACCCTTTAAAGAAATATCATTTTTATATGACATATAATTAAGTTTTAGCATAGTGTGATCATATATCTTTAAAAAGTAAAATCTTTCCTCAAAAAGTTTTAGCAAAAATGTTGTATCAACGTTAAGTTCTTCTTTTATCTCTCCCACAAGCACAACCTTTACAATGTCCTTTTGGGGTATATTGCTGATACATCCGGCCACTGAATCCGCAATATTCTTCTCTGTATCACAGCCACTTATGTCCACAGCTACCTCATGAAATATTCTTTCGGCCACTGGCACAAATGTATGACCCACACCCTCACCGGTCACTTCAATAAGCACAAATCCCTTTCTGCCACACTCATCAAAACCTCTGCCCTCAAGGCAGCCGCTATAACAATATATACCTCTGTTATCAAGCTGCGCGCATTTATATTCATGTATATGACCAAGTGCAAGATAATCTATGTACTTATTCTTCAATTCGTCAATAACTATGGTCTCTGCATCACTTTTTACATTATAATGCGACTCCTGCCCATGAAGCACAACAATATTGCAGTCCTCCTCTTTAAGCACTAATCTGTCATATTTATTAATCCCCTTATTATCATCTGAAAAAACAAGTCCTGTCACAACCACATTGCCATATCTGTATTCTGTCCACTCCCTATCATTAAAAAGCTTAAGATTTTCCGGCTTTTGTTCTAAACTTCCAAAAAAATCTGACTTATCATGATTTCCTCTAAGATAAATAAAATCAATACAAGCATTGCTTTCTATTGCCTCAAGCACCCTGCTTTTGATTCTTTTTTGTTCATAATCCGCAGTGTCAAACAAATCACCTGCAATTATTATTACAGCCACTTCATTCTCCCTTGCATACTCAATCATCCGAAGAAATGTCCTAAACAGCTCCTGCCTGCGTTCAGCCGCCTGTTCTCTGCTTAAATTCGTCTCCATCCTTGAATCAAGATGGAGGTCTGCACAATGGATTAATTTCATGTAACTTACCTCTTTCAACCTATCAAAACCGTTTTACCTTCAAATGCAAAGCCGTACTTTCTGATTTTTTCTTCCGGTATGCCTCTCGCAACCAGACCCGCCACGTACTGCTTTTCTTCTATCTGCAAAAGGGCTGCCGCCACGGTATCGTTTAAATCCTTCTCATCATATGAATCGTGTACCTTAAATTCAAGAACATATGCATAATTCTCTCCGCTCTTATCCTTCGGCTCTAACACTACATCATACCGCCCAAAGCCACTTTCCCTGTTAGATGTAATACTGTATCTGCCCTGCAAATCCACCATAAGTCCAAGCACAAAGCCGTGATAGAAGCGTTCCGGCTCCGCAAATGACGGTTCTTTCCCTGTATCAAAGTAACTAAAGGTCTTAAGTGCCACACGGTTCATGTAATTATTCATTAACCTTACATTGCCGGCAAGCATTGCCCTTATAAATTCATTATAATATGTCTCTTCCTTCTTAAACCACATTTTTACCATCCCGTAAAACATGCGGAGCACCTCATAATTGGTAATCGAAAGAGTGTATGCAGGGCTTTCCCATGCCTTAACCTCTTTCCCGGTCTGCCTTCCAAGCACCTTAAGATAACCGCCCGCAAGTAAGAGACTCCAAACGGCATCCGCACTTTGGTCTAGCTGATTATATACTATCTGCTCATCAACCGGCACCTCAATCACTTCACCATTCAAAAGTCTTTCAAAGTGCTTTTTGATGTCAGCAGAGCCTTCACGCAGAAGCTTTCCAACAAGACCGTTCGAGCTTGTGTTTGCCCAGTAGGTATCTAAATCCCGCTTATCTATATAATTAAGAATCGACCACGGATTGTATATATCCTTATGTTTACCAAAGACAAATCCATCATACCAGTGTTTAACATCTTCTCTTTCTTCAGAAAGTCCGTATTCCGAAAGTGCCGCAAACACTTCCTCTTCCGTAAAGCCAAAAGCCGTTGCATACTTATCAGAGGTAGTTGTCACCACCTCCAGATTATTCAAATCCGAAAAGATGGACTCCTTACTAACTCTTGTAATTCCCGTCATTATCGCGCGCCCAAGCCATGGATTTGTCTTAAATGTAGAGTTAAAAAGACTTCTTGTAAATCCCACAAGCTCATCCCAGAAGCCATTAATATAGGCTTCCTGCATTGGCGTATCATACTCATCAAGCAGAATAATGACTTTCTTTCCATAATAACGGCACA
>CAZBHM010000063.1:0-10864 GCA_964491975.1 uncultured Lachnospiraceae bacterium | reverse complement strand
CGGCTCCACAGGAATTACAGGATAAACACTACTTCAGAAAACACGGTGCTAACGCATATTATGGCCAATAATTCGGGACTGCACGATACAGAATATATGCGGATGGGATGCATGCATACCAAAACGTGTATATTCTGTATCGTATAGGACGAATCTCTCCAGCGAGAAAATCCGAAGGATTTGCGAGCGGGAGAGATTCGAGTCCCGAATTATAAAGGACAGCAGGAGCAGAATGTGAGCGGATGGGATGCATGCATACCAAAACGTGTATATTCTGTATCGTATAGGACGAAAAATTACAAATTTAGAAAGGAAAATAATAATGAGTAACATTGATACAATGTCAGTTAATGCGATAAGAGTTTTATCAGCTGATGCAATTCAGAAAGCAAAGTCAGGTCATCCGGGGCTTCCGTTAGGTTCAGCAGCGATGGCATATGAGTTATGGGCTAACCATATGAATCATAATCCAAAGAATCCGGATTGGAAAAACAGAGACCGTTTCATTTTGTCAGGCGGACACGGTTCCATGCTTTTATATTCACTTCTTCATCTTTTTGGATATGGTGACCTTAGCGTGGAGGATTTAAAGCAGTTCAGACAGGTGGATTCACTTACACCGGGACATCCGGAGTATAAGCATACTGTAGGTGTTGAGGCAACCACCGGACCTCTTGGTGCAGGTATGGGTATGGCAGTAGGTATGGCTATGGCAGAGGCACATCTTGCAGCTACATTTAACAAAGAAGGCTTTCCAGTAGTAGACCATTATACATTTGCACTCGGCGGTGACGGCTGTATGATGGAGGGTATTTCATCAGAGGCATTTTCACTTGCAGGTACACTTGGACTTAGCAAGCTTATCATTTTATATGATTCTAATAACATTTCAATTGAGGGAAGCACAGACATTGCTTTTACTGAGAATGTACAGAAGAGAATGGAGGCATTTGGTTTCCAGACACTTACGGTTGAAGACGGTAATAATTTAGAGGAAATTGCCAGGGCAATTGAAGAAGCCAAGGCTGACAAGGTACATCCTTCATTTATTACGGTTAAGACATTAATCGGTTATGGCTGTCCTGCAAAGCAGGGTAAGGCAAGTGCGCATGGTGAGCCTCTTGGTGATGAAAATGTACTTGCACTTAAAGAAAATCTCGGCTGGCCGTCAATGGAGCCTTTCTATGTTCCTGAAGAAGTTTACGCTAACTATAAGGAGCTTGCAAAGAAGGGCATGGCTGCAGAGGATGAGTGGAATGCGCTTTTCGCAGATTATTGTGCTAAGTATCCGGAGATGAAAACTCTTTGGGATAAATATTATAATGAGGAAAATATTGCAGACCTGCTTGACACAGATGAGTTCTGGGCATATGAAGATAAGCCGGAGGCAACACGTAAGCTTTCAGGTGCGGTTATTAACCGTATGAAAAATATTTTACCTAACTTAATTGGCGGTTCAGCAGACCTTTCACCATCCAATATTACGATTATGAAGGATGAGGGAGATTTTTCAAAGGATAATTATGCCGGACGTAACCTTCATTTTGGCGTAAGAGAACTTGCCATGACAGCAATCGGCAACGGCATGATGCTTCACGGCGGTCTTAAGGCATATATCGCAACATTCTTTGTATTTAGTGATTATACCAAGCCGATGGCAAGACTTTCTTCAATTATGGGTGTTCCGCTTACATTTGTATTTACACATGACAGTATCGGTGTTGGTGAAGACGGACCTACACATGAGCCTATTGAGCAGTTAGCCATGCTTCGTGCATTACCTAATTTCCATGTATTTCGTCCGGCTGATGCAAAAGAGACGGCAGCTGCATGGTTTAGTGCCATGACATCAAAGACAACGCCTACGGCAATCGTGCTTACCAGACAGAATCTTCCACAGCAGAAGGACAATACAGGTAAGGATGCGCTTAAGGGTGGATACGTGCTTGCAGACTCTGCCAAGGCAGTACCGGATGCAATTCTTATCGCAAGCGGTTCTGAGGTGGCTCTTGCAATGGATGCAAGAGAAGCACTTCTTGGTGAAGGTATCGATGTAAGAGTAGTAAGTATGCCATGTATGGATATATTCGAGGAGCAGACGGCAGAGTACAAGGAATCAGTTCTTCCTAAGTCAGTCCGCAAGAGAGTTGCCATCGAAGCACTTAGTGATTTCGGATGGGGCAGATATGTGGGACTTGACGGAGCTTATGTGACGATGAAGGGCTTTGGCGCAAGCGGTCCGCAGAATAAGCTTTTTGAAAAGTTCGGATTTACGGTTGATAACGTCGTGGCTACGGTTAAAGGTTTATAATCATAATATTGATGTTTGGGGCAGCGAACTAAGTTTTTGTGAGCTGCCCTTTGTCTTAACTGGATTGGGGGAATAAAAATGAACGAAAAAGCAACAGTAACAAAAATACTTGCGCAGATTAACAAGGTGCTTATAGGTAAGGAGAAGGCCGCCGAGCTTTCGGTAATTACGCTTCTGGCGGGAGGACATCTTTTGGTGGAGGATGTTCCGGGTGTTGGAAAAACAACTCTTGCCAACGCGCTTGCTAAATCAATAGATGCAGATTTTGGAAGAATACAGTTTACGCCGGACACACTGCCGTCAGATATTACCGGTGTATCTGTGTATAATATGAAGACCGGTACATTTGATTATATGAAGGGTGCGATTATGCATAATATAATACTTGCAGACGAAATTAACCGTACCTCACCTAAGACTCAGGCAAGTCTTCTTGAGGCGATGGGTGAGGGGCAGGTTACGGTTGATCATGTAATCTATAAGCTGGAAGAGCCTTTTATGGTGATTGCCACGCAGAATCCGGTGGAATTTCTTGGTACATATAATCTCCCGGAGGCTCAGCTTGACCGTTTTATGATGAAGATTTCTTTAGGTTATCCTTCGGCAGAGGATGAAGCCGGCATGATAATGGAAAAGCTTGCGGGTAATACAGTGGAAAAAGTCGTACCGGTTGTAACGAAGGAAGATATTATAAAAATGCGGCAGGAAGTTCTTAAAGTATCTGTGCATGAAGACATAATAAAATATATAGTTGAAATAGTTGATGCAACACGTAAAAATCCGAATATTTCATTAGGCTTAAGCCCCAGGGCAACACTTGATATGGTAAATGCGGCGCAGGCGGCAGCTTTTATGGCTGGAAGGGATTACGTTATTCCTGATGATGTAATTAAGATTATGATTCCGGCAGCGGCACACAGGTTGGTATTGTCAGTTGAATCAAGAATTGCCAGACAGAAGCCGGAGGAAATACTGGCCTCCATTAAGAAGTCTGTCAGAATACCGCGTTAAGGGTTTTTATGATTATTAATAAAATTATAATGATAGTGCTTATGATTGTAACAGCCGTGCTTTCCAGTATACACGGCGGTACGATAACATACTCACTGTTTTATCTTACGTGGGCTGTTGGGGTGTTTGCGTGGTTATATCTTACGTATGTGTTTGCCCGTTTTAAGATATATCAGCGGCTGGATAAGCTTACAATTGTGAAGGGTGAGAAGGTTCCATATAATTTCACACTTTCCAATGAAGATATAATTACATATGCAGGCGTAAAGGTTACTTTTTATGAGAGGCTCTCAAAGCTTTCAGAGATTCCGGCAAAGAAGAGCTATAGTCTTACACCGGGACAGTCCTACAGCTGGGACACCTATCTTTCGGCGGCTTATAAGGGAGAATATTCAGTTGGTATTGAAAAGGTGGAAATAACGGATTTCCTGCATCTTTTTAAAATGACTTACAGATATCCAAAGACAATTCTTGTAAGGGTGCTTCCCCGTGTTCCGCACTATGAGCATCTTGTGATAGCGGCGGAGGAATATACAAGAAGCCAAAGCATAAGCAGCAGGGAAGAGGTTTATCCGGATGTTGAGCTTCGTAAGTTTGTGCCGGGTGACGGCATAAGGGCTGTCAACTGGAAGGCAAGCGCCAGGGCAGGTGAGCTTTTTACAAGAAAATATATGGATGAGGCTAATCCGGAAGTATTTTTATTAACGGATTTTTCTGCAAGCGGACTTAACGGTGAGGCAAGGATTATCGCGGAAGATAAAATAGTTGAGGCAAGTCTTGGAATAGCACATTACCTTGAACAAAAAAATGTAACGGTCAAAGCATTTCATTTTTTTGGAGGAGTGCAGCATATGTCGATTTTTTCAAAGCAGGGTATGGATGCATTTTATGAGGTATGTGCAGCAGCACCGTTTAATGCACCGCTTGATGCGGGCGGACTGCTTATGGCAGTGCCTGAGCTTACGGATGGAATGTCACAGATAATTGTGGTAACGCACAGTCTGGGCGATAAGCTTATGATAAGCTGTGCCGAGTTTGCAGGAAAAGGTCACCCCGTTGATATCGTATATATTGGTGATGAGGAGTCTGGTGAAGATATGAGTATAAATGATAAGCTAAGAGTGATACAGATTACCTCGGAACAGGAGGTGGGCGATGTCCTTGACAGAAAAGCTTGACAGGAAGGCATATCCTGTTCTGCTGGCAGAGATAGTGCTGATGGCGGCAGCAATACAGATTAGCATATTTTTTGAAAGTGGACTTAGTAATTTGAAGCTCCTTATAATTACAGCTGCCATGATTGCATTTATATTACTTATTGACTTCTTAAGATTATATGTGGTTGCAGCGGCGGCCGCCGTTATTGTGGCACTGACCGGTATTATAATGTTTACTGCCCTGCCAAAGTGGGAGCCGTTGGTTATATTTTTGGAAATGCTTAAAGAGAATGTACTGATTAAGGTAATTGCTCTTATTTTTATTGCGGCAGTTGCATTATATATATCACAGCATTTTTTTATTATGAGATTTCTGGTATGCGCAGGCTACTGGGGTTCCATGATATTCCTTATACATAAAGATTTATTTCCGGTAAAGCAGGTAATGTTTTTTCTGGTGGCAGAGCTCATGTTCGTGCTTTCAGAGGTTCTTGACAGGATATATTACAGGAAAGAGCCGGAGCGCAATAAAAAGATGCTTGCACTTACACCGGCGGTGCTTATACTTGTAATAGTGCTTGCCCTGCTTCCATATAATAAAGAGCCGCTTAAATGGAGCCGTACCAAAAGATTCATTAATAATATAAGCCGCAGTCTTGAACTTTTTATGGATGGTATTAAAAACTGGGGTGAGGAGATAGATGAGTTTGCCATTGGGTTTACCGGCTACGATGAAGAGGAAGGCCTTTTTGGCAACAAGCTTGAGCTTGACAGTGAGGCACTTAAGCTTACCATGGTAGGCAATGAGGAGCATGTATATCTGACAGGCAATATTAAAAATAAATATATTGGCAACAGCTGGGAAGGGGATCCTGGTAATGCTGAAGGCTATGGTGATTATAAGGAGTATCAGCTGGATGCGGCAGAGTATCTCTATGCGCTTTACCGTCTCGGAGTTATGGATAATAATACTAATGTATGGTACATACATTTCAGAAAAATGACAGTTGACTACAGGGAGATAAAAACATCTTCACTCTTTAGACCCGGTAAAACAATAAGTATTTACGATATGGAAAATAAGGGCGAGGTTATGGATGAGGCTGATAATATAAAATTCAGCAAAAACCAGAATAAAAAGACAAGCTATAATCTGTCGTTCTTTGCGTTAAACCGCGGGCCGGAGTATATGGACGGGAAGTTAAGAGAGCTTAGCAGGTATAAGTATGACACACTTCCGGATGGTGAGTATAACCGTTTTGTAAGGACGATAAGGCTTAAATATGGTGGAATTGTGCTACCGCCTACAGGGGACTTCGAAGGTCTTCTTAAAGAAAGGGCTGAATATATAAGAAATAATTATCTGGCACTTCCCGATACGGTTACGGAAAGAACCCGCGCCCTTGCATATGAAATAACGTCAGAATGTGAGACTGATTATGACAAAATGAAAGCAATAACAGAATATCTTTCGGCATATGAGTATACGACTAATCCCGGCAAAATGCCTGATAATCAGGATATTGTTGATTATTTGCTTTTTGATTCAAAAAGAGGATATTGTACATATTTTGCCACGGCAGCAGCAGTACTTGGACGTTGTGTTGGGATACCGACAAGATATGTACAGGGTTATCTTCTGGATGTGAACCGCATGGAAAGCTACGGAGCTTATACTGTTAAGGAGGAACAGGCACATGCCTGGACAGAATGTTATCTGGAAGGAATTGGCTGGCTTACATTTGATGCAACACCGGGAAATTCGGATTTTATTTATCAGGAGTGGGATGTACCGGCGTATATAAACGGGGAAAAATTTGATACGGAGGACAAGCCTTCAGAAATTCTGCCTGATGAGGACGAAGAGGAAGATGAGCTTTTGACTGATGTGGGTTTGGTTGAAAAGAAGGAGGATGAAGCAGAGGTCTACAAGGCTAAAATAAATGTATTCGCTGTGGTTTTGGGAGCAGTGGTACTGTTTATTGTGATATGGCTTATATATCTTAAGGTCTGTGAGAAAATTTTCTGGCATCGTTACAGGAGTGCGGATAATGCAGGAAAGGTCAAGACTGATGTAATAATGATTATCTGGATTATGGAAAGGGCAGGTTATACCATGCGTGATGGGGAAACCATAAAAGAATATTTTGACAGAATGAAGGTAGTGTATACGGACAAGACTGTTGTGCTTGACAATGTATGCAACATATATATGCAGCTTCGTTACGGCAAATCACATGGGATTACCAAGGAGGAACAACGCACGGCACAGAGGCTTAGACTTAATCTTATGGACAAAACGGTTAATGAAAGGTTAATGGCAAGACAATGTCTTGTAAAAATGAAAAATAAATAATAATATCCATTGGAAAATAAGATAAACTATGCTATTATACTAATGGTATGGCATGTGGTATACATGCAAAGAGGCGAAGATGCGAAAGGAGTACATTATGGTACAGAATTTGAAGATTTTAGCTTTGGAAGATGCATATGTAACCATCGGCTGGGATGCCGCAGATGGTGCAGAGGCCTATAAGGTATACTGGGCTGACAAGGATATACCTACCATGGTTTATAAATGTATGGGTGAAGTTAAGGAATGCGAATACACGCTTAAGAAGGCTACACATGTTCCGCATTATTTTAAGGTAGCGGCAGTAGTTAACGGTGTAGAGACAGAGTGTACGCCTGTACTTAAAACAGAGGTTAAGAAGGTATTTAATGAGCAGCTTGAGAAGCTTACCAGAGGTCTTGTCGTGGTTAAGGCAGACAAGGGTATGTTTCTTGGCTGGAGACTTATGCTTGATGAGGTTAAGGGCTATAGCCGGACAGGTATGACCGGTGCGGATTTTGCAGTATATAAGAATGGTGAGAAGATAGCTGTGGTAACTGACAGCACCAACTGGCTTGATGAGGCAGGTACGATGGAGGATGAGTATCAGGTAGCTGCCGTTGTGGATGGCATAGAGCAGGTAAAGTGTGCAAAAACAAAGGCTTTTGTAAGCGGTAACAATTATATAGAGATTCCGATGCAGATTCCGGCACCGGGCGTTACACCGAGAGGAGAGGAATTTCACTATAATGTCAATGATATGAGTGTCGGTGATATTGATGGTGACGGTGAGTACGAGTATTTTGTAAAATGGGATGCTTCCAATGCCAAGGATGTTTCACAGAAGGGTTATACCGGCAAATGCTTTATTGACTGTTATAAGCTTGACGGAACAATTCTTTGGAGACTTGATATGGGGCTTAACATCAGGGCAGGTGCGCATTATACACAGTTTATGGTATTTGACTTTGATAATGACGGTAAGGCAGAGATGGCCGTTAAGACAGCTCCGGGCACTAAGATGATACGTTATAATGCTGATGGAAGCATTAAGGATGAGAAATATATTACCATGCTTAAAGAAGATATTGAAGCAGGTTACAGCCATGAGGATAATTACCAGAACAGTGCAGAAGATTATTACAATCATATGGTTGAAGTATTCATGGGATGGCATGAGCACCCTATGGTAGTCGACGGTACATGGCCGGGAACTCTTGAAGAGTGCTTTGAAATAGAGCCTAAGTATACATATCCGCTTAGTGAAAGTGATGCCAAAGAGCTTGTTGATTATTTTATGGATGTGTTTGCACCATCCAGAAGTCCACGTAATAATCTTAGAGATTTTGAAGGCTTTATTTATGAGGGACCTGAGTATCTTACAATGTTTAGCGGTGACGGTGAAGAAATTGAGACAATCCGTTTCAAGTTTGGACGTGAGGATGACGGACTTATGTGGGCTGATTATGCCCTTCCGAGAATCGAACCGTGTAATCGTGTAGACAGATTCCTTTCAGGCGTGGCTTATCTTGACGGAGAGAGACCATATCTTATAGTCTGCCGTGGTTATTATACTAGAGCGACAATTGTGGCTTACAGCTTCTTTGACAGAAAGTTTAAGGAACACTGGAGTGTTGACAGCGGATGGGTGCTTATGAATAATCCGTTTAAGGATAATGCGCATGAGGCTAAGGGCTCTGACCCTGTATACGGCATTCTTGCAGGACAGGGTAATCACAGTCTGTCAACAGCAGATGTTGACGGTGACGGCTGCCAGGAAATCATTTATGGTGCAGCGGTTATCGACCATGACGGAAGTGTGTTATATTCAAGCTACGGATATCTTCCGGACGGTAAGACATGGGCTAAGTTCGGTCACGGTGATGCAATGCATGTGGCTAATATTGACCCTGATAAGCCGGGACTTGAGATATTTAACGTGTTCGAGGGTGCGAAGGCAGCTCCTTATGGTTATGCCCTTCGTGATGCAGAAACCGGTAATGTAATATATGGTGAGTATGCCGAGAAGGATTTGGGAAGATGTATGATAGGATATGTTGTTCCGGGTGTTCGTGGCCTTCAGACATGGTGTACCGCCATGCGTGATGTACATGGTAATGTATTGCCTGAGAGACCTATCGGAACAAATCAGAAGATTAACTGGGCAGCTGACCTTTCAACGCAGGTAACAGATGGGGCTAATCTTTTTGCAGGTCATAAGGGTGTAATCAATGATATTACACATGGGGCGATGCTTGTTCCAGCAGGAATGGCAACCAACAATGGAACTAAGGGTAATCCTTGTCTTGTGGCAGACCTTTTTGGAGACTGGCGTGAAGAGATAATCCTTAGAAAAGAGGATAATACCGCAGTGCGTATTTATACCAATACGGATATTACAACACACAAATTATTTACACTTATGCATGATACAATGTATCGTGCGGCTGTTGCATGGCAGAATAACTGCTATAACCAGCCTGGATATACCAAGTTCTACCTTGCTCCTGACATGGAGTGGCAGTACGTGCTTCCGGTACTTGCTTAAGCGAATTTTGAGATAGGGCAAATGTATTTAGAAAATATTTGCAATGTATAAATAAAAGGGGGCTGTCGGTTAATTTTTCACATTAACCGACAGCCCCTTTTATTGTGCGCCTTGCGGCGCACGTCACTAATGGGTGAAAGTCCCCAATCTACCCTAGTAGTGGGAAAGATACAGCCAAGACCAAGGGTGTCCATTGTGAGGTGGAATCCGAAGGAAGGTGGAGGCAAATCTCAGTTTAGCATGAAAAAGCGATTTTTAACCTATCAGCACCGTTTTCCCTTCGAATGCAAAGCCGTATTTTCTGATTTTTTCTTCCGGGATACCTCTTTCCACAAGACCTAATGCGTACTGCTTTTCGTCTATCTGCAAAAGCGCTGCCTTAACGGTGTCCTCAAGTGTTCCTTCCTTCTTAGGCGAACGTACCTTAAACTCCAGAATATAGGCATAATCTTCTCCGCTTTTATCCTTGGGTTCTAACATTACGTCATACCGGCCAAAGCCGCTTTCCCTGTTGGATGTAATATAATACTTGCCCTGCAAATCCACCATAAGTCCGAGTACAAAGCCGTGATAAAAGCGTTCAGGCTGTGAGCGTTCACCTAAGCGTTTTCCTGTATCAAAATAACTAAAGGTTTTGAATGCCACGTCATTCATGTAATCATTCATCGCCTCTAAATCCCCGGCAAGCATTGCCTTGATAAATTCACTGTATTCTCCGTCCACTTCACTAAACCAGTCATGAATCATTCTTTGAAACATCCGTTTTACTTCATGGTTTGTAATGGCAAGCTCGTACTGCGGCTCACAGTCTTCCGGTATATCCTGATAATCTTCATATGATAATATTTTTAAATAGCCGCCTGCCACCAGAAGACTCCATATGGCTGCCTCGTTTCCGTTAAGACGGTTATACACAATCTGCTCATCAATAAATGTATAAAGGTGCTCTCCCTTCAAAAGACGTTCAAATGTCTTTTTTACTCCCGGATTGCCTTCTCTTATAAGACTGCTTACAAGACCGTTCGAGCTCGTATTTGCCCAGTAGGTTCTTAATTGCTTTTTATCAAGATAATTTATAATCGACCACGGATTATAAATGTCCCTGTGCTCACCAAACACGAAACCGTCATACCAGTATTTTACATTTGCTTTATTATCAGAGAGCCCGCATTCCGAAAGTGCCGCAAACACTTCCCCTTCCGTAAAGCCAAATGCCGTGGCATACTTATCAGAGGTAGTCGTTATCACCTCTAAATTATTCAAGTCAGAAAAGATGGATTCCTTACTTACCCTGGTAATTCCGGTCATTATGGCGCGTCCAAGCCACGGATTTGTCTTAAACGTGGAATTAAAAAGACTCCTTGTAAAAGCCACTATATCATCCCAGAAGCCGTGAATGTAAGCCTCCTGCATCGGCGTGTCGTATTCGTCAAGAAGAATAATAGGTTTTTTACCATAATATCTGAAAAGATAATCCGAAAGCTGGTATAATGCCAGCGTAA
>CAZBHM010000062.1:0-11151 GCA_964491975.1 uncultured Lachnospiraceae bacterium | reverse complement strand
TCTTCACTATCTTTTCAAGGTCTGTACCCTCCACATCTAAGGGCACAAAGCTTTCAGGTTTAACAAACATAATTTTCCCATTTGATATGTAAGTGCCTGTTCTGTAAGCCACTCTTACATCTTTAGGTCTTATGAGTACTTCATAATTAATATCATCCAAATCCATTTTGTTTAAGTTTAAACCAGCCTCAAACCCGACATTGGAATAATCGTACTCACACAGAAAATACTCATTTACATCATCTCTGACCGTATCTTCTACTTTCATATAATAATCTTTGTCATTATTATAATCGTAAAGGATAATCTCAAAATCATCTGTACCGGAATCTTCATCCAGCTTAAACACCCAGCCTTTTAGAATAAACCTATTATCGACAATTTCCGCACTGTCTATCTGAAATACATGCGAAAAATCATCATCCTTAATTTCATATCTAGTCTTATATATATAATCCTGCACATAATAATCGAGAACTACAGCCAGACAAACTATAATCGTACAGTTTATGAATACTCGTAACTGCTTCGGCACATGAACTACTGCCTCTTTTAAATTCTTCAACCTAAGCACTCCCATTTCAACAAAACCGCTTTTATTTTCTACGACAGCCAGATGCTAATCAAAATAATACACTTGGTTACATTCTCTGTGTCATTTGTTGTTATTCAGTTTATATCAAACTATTAACAACAATTCGTTCTCCACATGACCGGTAAGAGATTCTGATATATGCCGGCAAATCTCCGTATTGTATTTATCCAGTTTATATCAAAGTATCTCATATTTTTTTGCTCCAGGTTCTTACGAACCTGAAGCTTTCATTCTCACTTATCCAACAATTTTCTCATTCTTTGGATGATATGTAGGAACCATAGCCTTTACATAGTCCCTGATATTAGGATCCTCAGCATAAGCATGCTCTTTAAGAATCTCAAGATTTTTAAGAAATTCCTCATCATCCATCTCAATCGGCTCGCCGATGTGAATAAGCTTATTCGGTGTTTCCTTAAGGCCTTCCTCGCTCATAAGCATTTCCTCATAAAGCTTTTCACCGGGACGAAGTCCTGTATAAACAATCGGCATATCAACATCCGGCTCATAACCTGAAAGGCGAATAAGCTTTCTTGCCATATCATCAATCTTCACAGGGTCGCCCATATCGAGAACAAATATCTCTCCGCCGTTAGCATATATACCTGCCTGTATAACAAGCGCAACAGCCTCCGGAATTGTCATAAAATATCTTATAATACGTGGGTCAGTTACCGTTACCGGACCACCTTCCTCAATCTGTTTCTTGAAAAGAGGAATAACACTTCCATTACTGCCAAGAACATTACCGAAGCGTACTGCCACGAACTCCGTCTCACTTCTTCTGTTCATCATCTGAACAATCATCTCACAAAGTCGCTTGGATGCGCCCATGATATTGGTAGGATTAACTGCTTTATCTGTAGATATAAGCACAAAGCGCTTAACACCATACTCTGAAGCAGCTTTCGCCATCTTATACGTACCCATGACATTGTTCTTAATAACCTCGTTAGGGCTGACCTCCATAAGCGGCACATGCTTGTGTGCTGCAGCATGGTAAACAACATCCGGATGATATGTACCAAGTATATGGTTGATTCTGTTAGTGTTACGAACAGAACCTATAAGCGTTATAAACTTGCAGTCAGGGCATGTTCTCTTAAGCTCCTGCTGAATATCATATGCATTATTCTCATAAATATCAAATATAATGAGAAGCTTGGGATTTTCTCTTGCAATCTGACGGCAAAGCTCACTACCGATAGAACCGCCGCCTCCTGTTACCATAACTGTCCTTCCCTCAATAAATGAATGAATCTGGTCACTGTTAACAACCACTTCATCTCGTCCGAGAAGGTCTTCTATCTGTACGGCACGAAGCTGTGATACACTCACTTTCCCCTCAGCAATCTGGTATATACCGGGCATTACAAGTACTTCACAATCAGTATACTGGCAGATATCAAGAATATCCTTCTTATCCTTACCGCTTGCGGTAGGAATTGCATACATAATCTTAGTTATGTTATATTTCTTTACCATAGCAGGAATGTCATAACGATTACCTACTATCGGCACACCATCAATGTAACGCTTTTTATTTGCCGGATTATCATCAATTATACAGCATACCTTAGCTTCCATACGACTTGTTATTACAAGCTCATGTATAATGGTTCTGCCAGCCATACCGGCACCGATTACCATGATTCTTTCATCTCCGTAATCCCTCTCCTTCTGTACAAGAAGTCTTACGGCAACTCGTAAGAATCTATATGAAAACCTGATTCCTGTAGTAAACAAAAAGCTCATAACAAATCCTACTACATAATAGGACACCGGCATGCTTACACCGATTATGTTTACTATAAGCACGAAAAGTCCCTGCAATATAATCCACGCCAGAATAATTCTTGAAAGCTCGCTTACACTTGCAAAACGCCATATACTGTTATATAAGCGAAACGCTGCAAAAACTATCAAGGTACACAGTACAAAAGGCAGAATCGTACTAATGTAGCCTTCTATATATCTGCTTTCTATGAGCGAATACTTGAAGTCAAAGCGCAACATAAGTGCAAAAAAGTACGAAAACGCCACAACCAGTATGTCAAAAAATACAAAAACAAATGCTTTAAGGAATCTTCCACCTTTATCATTGGTATTAATCACTTTACCGCTCAACATAATCAAATTATCCTTACTTTCATCATTCGACGGCACATTTCCGTCTCTATTCTCTCTCACACTAAACACCGCCACTCTCTTATCATAATATAGTATAAATTACAATTAAAGCTATGGCGTATTCTTATTGTCTAGAGTTCTCCAGATACCCCCCCCCCATCTTGGGAATAATTACCATAATATTTTCCATAATACTTACCGTAATACTTACCATAATACTTATTACCGCCCAGATCAACCTTATTAAGTACACATCCAAGCACTCTGCAACCTGCAACATCAAGCTGCTGCTTAATCTTACGCGCAAATCTATAGCTGACCTGACCACTCGCGATTACAATAATCGCACCATCACAGCACTTTGACACAACAGCTGTATCAATAACGCTGCCAAGCGGTGGAGTATCTATAATAATCATATCATAATATTCTCTTGCTTTAGTGATAAAACTTGCAAACTTCTTACTTCCAAGAAGCTCACTCGGATTCGGCGGAACAGGTCCTGCAAACATCATTGTGAAGCCTTCTACATCTGTCTTGCAAAGTGCCTCATCAAGAGTTACCTTTCCTGCGAGAAAATTCGTAAGACCATATTTAACTGCTCCTGCTTCATATTTCTCGCGCATTACTGACTTACGAAGGTCAGCATCGACAAGAAGTGTCTTCTTGCCTATCTCTGCAAATGCCTTAGCTACCTCAAAGGATGTGTGACTCTTTCCCTCGTTAGGAGTACAGCTTGTAACACACACAACCTTAACATCTTCACCCGAAAATTCTATATTTGTTCTTAATGTCTTAAATGCTTCCTTCATTCGGAAGTCCATATCTTCCCTTTTTAAAATTACTTCCTGCATATTATCCTCTTTTCTATATGTACACACAGATTATTTAATTTTTAGACTTTTTCTTAGACTTCTTCTCTTTAACTGCTCCATCCGGAATCATACCAAGTGAGCTAAGTCCGAGATACTTTTCAATATCCTCTGTTATCTTAATCGTATCATCCAAGAGGAAACGTACAACTACGAAACCGGCACATGCAAAACCGCCAAGAATAGCTGCAATAAGCGTAATCTTTATAACCGACGGCTCTGACGGAGCCTTAGGAAGATTAGCCTCATCAACTGTATTAACTGCTTCAATCTTCATAACTTCCTTGATTTTCTCAGCCGCAACTTCTCTTATCTGGTCAGCAATTTCTTTAGCCTTATCAGGATTCGCATCCTTAACCGTTATACTTATAATACGTGAATCTGAACTTGTTGTAACTGTAGCTCTGTCATAAAGTTGCTTATAAGTGTCATCAAGGTCGCAAATATCAATAACATGTTCCAAAACACTTCTACTCTTTATAATGTCAGGATAATCCTTAACAAGCTGTGAACCAAGCTGCATGCTTGATGTCGTAAGAGATGCACCATCATTATTAGTGAGAACTAATACCTTGGTTGTAGACTCATACTTAGGAGTCATTGCGAACTTACTTATGAAAAAACCTACCATTCCGGCCACTGCCGTGCATATGGCTATCAGCCAGAACCAGTGGAGAACTACCCCTATAAGTTCACGTAAATCAATTTCAATTTCATCTTCCATCCTTGTTGTTTCCTGCATGTCAAATCTCCATTCCCGTATTAACTTTAAAAATATTTTGCTCTGCATTGTTATACAATACATTATCCACATAGGCACTATCGTATTTCTTATACAACGCAGACACACATTTATGTATGAATGGCTTACGCTTGTCGCTTGCGCTGTGCGCATCTGTTCCTACGTAATCCACCAAACCATCCTCAAGAAGCCCATGCACGAACTTCTTAACTTTCCATCCGACTTCCCCTGTAATACTCGAAGCATTAACCTGTATGCCAACTCCAAGAGCTCTGAGACCTTCCACATTCTCAGGATTCTTAAGCATACACTCATAGCGCTCCACATGAGCGATTATCGGCTTATATCCCATGCCAATAACCTCATCAAGCCCATTACGTATATATCTGTATGTATCCATCGGTGAAAATTCCACCAATACATATTTCGTATCATTAAGTGTAGATATTCTGCCGTTATTAAAACGGTCTGCCAGTTCGCTGTTATAGAACACTTCATGGCCTGGATAAAGTCTGATATTAAGCCCTGCCTCCTCAAGCTTTGCCTGAACTTGGTCAACAAGCTTCCTGACCGTCTCCCTGTCAGCACTGCCACGCCCTACTTTATAATGTGGGGTAGCAATCATATGTGTAATTCCTTCTTCAGCGGCAATCTTAAGCATGGCAAGTGTCTCCTCCATGCTCTTTGAACCATCATCTATGGCAGGCAGAACATGAGTATGTATATCCGCTATATAGGTCGGCATTTCGACTTTTGATTTCATAACGTCCCCCTACTTTTGCCAAAAAAAGACATAATAACATACATATAATGTTAGCACATTTATCATTTATTGTCAAGCAATGTCACTTAATATTATTTGTAATTTATCCCAACAAGCGTGAGACCTCTTGCCGGTGCAGTCGGGCCTGCCGCCTGTCTGTCTTTTGCAGCTATAATTTCTTTAAGTTTCTTAGACGGACAGTTTCCCATCCCAACCTCAAGAAGTGTCCCGGCAATTATTCTTACCATATTGTAAAGGAATCCGCTGCCTGTTATTCTAAATACAATTTTAGGACCATCCTTCATAATATCCAGTGAATATACGTTTCTTACCGTTGTCTTAACCTGACTGCCAACCGAACAAAAGCTCTTAAAATCATGTTCGCCAATAATATATGCGGCAGCCTCTCTCATAGCCTCTATATTAAGACTTCGATATACAAAATGTGCGTACTGCCTGCCTATCGGCTGTTCAAAGGCTGCATTCAGAATGTGGTATTCATATGTCTTGGTGCTTTCATTATGCCTTGGATGAAAATCATCAGCAACCTGTTCCGAATGCTGTATTCTTATATCCTCCGGCAGTCTCTGGTTCAGGGCATACGAAAACTTCTCTGCCGGGATACGTGAGGCCGTGTCAAATACCGCAACATTGCCATAGGCATGTACCCCTGCATCGGTACGGCTTGCACCGATAACCTGAATTTCTTCCTTGCAAAGGCATGTAAGTTCTCTGTTAAGAACTTCTTCTATCGTTATGCCGTTATTTTGCAGCTGCCAGCCGCAATAATTAGTTCCATCATATGCAACTATAAGCTTAACCCGCATATTTCCTCCCGTTATTACATATCAGTCCCCACCAGGTTATCCGGTAATAATCTTAAAAAATATCATAAGTGCCAGATATCCAAGAACGAACGCATATGCTGCAAAATCTCTTTTTTTGTATTTAAGTGGTTTCATCTTTGTTCTGCCTGCGCCACCATGATAGCATCTTGCTTCCATGGCCATTGCAAGGTCATCAGCTCGTCTGAATGCTGAAATAAACAATGGCACAAGAAGCGGAACCATACTTTTTGCTTTCTTAATAATGTTGCCGCTTTCGAAATCAGCGCCTCTTGCTATCTGTGCTTTCATAATTTTATCTGTTTCTTCTATAAGTATAGGTATAAATCTGAGTGCAATTGACATCATCATGGATATCTCATGTACAGGCACTTTAATTTTCTTAAGGAGTCTTAATGACTTTTCCAGACCATCCGTAAGATCGTTCGGTGTGGTGGTCAGTGTCATTAAAGACGAGCCGATTATAAGGTAAACAAGCCTGAGTGCCATCTTACCTGCAAGGATAAGTCCTTCTTTGGTTACTTTAAATATCCAAAATTCTAAAATTACCTCACCGCTAGTCAAAAATATGTTAAATACCACACTAAATGCCAGTATGATAAATATAGCTTTTAATCCACGTAATATAAACTTGAGCGGAACTGTTGATATTTTTATAACCGCTGCCAGAAATATAGTAGCAAGTACATAGCCTATAATCTCATCATAAATAAAGAGCGATATAAGAAAAATCATTGTTCCTGCGAGTTTTACTCTTGGATCCAGACGATGTATAACCGTATCTGCCGGATAATATTGTCCGATTGTAATGTCGCGAATCATTTTTATATTAAACCTCCAGCTGTTTAAATGCCTCTAAAATGCTTTGTTTTGCCTCATCAACTGTCGTTGCCGTTATATCAACTTTAAAGCCTTTCGCCGCAAGCTCATGCATTATATAAGTAACCTGTGGTGCTGCCAGACCAATCTGCTCGAGTTCTTTATAATGTACAAATACTTCTTTGGGCGTGCCGTCAAACTGCACTGAACCATGATTCATTACAATAAGTCTCTCGGCATATTTTGCCATATCTTCCATACTGTGTGAAACTACTATAACTGTCATGTTGTTTTCTTTATGAAGCTTATCAATAAGTCCGAGTATTTCGTCCCTGCCCTGCGGATCAAGTCCCGCAGTCGGCTCATCAAGTATGAGCACTTCCGGCTGCATTGCAAGAACTCCTGCGATTGCAACACGGCGTTTCTGCCCGCCTGAAAGTTCAAACGGTGACCTTTTATGGTATTCATCTGAAAGCCCGACTGCTTCCAGTGCCTTTTTTGCTCTTTCTTCTATTTCGCTCCTGTCAAGACCAAGATTAGCAGGTCCGAAGCATACATCAGAAAAAACATCTATTTCAAAAAGCTGATGTTCAGGATATTGAAATACCAGTCCAACCTTGCTTCTTAAATCCTTCATTACAAAATCTTCATCATATATATTCTTATCATTATAATATATTGCACCGCAACTTGGCTTAATCAAGCCATTAAGATGCTGCATAAGTGTGGATTTACCCGAACCGGTATGACCGATTATTCCAATAAATTCACCATCATTAATGGTAAGATTAATATTTTTAAGTGCATGGATTTCGTAAGCCGAACCCACACTATATGAATAATTTAAATCTACGATTTTAATTGACATAATTCTTTCACCAATTCCTCTATGCTAAGGATTCCTTCACTTAAGTTAATTCCCTCCTGCCTTAGCTCGTGCGCAAGGAGTGTGACCTGAGGTACATCCATTCTGAAATGCTTAAGTTCTTCTACTTTCGAAAAAATCTCTCTTGGAGTTCCGCTCATTACTATCTTACCATTGTCCATAACAAAGACTCTGTCAGCATTTGTGACTTCTTCCATATAATGAGTTATAAGTATAACCGTTACTCCCTCTTTTTCATTAAGCTCCTTAACAGCTCTGATTACTTCCTTTCGTCCATCCGGGTCAAGCATGGCCGTCGGCTCATCGAGCACTATACACTGCGGTTTCATTGCCACAACACCTGCTATGGCAACACGCTGCTTCTGCCCCCCTGAAAGCTTATTGGGTGAATGGTGTCTGTATTCTGTCATACCCACTGATTTAAGCGCCTTATCTACACGCTGCCAAATCTCTTCTGTCGGCACTCCGATATTTTCAGGGCCAAATCCGACATCTTCTTCCACTATCGTCCCTATAATCTGATTATCAGGGTTCTGAAACACCATTCCCGCACTTTGTCTTATATCCCAAAGAGCAGCTTCATCGGAAGTATCTCTGCCACATACCCACATGCTGCCTTCTGTGGGAAGAAGTATAGCGTTGATATGCTTTGCAAGAGTAGACTTGCCTGAACCATTATGGCCAAGAATAGCAATAAATTCGCCTTTCTTAACTTCTATGTCAACACCATCTATTGCACGATGAACGCTTTCTATTTCACCGTCTTCATCATGTCTGGCGTATTCAAATATCAGCTTTGTTGCCTTGATTATTCCCATATCAGCCTCCTGGAATTCTAAACTTTCTCTATTGTATAGTAATTTTATAATAAATGCAAGCATTAAACACAAAAAAACCCCATTTCTGTTGAAACGAGGTTTTAAAAATCAATTTAAACTAACTCAAGTAATACTTCCATAGCAGCATCGCCCTTACGAAGACCAATCTTAACGATTCTGGTGTAACCACCCTGACGGTCTGCATACTTAGGAGCGATTTCATCAAAAATCTTAGCAACTAAGTCAACTTCCTTAGTATTCTTCTTTCTTCCTGCTGCTTCTGTAGGAACTTCTGTTACAGGGTAAAGTACAGCTAACATCTGTCTTCTTGCATGGAGACGTGAAGGCATATCTTTCTTAATTGTCTTCTCAACTTCGTCAAATACTGTTACCTTCTTACCATCAACAACTTCCTTAACTCTCTTGCCGTCTTTGTCCTTACGGGCAACCTTAGCCTTAACTGTAACTGTCTCGTAGTTGTCCTTTTCCTTGATACCAAGTGCAATCAAGTGTTCTGCAACCTTGCGGATTTCCTTTGCTCTTGCTTCTGTTGTAACAATCTTTCCGTTATTAAGAAGTGCTGTAACCTGACTTCTGATTAATGCTTTTCTCTGGCTTGATGTTCTGCCAAGCTTTCTATATCCTGCCATTATTTGGCTCCTTTCTAAATTTGTGGAACGCACGGCTATGCTTCTTCGGTCTTACTAGCCGGACGCTTATACTCCATAAATTGTTAAGTAATACGTGAATCTCTTATTCCTCACCCGAGTTCAAAGATAATCCGAGTTCTTTTAATTTTGCAACTACTTCTTCCATAGACTTACGTCCAAGATTTCTAACCTTCATCATATCATCGTGGCTTCTATTGCAAAGCTCTTCGACGGTATTAATGCCGGCTCTCTTTAAGCAGTTATATGAACGAACAGATAACTCTAATTCGTCAATGTTCATCTCAAGCACTTTTTCTTTTTCATCGTCTTTTCTCTCAACCATAACATCAAGATTTCTTGCGCTCTCTGAGAGATCAACAAACAAACTCAAATGCTCGCTTAATACCTTTGCTGCCATGCTGACAGCCTCGTCCGGAGCGAGTGTTCCATTAGTAAACACATCTAACGTAAGCTTATCATAATCAGTAATCTGACCAACACGTGTATTTTCTACAGATAAATTCACACGCTCTACCGGTGTATAAATAGAATCAATTGCGATTACACCAATTGGTAAATCTTCATTTTTATTCTTATCGGCACTTACATATCCCCTGCCTCTTGTTATGGTAAGCTCCATGTAAAGCTTAGAATCTGCGCCGCCGTTAAGTGTAGCTATTACCAGTTCCGGATTCATAATCTCGATATCTGCATCTGCCTGAATGTCAGCCGCTGTAACAACGCCTTCACCTTCAAACTCGATATATGCCGTCTTTGGCTCATAAGTATCACTGCTATTCTTAATGGCAAGATTCTTGATGTTCATGATAATCTCAGTAACATCTTCTTTAACGCCCGGAATAGAACTAAATTCATGAAGAACACCATCAATCTTAACCTGACTGACAGCAGCACCCGGTAATGAAGAGAGCATAATTCTCCTTAATGAATTACCAAGTGTAGTACCATATCCTCTTTCCAATGGTTCTACAACAAATTTTCCGCGTCTTTTGTCATCTGATATCTCAGCAATTTCAATTTTTGGTTTTTCGAAATCGAACACTATATAGCCCCTCCTTCTGGGTATTTTGTATTGAGGGAAGGTTGAATAAATCAACCTTATCTAATGCCATTTTAGGCACAGGCAAGCCTGTACCCAAAATTGACGTAAATCAAATCGTATACTAAATAAATTATAATCTTACTTTGAATACAACTCGACGATAAGCATCTCGTTAACAGGAACGTCAATAACTTCTCTTGTAGGAAGTTCCTTAACAGCACCCTTAAGGTTCTCCTGATCAGCTTCTAACCAAGCAGGTACAAGTCTGCCTGCTGTTACTTCTAATATATCCTTATATCTCTGAGAAGACTTGCTCTTTTCTCTGATTTCGATTGTATCACCAGCTTTAATTAAGTAAGAAGGAATGTTGATGCACTTTCCGTTTACTAATACGTGCTTATGATCAACAATCTGTCTTGCCTCTTTTCTTGTTCTGGCAAAACCAAGACGGAAAATAACGTTGTCAAGACGTCTCTCAAGGATAACCATGAGGTTCTCACCGGCCTGACCGTTCATTCTCTCTGCCTTCTCATAATAATTTCTAAAAGGCTTCTCTAACACACCATAGATGAACTTTGCCTTCTGCTTCTCTCTTAACTGGAGACCATACTCGCTCATCTTTCTGTTAGCTCTCTTTAATTCTCTGTTTGATTTCTTATCGATACCTAAATATATAGGATCCAATCCAAGTGATCTGCATCTTTTTAATACAGGAACTCTATTAACTGCCACTTCTTACACCTCCTATTAGACTCTTCTGCGTTTCGGCGGACGACATCCGTTATGTGGTACCGGTGTTACGTCGCGAATGCTTGTCACTTCAAGACCACATGCCTGAAGAGCACGAATTGCTGCTTCTCTTCCTGAGCCTGGTCCTTTAACCATAACATCAACAGACTTAAGTCCATGTACCAAAGCTGCCTTTGTAGCAGTTTCAGCTGCCATCTGAGCTGCATAAGGAGTAGATT